>JBBIJJ010000037.1:0-22631 GCA_037446035.1 Burkholderiales bacterium
CCTTCGCGGATCGCCCACACCACCAGGCTCTGCCCGCGTCGCATGTCGCCGGCCGCGAAGACCTTGTCGACGTTGGTCCGGTAGCAGCCGGCGCCGTCGGTCGTCGCGCGCGCGTTGCCGCGCGCATCGCGCTCGACGCCGAACGCCTCCAGCACGGAGGCTGCCGGCGACACGAAACCCATCGACAGCAAGACCAGGTCCGCGGGCAGATCGAACTCGGAGCCGGGCACCTCGCTCATCTTCATCTGACCGCTGGCCGCGTCCTTTTTCCACTCGACGCGCACGGCCGTCAGCGACTTGACGTTGCCCTTGCCGTCGTCGTTGAAGCGCTTGGTCGCCACCGCCCAGTCGCGCACGGCGCCCTCTTCGTGCGAGCTGGAGGTGCGCAGCTTGATCGGCCAGTACGGCCAGGTCAGCGGCTTGTCTTCCTGCGCCGGCGGCTGCGGCAGCAGCTCGAACTGCGTGACGCTGGCGGCACCCTGCCGGTTGCTGGTGCCGACGCAGTCGGAACCCGTGTCGCCGCCGCCGATCACGACGACGTGTTTGCCGGTCGCGACGATCTGGCCCTTGACCTTGTCGCCGGCGACGATCTTGTTCTGATGCGGCAGGAACTCCATCGCGAAGTGCACGCCGCGCAGCTGGCGCCCCGGCACCGGCAGATCGCGCGGAACCTCGGCGCCGCCGGCGAGCACGACCGCGTCGAACCCGGCGAGCAGTTCGCCCGGGTCGATCGTCTGGCGCGCCCAGTTGGTCACGCCGCCGTCGAGTCCGCCGCGCCCGACCAGCACGCCCGGGCGAAAGGCAACACCTTCGGCCTGCATCTGCGCGATGCGGCGGTCGACGTGGGATTTTTCGAGCTTGAAGTCGGGGATGCCGTAGCGGAGCAGCCCGCCAATGCGGTCGTTCTTTTCGAACACCGTCACGTCGTGGCCGGCGCGCGCGAGCTGCTGGGCGGCCGCCAGGCCTGCCGGCCCCGAGCCGACGATCGCCACGCGCTTGCCGGTCTTCGCCCGCGGCGGCTGCGGCAGCACCCAGCCTTCGGCCCAGCCCTTGTCGATGATTGCGTGTTCGATCGACTTGATGCCGACCGCGTCGTTGTTGATGTTGAGCACGCACGCCGCTTCGCACGGCGCCGGGCAGACGCGTCCGGTGAACTCGGGGAAGTTGTTCGTGCTGTGCAGGACCGCGAGCGCCGTCTTCCAATCCTGCCGGTAGACGAGATCGTTGAAGTCCGGGATGACGTTGTTGACGGGGCAGCCGTTCGTGCAGAACGGGATGCCGCAGTCCATGCAGCGCGCGCCCTGGATGGCCGCCTGTTCGTCGGTCAGATGTGCGACGAACTCGTGCCAGTGCTTCTTGCGCGACGGCGGCGCCTCGGTGGCCTCTTCGAGCCGCGCGTATTCGAGGAATCCGGTGACTTTGCCCATTTGAATTCGCCATTCACCACAGCACAGAGACACAGAGGCACAGAGAAGCGCCGAGTCGTGTTCTTGCCGTTGTCCGTGTTTCCGTGCCTCTGTGGTCGAACCGGTTGTCAGGCCGCGAGCTTCTGCGGCTCGGCTTTCTTCTGCGCCTCGGCGAGCTGCTTCAGCGCGCGCCGGTACTCGTGCGGGAAGACCTTGACGAAGCGCGCGCGCATGCCGGCCCAGTTGTCGAGGATCATGCGCGCACGCAGGCTGCCCGTGTACCGGAAGTGGCGCTCGACGAGGTCGCGCAGCAGGAACTCGTCGGTCTCGCCGAGATGCCAGATCGCCTCGTCGATGCGCTCCTGCTGCTCGGCGCTCGGCAGCACGGGCTCGAGCGCGACCATCGCGGTATTGCACTTCTTCGCGAAATCGCCGAACTCGTCGAACACGTAGGCGATGCCGCCCGACATGCCGGCGGCGAAGTTGCGCCCGGTCGCACCCAGCACGACGACGGTGCCCTTGGTCATGTATTCGCAGCCGTGGTCGCCGGTACCCTCGACGACGGCGGTGGCGCCCGAGTTGCGCACCGCGAAGCGTTCGCCCGCCACGCCGTTGAAGTAGGCCTCGCCGGCGATCGCGCCATACAGCACGGTGTTGCCGACGATGATGTTCTCGGTGCCCGCGCCGCGGAAGTCGTTCGGGCAGCGCACGATGATGCGCCCGCCCGACAGCCCCTTGCCGGTGTAGTCGTTGGCGTCGCCGACCAGGTCGAGGGTGATGCCGTGCGCAAGAAACGCGCCGAAGCTCTGCCCGGCGGTGCCGTTGAACTGGATGTGGATCGCGTCGTCCGGCAGGCCCGCGTGGCCGTGCTTGCGCGCGACCAGCGACGACAGCATCGTGCCGACGGTGCGGTTGACGTTGCGCACCGGCGTGATGAAGCTCACGCGCTCGCCGCGCTCGAGCGCCGGCCGGCTTTGCTCGATCAGCTTGTGGTCGAGCGCCTTGGCCAGTCCGTGATCCTGCTCCTCGCACTTGTAGCGCGCGACCGCGGGCGGCATCGGCGGCATGTAGAAGATGCGGCTGAAATCCAGGCCCTTCGCTTTCCAGTGGTCGATGCCCTTCTTCGTGTCGAGCAGATCCGTGCGGCCGATCAGTTCGTCGAACTTGCGCACGCCGAGCTGCGCCATGATCTCGCGCACTTCCTCGGCGACGAAGAAGAAGTAGTTGACCACATGCTCGGGCTGGCCGGCGAAGCGCCGTCGCAGCACCGGGTCCTGCGTGGCCACGCCGACCGGGCAGGTGTTCAGATGGCACTTGCGCATCATGATGCAGCCTTCGACCACCAGCGGCGCGGTCGCGAAGCCGAACTCGTCGGCGCCGAGCAGCGCGCCGATCACCACGTCGCGACCGGTCTTCATCTGCCCGTCGACCTGCACCGCGATGCGGCCGCGCAGCCGGTTGAGCACCAGCGTCTGCTGCGTTTCGGCCAGACCCAGTTCCCACGGCGTGCCGGCGTGTTTGATCGAGGACAGCGGCGACGCACCCGTGCCACCGTCGTGGCCGGCGATGGTCACGTGGTCGGCCTTGGCCTTGGCCACGCCGGCGGCGACGGTGCCGACGCCGACTTCGGAGACGAGCTTGACGCTGATCGATGCCTGCGGATTGGCGTTCTTCAGGTCGTGAATCAGTTGCGCCAAATCCTCGATCGAGTAGATGTCGTGGTGCGGCGGCGGCGAGATCAGACCGACGCCCGCCACCGAAAAGCGCAGCTTGGCGATGTACTCGCTGACCTTGTGGCCCGGGAGCTGGCCACCTTCGCCGGGCTTCGCACCCTGCGCCATCTTGATCTGGATCTGGTCGGCGCTGACGAGGTACTCGGTCGTCACGCCGAAGCGGCCGGAGGCGACCTGCTTGATCTTCGAGCGCAGCGAGTCGCCGTCCTGCAGCGGGATGTCGACTTCGACGCGGTCGCGGCCGAGCACGCTGGCGAGCGTGTCGCCCTTCTTGATCGGGATGCCGCGCAGCTCCTGCGCATAGCGGCGCTCGTCCTCGCCGCCTTCGCCGGTGTTGCTCTTGCCGCCGATGCGGTTCATCGCGATCGCCAGCACCGTGTGTGCCTCGGTCGAGATCGACCCGAGCGACATGGCGCCCGTCGCAAACCGCTTGACGATTTCCTTCGCCGGTTCGACCTCGTCGAGCGGAATCGCGCGCTTTGGGTCGACCTTGAACTCGAACAGTCCGCGCAGCGTCATGTGACGGCGGCTCTGGGCGTTGATGATCTGCGCGTACTCCTTGTACGTCTGATACGAGTTGCTGCGCGACGCGTGCTGCAGTTTGGCGATCGCGTCCGGCGTCCACATGTGCTCTTCGCCGCGCACGCGCCAGTGATACTCGCCGCCGGCGTCCAGCATCGTCGCCAGCACGGGATCGTCGCCGAACGCCTGCCGATGCATGCGCACCGCTTCTTCCATCACTTCGAACAGGCCGATGCCGCCGACGTTGCTGGCGGTGCCGCGAAAGTACTTGTCGACCAGATCCCTGCGCAGGCCGACCGCCTCGAAGATCTGGGCGCCGCAGTACGACATGTACGTCGAGATGCCCATCTTGGACATCACCTTCTGCAGTCCCTTGCCGATCGCCTTGACGTAGTTCTTGATCGCCTTGTCGGCCGCTTCGCTGCTTTCGGCGCCGTAGCGGTCGATCAGCGTTTCCAGCGCCAGGTAGGGGTGGATCGCCTCGGCGCCGTAGCCGGCGAGCAGCGCGAAGTGGTGAACCTCGCGCGCCGAGCCGGTTTCGACGACCAGCCCCGTCGAAGTTCGCAGCCCGCTCGCGATCAGGTGCTGGTGGATCGCGCTGGTGGCGAGCAGTGCGGGGATCGCGACCTGGTCAGGCGCGACCTTGCGGTCGCTGACGATCAGGATGTTGTAGCCGGCGCGCACCGCGTCGACCGCCTGCGCGCACAGCGACGCGAGGCGTGCCTCCACGCCCTCCTTGCCCCAGGCCAGCGGGTAGCAGATGTCCAGTTCGAAGCTGCGGAACTTGCCCGACGCGAAGTTCTCGATCGCCCGGATCTTGGCCATGTCCTTGAAATCGAGCAGCGGCTGGCTCACCTCGAGGCGCATCGGCGGATTGATGTTGTTGATGTCCAGCAGATTGGGCTTCGGACCGATGAAGCTGACCAGCGACATCACGAGCTGCTCGCGGATCGGGTCGATCGGCGGGTTCGTCACCTGCGCGAACAGCTGCTTGAAGTAGTTGTACAGCGGCTTGTTCTTGTCCGACAGCACCGCGAGCGCAGCGTCGTTGCCCATCGAGCCGATCGCTTCCTCGCCTTCGAGTGCCATCGGTGCCAGCAGCAGCTTGAGGTCTTCCTGCGTGTAGCCGAAGGCCTGCTGACGGTCGAGCAGCGGCACGTCGAGCCGTGCGGCCGACCGCGACTCCTTCGCCGCCGACGGCAGGTCGTCGAGCTTGATGCGGATGCGCTTGATCCACTCCTTGTACGGCTTGCTCGCCGCAAGTTGCGCCTTGATCTCGGCGTCGTCGATGATGCGACCCTGCTCGGTATCGATCAGGAACATCTTGCCCGGCTGCAGCCGCCACTTCTTGACGATGCGGCTTTCGGCGATCGGCAGTACCCCGACTTCGGAGGCCATCACGACCATGTCGTCGTCGGTGACGACGTAGCGCGCCGGCCGCAGCCCGTTGCGGTCGAGCGTGGCGCCGATGCGCACGCCGTCGGTGAAGGCGATCGCCGCCGGCCCGTCCCACGGTTCCATCATCGCCGCGTGGTACTCGTAGAACGCGCGGCGGTCCTCGTCCATCAGCGTGTGCTGCTCCCACGCTTCCGGAATCATCATCATCACCGCGTGCGCGAGCGGGTAGCCCGCCATCGTCAGCAGCTCGAGACAGTTGTCGAAGCAGGCGGTGTCCGACTGGCCTTCGTAGATCAGCGGCCACAGCTTCGACAGGTCTTCGCGCAGCACGGGCGAACTCATCACGCCCTCGCGCGCGCGCATCCAGTTGAAGTTGCCCTTGACGGTGTTGATCTCGCCATTGTGCGCGATCAGCCGGTACGGGTGCGCCAGCTCCCACGACGGGAAGGTGTTCGTCGAGAAGCGCTGGTGCACCAGCGCGATCGCCGAGACGACGCGCGGGTCGCGCAGATCCTGGTAGTAACGGCCGACCTGGTCGGCCAGTAGCAGCCCTTTGTACACGACCGTGCGGGTCGACATCGACGGCACGAAATATTCCCTGCCATGCTGCAGCTTCAGCGCCTGGATCTTGTGGCTCGCGGTCTTGCGGATCACGTACAGCTTGCGCTCGAGCGCATCCGGCACCATCACGTCCGGGCCGCGTCCGATGAAGATCTGGCGGATCACCGGCTCGCGCTCGCGCACCAGCGGCGACATCGGCATCGTGTGGTCGACCGGCACGTCGCGCCAGCCGAGGACGACCTGCCCCTCGGCACGCACGGTTCGCTCCAACTCCTGCTCGCACGCCAGCCGCGAAGCGTTTTCGCGCGGCAGAAAGATCATGCCGACGCCGTACTCGCCGGGCGGCGGCAACGCGATCCCCTGCTTGGCCAGCTCTTCGCGATAGAACTGGTCCGGGATCTGGATCAGGATGCCGGCGCCGTCTCCGCACAGCGGGTCGGCCCCGACCGCGCCGCGGTGATCGAGGTTCTGCAGGATCAGCAGCGCCTGCTGGATCAGCGCGTGGCTGCCCTTACCCTTGATGTTCGCGACAAAACCCACGCCGCATGCATCGCGTTCGTGGGCCGGGGCGTACAGCCCGCGTGCGGTGACCTCGTCGAGTGTCTGGGTTTGCCGGGCCGGATGCATGGTTCGCCCCTCGTTCTGCGCGCGTGACCTAGTGAAAATCCCCGCCGACACAGCCTTGCGGGTGTAAGGGTGCACTGTACTGCGCCGCAACAGCCAGATCAACCCGAAAAAATGGGGTCAGACACCATTTATTGGGCAGCTGGAAGCGGAAGTTTAGTTAAATGGGGACAGAGTAAATGCGTGGCGCATCTGGCAGCCCTGCGAAAACCAGCCCGATGCTGCCTATGTCGTTGTTTGGCGCCCGCTCCGCCGCGGACGGCCCCGCGGCCGCGGTTCGGCCAAAGCGGCGCTGCCGTCGCTCGACAAGCCAAGCGCGCGTCCGCGGTTCGTCGCCGCTCGAAGCGACTGGATCAGTGCCGACGGCAAATCCGCTTCAAAGAGACGTCGATAGGCGAGCTGCCTTTCGAACGGCGTGTTGCCCAACGCCCAGACCAGCGAATGATCGGTGATCAGCGGATCGACGTGCATGCCGGCATGGTGGGCGTAGCTTGACCAACGGTACAGCTCGGGCGCGTTGACGATGCCCGCGCGCACAGGATTCGTTTCGATGTAGCGCGAGCACGCCAGCAGATAGCGATCGGCGTCGATGACCGTGGAGCGGAACCGGCCCTCCCACAACGTGCCGGTGCGACCGTACTTATGGTTGAACCAGCGGACATAACGCCGACCCAGCGCCTGCATCGCCTTGCTGACCGCCGTGTCCGTTGGCGGCGTCACGAGCAGATGGACGTGATTGGGCATCAGCACGTACGCGTGTATGGCAAGCCCGTGCGCGGCTGCGATCTCACGCAGCCAGCCGAGGTAGCGTGCGTAATCGGCGTCCTCGCGGAACACGCTCTGCCGGTCGTTTCCGCGCTGGATGAGGTGATGCGGCAGGCCGGCGGCAGCCAGCCGGGGAAGTCGAGCCATCCGGAGCCGGTTCACCCAAAAAAGGTGTCTGACCCCATTTTTTCAGATCTCGCCGACGGCGAATAGGCGGCGATGTTCCTTGATCGCGTAGCGGTCGGTCATGCCGGCGACGTAGTCGGCGATCGCGCGCGGACGGTCGCGTTCGGCGCGCCGGCGATGATCGGCCGGCAGCAGGCACGGGTCGTCCATGAACGCCGCGAACAGCTCGCGCACGATGCGTCGCGCCTTCGAGGTCATGCGCATGACCCGGTAGTGGCGGTACAGGCCGTCGCGCAGGAACCCCTTGAGCTCGTCGGCTTCGCGGCGGATGCCGTCGGAGAACGCAACCAGCGGCGGCGCAGCGCGAACGGCGTCGATCGAGTCCGGGGCGGCCTCGCCGATGCGCCGCCTTGTCTCGGCAATCAGGTCGAGGATCAGCGTGTTGATCATGCGGCGCACGGTTTCGTGGACCAGGCGGCGCTCGGCCAGCGCGGTGAACTGCGCGCGCACTTGTCGTGCATGGCGCGCGAAGATCGGCACTTCCTCGATCTGCGACAGCGCCAGCAGGCCGGAGCGCAGACCGTCGTCGATGTCGTGATTGTTGTAGGCGATCTCGTCGGCGAGGTTGGCGATCTGCGCTTCGAGCGAGGGCTGTCGGCGCTCGAGGAAACGCTGCCCGAGCGCGCCGAGCCGGCGTGCGTTGTCGAGCGAGCAGTGCTTCAAGATCCCTTCGCGTGTCTCGAAGCACAGGTTCAGCCCGTCGAAGCCGCCGTAGCGCTCCTCCAGCTCGTCGACCACGCGCAGGGACTGCAGGTTGTGCTCGAAGCCGCCGTACGGCTGCATGCACTCGGCAAGCGCGTCCTGCCCCGCGTGCCCGAACGGTGTGTGACCCAGGTCGTGCGCCAGCGCGATCGCCTCGACGAGGTCCTCGTTCACGCGCAGGTTGCGGGCGATCGAGCGACCGATCTGCGCGACCTCCAGCGAGTGCGTCAGCCGCGTGCGGAACAGGTCGCCTTCGTGGTTGACGAACACCTGCGTCTTGTATTCGAGCCGGCGGAAGGCGGTCGAATGGATGATGCGGTCGCGGTCGCGCTGGAACTCGCTGCGCGCGACCGCCGGCGGCTCGGGGTGCGCACGTCCGCGCGTCGCCGTCGAATGCGCCGCGTAGGGCGCCAGATGCGCTTCGAGTTCGGCGCTCACCGGTAGCCGCCGGCGGCGAGCGTCGCCGCGAGCGCCTCCTCGGGCACGGTGCGCACGATCGCGCGACCGATGCGTTCGAGTAGCACGAACTGCACGCGCCCGGCCCGCGCTTTCTTGTCGCCGCGCATCGACTCGAGCGCGTCTTGCAGCGACAGCCCTTCGATGCGCGTGGGCAGCCGCGCGGCGGCCACGGCCGCTTCGACGCGCTGCACGTCGCTGCGCTGGATCAGCCCCACGCGGCGCGACAAGTCCGCCGCGAGGCACAGCCCGCAGCCGACCGCTTCGCCGTGCAGCCAGCGGGAGAAACCGGTCAGCGCCTCGATCGCATGGCCGAAGGTGTGGCCAAGGTTCAGCAGCGCGCGTTCGCCCGCCTCGCGCTCGTCGCGGGCGACCACGCCGGCCTTGATTTCGCAGGAGCGCGCGATCGCCTCCGCCAGCGCCGGCCCGTCGCACGCCAGCAGCCGCGGCAGCGCGCGCACCGTTCGCCCGAAGTAGTCCGCGTCCGCCAGCAGACCGTGCTTCAGCACTTCCGCCAGTCCGGCCGACAGCTCGCGCGGCGGCAACGTGCGCAGCGTGCCGGTATCGGCGACGACGACCGCCGGCTGATGGAACGCACCGATCAGGTTCTTGCCGCGCGGATGGTTGACCCCCGTCTTGCCGCCGACCGACGAATCGACCTGCGCGAGCAGCGTCGTCGGTACCTGCACGTAGCGGACACCGCGCATGTAAATTGCGGCGGCAAATCCCGCGATATCGCCGACCACGCCACCGCCGAGCGCGACCACGAGACTGCCGCGGTCAGCCCCGCTGGCGACCAGCGCATCGAGCACCCGCTCGACCGTGGCCATCGTCTTGCGCTGCTCGCCGCCTGCCAGCTCAAGCAGCGACGCCGTCGTGAGGCGACGCGCTGCCGCCAGCGCCGTCTGCCCGTACAGCGACGCGACCGTCGCGTCGCTGACGATCAGGATCGAGGTCGGCGCCAGCGGCGCGCAGAACGTATCGAGCCGGTCGAGCAGCCCATCGCCGATGTGGATCTCGTACGGCGAGCCGGCCAGATCGACATGAACGCGCTGCATGCGCCGATTGTAAGGGGCGCGATCATTCGGGCTCGCCGAGCGCGGCGCGCACGTCCGGGTGTGCGAGGATGCGACTAGCCAGCTTCTTCGGATTCGCGCTGCCGGACTGGAAGCTCAGATGCGCGGTCTGCCGGTACAGCGGCTCGCGCTCGCGCAGAAGTTGCTCGATGCGGGCGCGCGGATTGTTGGTCTGCAGCAGCGGTCGCGCACTGTCGCGCCGGGTCCGCCGCACGATCTCGTCGACCGTGGAGTGCAGATACACGACCAGCCCGCGCTCGCGCAGCACGCGGCGGTTGTCCTCGCGCAGCACCGCGCCGCCCCCGGTGGCAAGCACGATGCCGCGCCGCTGCGTCAGCTCCTCGAGCAGCGTCGCTTCGCGCCGACGAAAGCCTTCTTCGCCCTCGACCTCGAAGATCGTCGCGACCGACACGCCGGCGCGCGCTTCGATCTCGCGATCGCTGTCGACAAACTCTAGGCCCGTCGCCTGCGCAAGCAGCCGACCGATGGTGGTCTTGCCGACGCCCATCATGCCGATCAGGAAGATCGATCCGGAGCGCGCATGCATCGCTCAAGGTTAGCCGAGAAGCGCGCGGAAAAGGCAAGGCCGCCCGAGGGCGGCCTTGCGACGGGATGCGGCTGGGCGGCTCAGCGCACGGCGGCCGTGACGCGCTCGGACACGACACGCGGCGTGATGAAGATCATCAGCTCGGTGCGATCGTTGACGCGCTGGCGGTTCTTGAACAGGTGGCCGAGCACGGGGATGTCGCCCAGCAGCGGCACCTTGGTGACGGTGTTGCGCTCGTTCTGTTCGTAGATGCCGCCGAGCACGACCGTGCCGCCGTTTTCGACAAGCACCTGCGTCTGCACGTTCTTCGTGTCGATCGCCGGACCCGACGCGGTGTCCTGGCCGCGGCTGTCCTTGTTGACCTTGACGTCGAGGAAGATCGCGCCCTCGGGCGTGATCTGCGGCGTCACCTCGAGCTTCAACACGGCCTTGCGGAACGAGATGCTCGTTGCGCCGCTGGAGGTCGCCTGCTGGTACGGGATCTCGGTGCCCTGTTCGATGATCGCCTTGACCTTGTCGGCGGTGATCACGCGCGGGCTGGAGACGACCTTGCCGCGGCCGTCGGCTTCGAGCGCCGAGATCTCGAGGTTGACCAGCCGCGTGACGCTGCTGTTGAACAGCGTCAGCCCGAAGGTGCCCGGCTGGAAGCCGCCGATCGTACCGGCCGGCAGGTTGACGAAGTTCGGATTCGTGACGCTGCGGTTGCCGATGTTGATCGTGTTCGCTCCGCCGGCACCGGTACCCGTGCCCGTCGAGAATGCGCTGCCCGCGCCGGCGTTGATCCACTCGCCGTTGGTGATCCGCGCGAAGCCGAAGCGCACGCCCAGATTCTGGCTGAACTTGTCGTCGGCTTCGACGATGCGCGCTTCGATCAGCACCTGCGGAACGGGGATGTCGATGCGCGCGAGCAGCCGCCGCACTTCCTCGAGCCTGGCGGCCGTGTCCTGGACGAAGAGTTGATTCGTGCGCGGATCGACGACGACGCTGCCGCGCTTGGACAGCAGCCGCTGCTTCTCGTCGACCAGCAGCTTGCGCACGTCGTCGGCCTTCTGGTAGTTGACGACGAAGTTCTCGGTGCGCAGCGGCTCCAGATCGGCAATCTGGTTGCGCGCCTCGAGTTCGAGCTTCTCCTTCGTGGCCAGCTCGTCGCGCGGGGCAACGATGATCACGTTGCCGTTCTTGCGCATGTCGAGTCCCTTGCTCTGCAGGATGATGTCGAGCGCCTGGTCCCACGGAACGTCCTTCAGCCGCAGCGTGATCGAACCCTGCACCGAGTCGCTGGTGATGATGTTCAGGTTCGTGAAGTCGGCGATGACCTGCAGCAGCGAGCGTACGTCGACGTTCTGGAAGTTCAGCGACAGGCGTTCACCCTGGTAGCCCTGGCGCGTGCCCTGGAACAGCCGCGACGGGTCTTCCTTGACCGGCTTGACCTCGACGACGAAGCGCGTGTCGCTCTGGTAGGCGTTCTGCTCCCACAGGCCGCGCGGCTCGATCACCATGCGGACGTTGGCGCCCTGCTGGAACGTGTTGACCTGCGCGACCGGCGTGCCGAAGTCGGTCACGTCGAGCCGGCGGCGCAGCGCCTCCGGCAGCGCGGTGTTCAGGAAGTCGACGACCACCGTCTGCCCCTGCTGGCGGATGTCGACGCTCGTGTTCGGATCCGACAGGTCGACGACCACGCGGCCTTCGCCTTCGGCCCCGCGGCGGAAGTCGATGCCGCGCAGCGTTCGCACCGTTTCGGCCGGCGCCGCCGCAGGTGCTGCAGCCGGCGCCTCGGCCGCGCGGAAGGTGCTCGTGTCGGCCGATGCGCCGAGGGCGACCTGGATCGTGTTGCGGTCGGCGGTGATCGCGTAAGTGACCTGTCGCCGCAGGTTCAGCACGACCCGCGAGCGGCCCTGCGCCTGCACGACGTTGACCGACCGCAGGTCGCCCTGGTTGATCTCGACCAGGTTCTTGCCCAGGTTGTTGATCGTCTGCGGCAGGTCGATCGCGATGCGCGCCGGATTGGCGACCGAAAAGCTCGGCGGCACGCCCGGGGCGGCGTCCTTCAGCTGGATCGTCAGCACGACGCTGGTACCGGTCTGGGTCGCATCGATGCGATCGATGCTGTTGCTCGCCGCAGCAGCCTGCGCCCAGGCGCCCGACGGCAACAGCGACAAGGCGGCGCACCAGCCGAACGCCGCCGCGCTCCACAAGGTTTTCATCGAGATCCTCATCGCTTGCTCCCCGGCTGCTGGCGTGCCGCAGCCTCCTGCAATTCGAGTTTGGCGGGCCGCTCGACCCACTCGCCGGCGGCGTCCTGCACGATTTCCTTGAGTTGGACTTCGGTTTCCGTGATGCGGGTGATCAGACCGAAGTTCTGCCCGACGTAGTTGCCGACGCGCACCAGATGCGTCGCGCCGCTGGTTTCGAGCAAAGCGACGTTGGCTCCGGCCTGCCGCATCATGCCGACCATGCGGATCTGATCGAGCGGGAATCCTTCCAGCGTTTCGCGCCGGCGCTCCAGATCGGGCTTGATCGCCGAGGCCGAGACGCGGGCCTGCTGCTGGCGCGCGACCGCCATCGCGATTTTCTGCGGATCGAACGGATCGACCGCGCCGCGCCCCTCGTAGGCGTACGGCGAAAACTCCTTCGGCTCCGGCACCGGTTGCGTCGTCGGCTTCATCGACGCCTTGACCTCGGCCATCCACTGCTGGATCTGTTTCTCGTCGGACGAACCGCAGCCGGCGACGAACGCGACCGCGGCAAGGCACAGCGTCAAGCAGAGGATTCTCATCGACGATCCGTCACTTCTTTGCCGCAGCCGCCTGGCGCGCCTTGCGCTGGGCCGCGAGTTCCTCTTCGTCCAGGTAGCGGAAGGTCTTGGCGGTGGCGTCCAGCGACAGCGTCCCGTCCTTGCCGGTCTGGATCTGCAGATTGTTCAGCGTCACGATCCGCGGCAAATTGGCGATATCGCTGGTGAACGCGCCCAGATCGTGATAGCGACCCGACACCTTCACCGCGATCGGCAGCTCGGCGTAGTACTCCTTCAGGTTCGTCTGCCCGGGACGGAAGAGTTCGAACTGCAGGCCGCGTCCGATGCCGGCCTGGTTGATGTCGGACAGCAGCGCGTCCATCTCCGCCTTGCTCGGCAGCTGCTTTTCCAGCGTCAACACGTACTGGCTGACCTGCTCCTTCTGCTTGCGCAGTTCCTCGAGGTTGATCGCCTGCTGCAGCTTGCTCTTGTACTGGTCCTTGAGCTGCGTCTCGGCCTGCCGCAGCCGCTCCAGTTCCTCGACCTGTTTGCTCCACAGCAGGAACCAGCCCAGCACGCCGCAGACCACGATCGCCACTAGCCATACGGTCACGCGCGGCAGCAGTGGCCAGGTGCCGACGTTCTCGAGCGTCAGGCCCTGGAACTGGGACACGATGTCGCGGGCGTTGGCCATGCTCTCCTCGTCGCTGTGGCCGCGTTACTGCTTCTTCGGCGCCGCGCCCGGCGCGGGCTGGCCCGGACGCTGCGCGGGGGCCCGGGCCGCCTGCTGAAGCTGGGCGCGCTCGGGGGTGGGCCGCAGGAAGAAATTCAGCGAGAACTCGAAAAGCCGGCGCTGCACGTTCTGCGGCGTCTGCCCGGCGATCTTGATCTCCACCAGCTCCGGTCGCTCGAGGTACTTGGAGTTGTTCTGCAGGTTGCGCAGGAACTCCGAGACGCGTTCGTTCGACGCGGCCCACCCGGTGACGTTGACCTTGCGATCCTCCTGCTTGATCGCGCGCAGGTAGATGCCTTCCGGCGTCTGCTTGGTCAGCTCGTCCAACAGGTAAACGGGCTGATTGCGGTCGGCCTGCAGGTCTTCGACCGCGCGCTGGCGCGCCCGTAGCGCCTCGATCTCCTGGCGCAACGTGGCGATCTCCTTGATCTGCACGTCGAGCTTACGGTTTTCGTTCTCGATGTACTGGTTGCGCTCCTGCTGCGCGCCGATGTAGCCCTGCAGCACCGACCACACGAGCCCGACCAGGGCGATCCCCGCGACGAGGCTGAGCATCGTCAGCGCGTAGAAGGTCTTCTTCTGCCGCTCGCGCCGCGCCTCGCGGTGCGGCAGCAGGTTGATGCGGATTCTCATTTATCGAACCTCCGCATCGCCAGCCCGCACGGCGTCAGCAGCGCCGGCGCGTCGAGCCGAAGCTGCTTTTCGCGCACGCTCGCCGCGATTTCCATGCCCTTGAACGGCGAGATCACGGAGGTCGGCACCTGCGCGCGCTCCATCAGCGCGTCCGCCAGCCCTGTGATCACGGCCGAGCCGCCAGCCAGCATGATCTGGTCGACGCGCGTGTACGGGGTCGACGTGAAGAAGAATTGCAGCGCGCGCGTGATTTCGGTCACCGCGGTGTCGATGAACGGACGCAACACCTCGTTCTCGTAGTTCGCCGGCAGGTCGCCGCTGCGCTTTTTCTGCTCGGCCTCTTCGGCCGGGATGCCGTAAGTGCGCGCGATGTCGCCGGTCAGCTGCTGGCCGCCGAACGGCTGCTCACGCTCGTAGATCGCCTCGCCGTCGTGCATGACCGTCACGCTGGTCGTGTTCGCACCGATGTAGAACACCGCGATCACGAGCCCTTCGCCGCCGTTGGGCAATTGTTCGATCAACCGCTCGAGTGCCGCGCGCATCGCGTACGACTCCACGTCGACGACGACCGGCTTCAACCCGGCCGCCTGGGCGACCGCCATCCGGTCTTCGACCTTTTCCTTGCGCGACGCGGCGATCAGCACCTCGACGTCATCCGGCGCGTTCGGAATCGGACCGAGCACCTGGAAGTCCAGGCTCACCTCGTCGAGCGCGAAAGGGATGTACTGGTTGGCCTCGCTTTCGACCTGCATCTCGAGTTCTTCTTCGCGCAGGTTCGCCGGCAATGCGATCCGCTTGGTGATCACGGCCGAAGCCGGCAGCGCCATCGCCACGTTCTTGATGCGCGAGCCCGCGCGCCGCCAGGCGCGCTTGACCGCCTCGGCGACGACGTCGATCTTGTCGATGTTGCCGTCGACGACCGCACCGCGTGGCAGCGGCTCGATCGAGTAGCGCTCCAGCCGAATCACGCCGCCGCCGGCATCCGACAGCTCGACGATCTTCACGCTGGATGAACCGATGTCCAGACCGATCAGCGGCGGCGCTTTCGACGTGAAGGGCAACTCGAAGGCCAAGGCGGCGCTCCCGTGGTGGCAATCGACTCGAAGTTGGATGGAACCTGTCGTGCAGTATTAACTTACCGACAACCGGCGTTGGCACCCACCCGTCGATCCTCCGAAAAGAGCGGGCCGGACTCCTCAAATTTCTTTATTTTTCGCGCGTTTACCGCTGAATTATTGGACGGTACGTGAGATGCTAACAACAGACTGTAAGCGAGCACAAGACGTGAGAACGGACGAACAGTGACCGGTTTTGGGTATTCCGGCATCGATTGCTGTATGCGTCGATGCACGCGCCAATCGCGCCAGCGGCGCGTCGTCAATGTGCGGGGACGCGTTGCCTATAATTCGCGTCCCTTCACCGCCGCCTCGCGGGCGCCCGCAGCCCCGAGTTGACCGGTCGCGATCGCGAGCGATCCAATCCACGTGTCCTCCGCAACGAACAGCCCCGGTATCGGTGCTCGGCTGCGCGCCTGGGCGACGACGCTCGGCGGTCGCATCGTGCTGTACGGCGCGGCGCTTGCGTTGGGCGGCACGGTGGCGGCCGGACTGCTGCTCGTCTTCGTGTTTGCGGTGGCGTACTCGAACCTGCCGCCGATCGATGCGCTGACCGAGTACCGGCCCAAGATCCCTTTGCGCGTGTGGACCAGCGACGGGGTGCTGATCGGCGAGTTCGGCGAGGAGCGACGCGATTACGTCCAGATCAAGGACGTTCCCGAGCGGCTCAAGCAGGCGATCCTCGCGGCCGAGGACGATCGCTTCTACCAGCATAGCGGCGTCGATTACGCCGGGCTGGCGCGCGCAGCGTTCGCCAATTTCACCTCGGGTCGCCGTGGCCAGGGCGGCAGCACGATCACGATGCAGGTCGCGCGCAACTTCTTCCTGAGCTCAGAGCGCAGCTACATCCGCAAGATCTACGAGATCGCGCTCGCGCTGAAAATCGAGTCGACGCTGCCGAAGGACCGCATCCTGGAGATCTACATCAACCAGATCTTCCTCGGGCAGCGCGCCTACGGATTCTCGGCGGCCGCACAGGTGTACTTCGGCAAGAAGCTGAAGGATCTCACCGTCGCCGAGACCGCCACGCTCGCGGGCCTGCCGGTGGCGCCGAGCGCTTTCAATCCCTGGGTCAACCCGCGCCGCGCGAAGGCGCGGCAACAGTACGTGCTGTCGCGCATGCTCGCGCTCGGGTTCATCGATCAGAAAACCCACGACGCGGCAGTCAAGGAAGAGTTCAGGCAGCGCCCCGCGGCGATGGCGGCGTCGCAGCCCGACGGCCGCCACCGGCTGCACGCTGAGTTCGCGGCCGAGATGGCGCGCCAGCTGATGTTCGACGTGTTCCGCGAGGAGACGTACACCCGCGGACTGAACGTCTACACGACGCTGGTCAGCGCCGACCAGCAGGCGGCATATGACGGTCTGCGCGCGCAGGTGCTCGAGTACGACCGCCGCTACGGCTACCGCGGACCGGAAGCTTTCATCGAGCTCGCGAAGGACGAGCAGGTCCGCGAACAGCGCATCGAGGATGCGCTGGTCGAGGCGATCGACAGTCCGAACCTGTATCCGGCCGTCGTGCTCGAAGCGTCGCCCAGGCTCGTCAGGGCCGTGCTGCAAGGTGGCGCGACGATCAACATACAGGGGGCCGGACTGCGCTTTGCCGCGCGTTCGCTCGAACCGAAGGCGCAACCGACGCGGCGCATCGTTCCGGGCGCGGTGATCCGCGTGACGCAAAACGCGCAAGGGGCGTGGGAGATCACGCAACTGCCGCAGGTCGAGGCGGCTTTCGTCGCGGCCAACGCCGCCGACGGCGCGATCCGCGCACTGGTCGGCGGCTTCGACTTCAACCTGAACAAGTTCAACCACGTGACACAGGCCTGGCGGCAGCCTGGTTCGAGTTTCAAGCCGTTCGTCTACTCGGCGGCGCTCGAAAAAGGTTTCATGCCGAGCACGCTGATCAACGACGCGCCGCTGACGGTCGACCCGGCCATGACAGGCGGCCAGGGCTGGGAGCCGCGCAACTACGACGGCAAGTTCGAAGGGCCGATGCGCATGCGCCAGGGACTGGCGAAGTCCAAGAACCTGGTGTCGATCCGCATCCTGCAGGCGATCACGCCGCAGTACGCGCAGTCGTTCATCACGCGTTTCGGTTTCGAAGCCGACAAACATCCCGCCTACCTGACGATGGCGCTCGGCGCCGGCTCGGTCACGCCATGGCAGATGCTCACCGGCTACGCGGTATTCGCCACCGGGGGGTACCGGATCCGGCCGTACCTGATCGGCCGCGTGACGGAGGCCGACGGCAAGGTGCTGATGGAGGCGCAGCCATTGAGAGCCGGCGACGAGAGCCAGCGGGTTCTGGAGGCACGCAACGCCTTCATCATGGACAGCATGCTGCGCGACGTCGCCCGTTACGGCACGGCCGCGCGCGCGACGTCGCTGAAGCGCTCGGACATCGCTGGCAAGACGGGGACCACCAACGACACGCACGACGCCTGGTTCGCAGGCTTCGGCGGCGGCCTGGTCGCGGTCGGCTGGATGGGCTTCGATCAGCCGCGCCCGCTCGGCGAGCGCGAAACCGGCGGCGGGCTGGCGCTGCCGATCTGGCTGTCATACATGAGCGTGGCGCTGCGCGACCGCCCCGAGCAGATCATGGCGATGCCCGAAGGCGTGACCGCGATCGGCGGCGAGGTCTACTACGTGGAGTATCCACCCGGTCAGGGCGTTGCCAGCGTCGGTCTCGAAGACGGGCTGCCGCCGGAAGAGCAGAAGAAAAACGAGCAGGTACGCGACCAGATCTTCTGATCAGGCGCGCGGCCGCAGCACCACCGGCGTCGCACCTTGCGCCGAAAGGATGCGCGACAGTGCGGCAAACAGCTCCGTGCCGTCGCGCGTGTCGCGCCACGCGTCTTCGCGCCGCTCGTAGTGGAAGCCGCCGCTCCTGGCGGCGACCCAGATCTGCTGCATCGGTGCCTGACTGTTGATGACGACACGGGAACCGTCGGCGAGCTCCAGCGTCAGGACGTTGCCGGCGCGCGTGACCTCGACGTCGATCGGCGCCGACTCGACGGCTGCTTCGATCGCGTCGAGCGTGCGCTCGGCAAGCTCGAGGAACTCGGATTCGGTCATCTGATCGACACGTGTTAGATTGCCCGCATGCTCGGTCGCACGCGCACGATTGTATTGGCTGCGGCGCTGGCCTGGTCGCTCGCCGCCTGCGGGCAGAAGGGCCCGCTGTATCTGCCCGGCTATCCCAAGGGCGCGACCTGGCCGTATCCGCCGAAACCGCCGGCACCGCCGCCGACGCGCAGCACGCCGGACGTGCCGGCGTCGACCGACGAGAAGAAATGAGTCCGTCGAGTCCGGCCGTCGGCGCCTTCGCGCTGCGCGACGGCGTGCTGCACTGCGAGCGCGTCTCGCTCGAAACGATCGCGCAACGCTTCGGCACGCCGACGTACGTGTACTCGCGGACGGCGATCGAAGCGGCGTTTCGCGCGTACCGCGACGCCCTCGCGGGACGATCCGCGCTCGTCTGCTACGCGATGAAGGCCAACTCGAACCTCGCGGTGCTGGACCTGCTCGCGCGGCTGGGCGCCGGCTTCGACATCGTCTCCGGCGGCGAACTGGCGCGCGTGCGCGCCGCCGGCGGCGACCCGCGCAAGGTCGTCTTTTCGGGTGTGGGCAAGACCGAAGACGAGATCGCGCAAGCGCTCGCCGCCGACATTCTGTGCTTCAACCTCGAATCGGAGGCCGAGCTGGCGATGATCGAGCGCGTGGCCGCGCGGCTCGGCCGGCGCGCGCCCGTGTCGGTGCGCGTCAATCCGGACGTCGATCCGAAGACGCACCGCTACATCGCGACCGGGCTCAAAGGCAACAAGTTCGGCGTGGCCTGGAGCGATGCGCTGGCGCTGTATCGCCGCGCAGCGGCGATGGCGCACGTCGAGATCGTCGGCATCGACTGCCACATCGGCTCGCAGATCACCGAATTGCAACCCTACGTCGATGCAGCCGATCTCGTGCTCGATCTGGTCGACGAGCTGCAGCACGACGGCATCCGCCTGCACCACGTCGACTTCGGCGGCGGGCTCGGCATTCGCTATCGCGACGAGGACCCGCCCGCCATCGGCGAGCTGATCGCCGCACTGCTGGCACGCGTGGACGCGCGCGGTCATGCTGACAAGACGATCCTGGTCGAACCGGGCCGCTCGATCGTCGGTGCCGCCGGCGCGCTGCTCGCGCGCACGATCGTCGTCAAGCGCGGCACGGAAAGGAACTTCGCGATCGTCGACGCGGCGATGAACGACCTGATGCGCCCGGCGCTATACGACGCATGGATGGACGTACGGCCGGTGCGGCCGCGCGATTCGGACGCGCTCGCGTGCGATGTCGTCGGCCCGGTGTGCGAATCCGGCGACTGGCTCGCGCGCGACCGCACGCTCGCGCTCGCACCCGGCGATCTCGTGGCGGTCATGAGCGCCGGCGCCTACGGCATGAGCATGGCGTCGAACTACAACACGCGCGGCCGCGCCGCCGAAGTGATCGTCGACGGCGATCGCGCCTACTGCGTGCGGCGGCGCGAGCGCGTCGAGGAACTGTTCGCCGGCGAGTCGGTGCTGCCCTAGCGCGCCGGCCGCCGCTGCCTGCTCCAGCGCACCAGCCGCACGCCGAGCAGCAGCCCGATGATGACGGCGTAAACCGTGGGCTGCGCAAAGTCGTTCTTGCCGGCCTTGTGCCACCAGTAGTGCAGGATCGCCAGCGGCGCGATCGCATACACGAGCCGGTGCAGCCGCTGCCAGTTGCGTCCGCCAAGCGCGCGCACCATCGCGTTGGTCGAGGTCGCTGCCAGCGGGATCAGCAGCACGTAAGCGGCGAAGCCGACGGTGATGAACGGCCGCTTTGCGATGTCCTTGACGATGGTGGCCCAGTCGAAGCCCAGATCGACGCCGGCGACCGCGAGCAGGTGCAGTGTCGCGTAGAAGAACGTGAACAGTCCCAACATGCGCCGCAGCCGCAGCACCCATGCCCATCCGGTCGCCCAGCGCAGCGGCGTGACAGCGAGCGTGACGCACAGGAGCACGAGCGTCCAGGTGCCGAGCGAGCGCACCACGAACTCGACCGGATTCGCGCCGAGCCCGTCCGTCACCGCGAGCCACACGAGCCGCGCGAGCGGAACGAGCGCGAGCGCGAACAGCGCGACGCGAACGCGCGCGAACGTCGGCGCCGGCAGCGCCGCCGGCACCCGCGGCAGTCGCGAAAGTGCGCGCGCGTCGGTCGCCGGCCGCATCAGTAGAACTTCTGCAGGTCCATGCCGGCGTACAGCGACGCGACCTGCTCGGCGTAGCCGTTGAACATCAGCGTCGGCCGCCGCTTGGTGAATAGGCCGTCCTCGCCGAGGCGGCGTTCGGTCGCCTGGCTCCAGCGCGGGTGATCGCGCGTCGGATTGACGTTCGAGTAGAAGCCGTACTCGTTGGGCGCGGCCTTCTGCCAACTGTTCAGCGGCTGCTTCTCGACGAAGCGGATCCGCACGATCGACTTCGCACTCTTGAATCCGTACTTCCACGGCACGACGATGCGCACCGGCGCGCCGTTCTGGTTCGGCAGCACTTCTCCGTACAGACCGAAGGCAAGCAACGTCAGCGGATGCATCGCCTCATCGAGCCGCAGTCCTTCCGTGTACGGCCAGTCGATGACCGGCGAACGAAGTCCCGGCATTTGCTGCGGATCCGCGAGCGTGGTGAACTCGACGAACTTGGCGTTGCCGGTCGGCTCGACGCGCTTCACCAGTTCCGCCAGCGGGTAACCGACCCAAGGCACGACCGCCGACCACGCCTCCACGCAACGCAGCCGGTAGACGCGGTCCTCGAGCGGCGCCAGCTTGAGCAGCTCGTCGATGTCGAACGTGCGAGGCTTGTTCACCGCGCCTTCGACCCGAACGGTCCACGGCCGCGTGCGCAGTAGCTTTGGCGCGTACTTCGGCGGTTCGTCCTTTTCGGTGCCGAACTCGTAGAAGTTGACGTACTCGGTGATCAGCTTGTACGGCGTCGGCTTCTCCATCGTCGAGTACGGCCCGGGCTTCGCGGGCAGCTTGCGCGCGTCGGCCGGCTGCGCGGATCCACGCGAAGCGGCGAGCGCCAGCCCGGCGGCCGCAGCGGCCCGCAGCAGCTCGCGCCGGCGCATCCAAACGGCGCGCGGCGTGATTTCGGACGGCGCGACAGCGCGCGCGGCACTCCAGGGATCACGGGTCGTCGGCATCGGGGTCGTCGGAGGATCGGCTGTGTTGTTCGTTCGGGACTCGGTCGTCGCAGCAGGGCGCAAAGCTTACGTCTGACCCCGGGCGCGCCGTCGGCGTTCCCGCGGCGCGGGACTACAATGCGGCAACGCCGGACCCCACCTCGGGGCCGGCGTTTTTTGCGTCCGCACCGGCTGCCGGACAGGAGGTGTCGCCATGCACATCGAACACGAAGTCAAGCTCGACTACAAGGACGTGCTGATCCGTCCGAAACGCTCGACGCTGACCTCGCGCTCGGACGTCGACATCACGCGCCAGTTCACCTTCCGTCACGCGCCGGTCAAGTACCACGGCATTCCGATCGTTGCGGCCAACATGGACACGACCGGCACGTTCGAGATGGCGCGCGCGCTCGACCGCTTCGGCCTGTCGACCGCTCTGCACAAGCACTACGCGGTCGAGCAGTACGTCGAGTTCTTCCGCACGCTCGAACGCAAGTCCGCGGCGTTTTATTCCATCGGCATCACGCGGGCCGACGAAGAGAAGTTCAAACGCGTGATGCAGACCGCCGGTCCGGACGTGATCCACTACGTCTGCATCGACGTGGCCAACGGCTACCACGAGGCGTTCGCGACCTTCGTGCAGCGCATCCGCGCCGCCTGGCCGCAGCTCGTGATCATGGCGGGCAACGTCGTCACCGGCGAAATGACCGAGGAGCTGATCCTGTCGGGCGCCGACATCGTCAAGGTCGGCATCGGACCGGGCTCGGTCTGCACGACGCGCAAGATGACCGGTGTGGGTTATCCGCAGCTTTCCGCGGTGATCGAATGCGCGGACGCCGCGCATGGGCTCGGCGGACTGATCTGCGCCGACGGCGGCTGCTCGACGCCGGGCGACGTCGCCAAGGCCTTCGGCGGCGGCGCCGACTTCGTGATGCTCGGCGGCATGTTCGCCGGCCACGCCGAGTCCGGCGGCGAACTGATCGAACGCGGCGGCGAGCGGTTCAAGCGTTTCTACGGCATGAGCAGCAGGGCCGCGATGGAGCGCTACGCCGGCGGGGTCGCCGAATACCGCGCGGCCGAAGGCAAAGAAGTGCTGGTGCCGTATCGCGGCGAGGTCGCCGGCACCGTTCAGGAGATCCTGGGCGGCGTGCGCTCGGCGTGCGCCTACGTCGGCGCGCGGCGGCTCAAGGAACTCAGCAAGCGCACGACGTTCGTGCGCGTAACGCAGCAGGTCAACGAATTGTTCGGCCGCGACTGAGAAAGTGTGAT
>JBBIJJ010000038.1:0-22544 GCA_037446035.1 Burkholderiales bacterium
CATTCCGAGCCGAAGTTTCTCGTCATTCCGAGCCAAAGTCGCTTGTCATTCCAAGCCGAAGTTTCTTGTCATTCCGAGCCGAAGTCTCTTGTCATTCCGAGCCGAAGTCTCTTGTCATTCCGAGCCGAAGGCGAGGAATCTCTCCCGCTCGCAACGCCGTGATCCCTCGCGCTGCTCGGGATCACGGAAGCGGCGACCGCGCGGGCGAAGCGGGCTCCCGAGGCGGCGGTGTCACGAGATTGGGTAATCCTCAATGACCACCGAGACACCGAGAAGGCGCCTGGCTTTGCTCTGTGCCTCTCTCTGTGATCGAACCGCGGCGGACGAAGGCGCAACGATTCACCACGGAGGCACAGAGACAAAGAGATGGGTTTTGGCTTATCGCGGTGCACTCGGTGTCTCGGTGCTGGATACCCTCCGGTGCGCCCGCGCGGTCGAGGGCGCTGGCTATAATCCGCCGCTTTCCAAAGCCGCACCCGCGCCGCGGGAGGTGGCGCTCTGCCGCAACGATCGGCCGCGTATGCGCGGCCCTGGAGCCAAGCATGTTCTTCATCTCCGACGCGCTCGCTCAGACCGCGCCCGCCGCCCAGCCCGGGGCCGAATCGATGCTGACCTCGATCGGCTTCATGGTCCTGATCTTCGTCGTCTTCTACTTCCTTCTGATCCGCCCGCAGACCAAGCGCCAGAAGGAGCACAAGGCGATGGTCGACGGACTCGCCAAGGGCGACGAGGTGCTGACCGCGGGCGGCATCGTCGGCAAGATCACCGACTTGTCCGACCAGTACGTCACGCTGCAGATCGCCAGTGCTGGCGACAAGCCGATCGAGATCTCGGTGCAGAAAATGGCGGTGCAGACGCTGCTGCCCAAGGGCACGATGAAGTCTCTGTGATGCGCGCCCGCCTGACGTCAGCCACCGGCACCCGTCCTGCCGAATGCGCGGCCGTTCGCGCTCGTACGGTCGTCGGCCGTCCCGCAGCGCCATCCGCCCGATGAACCGCTACGCGCTCTGGAAGTACATCGTCATCGCGGTCGCGCTCGCGTTCGGCGCGCTGTATTCGGTGCCGAACCTGTTCCCCGAGTCACCCGCGGTGCAGGTGTCGTCGCAGAAAGCCACCGTCAAGGTCGATGCGGCCGTGTTGACGCGCGTCGAGTCGGCGCTGAAGGATGCGGGCATCGCCTACGACGGCGCCTTCCTCGACCAGGTCGGCCTGAACACGACGGTGCGCGTGCGTTTCCGCGACACCGACATCCAGCTCGGGGCGAAGGATGTGCTCGAAAAGGCGCTCAATCCGGACGCGGCCGACCCCGCCTACGTCGTCGCGCTGAACCTGCTGTCGACGTCGCCGCGCTGGATGGCGTCGATCCACGCGCTGCCGATGTACCTCGGGCTCGACCTGCGCGGGGGCGTGCACTTCCTGATGCAGGTGAACACCGCCGAGGCGGTCAACAAGCGGCTCGATTCGCTGGTCGGCGACCTGCGCACGCTGCTGCGCGAGCAGGACGTCCGCCACGCGGGCATCGTGCGCAACGGCCAGCAGATCGAGATCCGGTTCCGCGACGCCGAAACGCGCGCCAGGGCGAGCGGTGTGATCCGCGACAACCTGAACGAGCTGGCGCTGCGCGAGGACGCCGCCGGCGCCGACCTGCTGCTGGTGGCGACGATGACGCCGGCGGCGATCAAGACCGTGCAGGACAACGCGCTGAAGCAGAACATCACCACGCTGCACAACCGGATCAACGAGCTCGGCGTGGCCGAGCCGGTGATCCAGCAGCAGGGCGCCGACCGCGTCGTCGTGCAACTGCCGGGCGTGCAGGACACCGCGCGCGCCAAGGACATCATCGGCCGCACCGCCACGCTCGAGGCGCGCCTGGTCGACATCAGCGCCGAGGGGCAGGCCGCGGTGCTGGGCAACGCGCCGGTGCCATTCGGGTCGGAGCGCTTCACGGTCGGGCGCGGCGCGCCGGTCGTGCTGAAGAAGGAAGTCATCTTCTCGGGCCAGCAGCTCGAAGGCGCGCAGGCGACCTTCGACGAGAACCAGCGGCCCGCCGTGTCGGTCGAGCTGAACGAGGCCGCCGGCCGCGTGATGCGCAAGGTCACGCGCGAGAACCTGAAAAAGCCGATGGCGGTCGTGCTCTTCGAGAAGGGCAAGGGCGAGGTTCTGACGGTGGCGACGATCCAGAGCGAGTTCGGATCGCGCTTCCAGATCACGGGGCTGGACAGCCCGAGCGTGGCCAACGATCTGGCGCTGCTGCTGCGCGCCGGCGCGCTGGCCGCACCGATGGAGATCGTCGAGGAACGCACGATCGGCCCGAGCCTGGGCGCGGAGAATATCCGTGCCGGGTTCCGCGCGACCGTCTACGGCTTCACCGGGATCGCCGTCTTCATGATCGCCTACTACGCGGTTTTCGGCCTGATCTCGGTCATCGCGCTGTCGGTCAACGTGATGCTGCTGATCGCGCTGCTGTCGCTGCTGCAGGCCACGCTCACACTGCCGGGCATCGCCGCGATCGCGCTGACGCTCGGCATGGCGATCGACGCCAACGTGCTGATCAACGAGCGCGTGCGCGAGGAATTGCGCCGCGGCGCCACACCGCAGCAGGCGATCGCGCAGGGTTACGAGAAGGCGTTCGCGACGATCCTCGACTCGAACGTCACGACGCTGATCGCCGGCATCTTCCTGTTCCTGCTCGGCTCCGGCCCGGTGCGCGGCTTCGCGGTCGTGCACTGCCTGGGCATTTTGACGTCGATCTTCTCGGCGGTGTTCGTCTCGCGCGGCATCGTCAACCTCGTCTACGGCTCGCGCAAGCGGCTCGCCGGCCTGTCGATCGGCCAGGTGTGGAAGCCGGGCGCAGCGGCCGGCAAGTGAGACCGTGTCGATGGTTCTGAGAAGGTGTGAAGATTTCGTCGCGAGCGGTCCGCTGGCTAGGCGCACTGAGCGCAGGGTCGAGATATATCAAGTGGATCGGCGCGGCCCGAGCACCGCCCAACGACGCCAGCGCGCCGCGCAGCGGAAAGATTCACACCTTCTGAGTCGTCGGACTCTCCCACCGCTCGCCCGGCTCGGGGCGTTCGCTCCGCGCGCGCGCGCGGGACGTTTCGCGCCGACGGCTCGCCGCGCGGCGCAGGAGCATTGAATGGAATTCTTCCGGATCCGCCGCACGATTCCGTTCATGCGCTACGCGCTGATCCTGAACGCGATCTCGGTGATCACGTTTCTGGTCGCCGTCGGCTTCCTGGCGGTGCGCGGACTGAACCTGTCGATCGAGTTCACCGGCGGCACGGTCATGGAGGTCTCGTATCCGCAGGCGGCCGATCTGCCGAAGATCCGCGCGGCGATCGAAGCCAAGGGCTGGGGCGAGAGCCAGGTGCAGAACTTCGGCACCTCGCGCGACGTGCTGATCCGGCTGCCGGTCAAGGAAGGCTTCAGCTCGGGGCAGCAGGCCGAACAGGTGATGGCGCAGCTCAAGGCGCAGGATCCCGCGGTCGAGCTCAGGCGCGTGGAGTTCGTCGGCCCGCAGATCGGCGAGGAGCTCGCGCACGACGGCGCGCTCGCGCTGCTGATGGTTTGCATCGGCATCATGACCTACCTGGCGTTCCGCTTCGAGTGGAAGTTTTCGGTCGCGGCGATCGTCGCCAACCTGCACGACGTGGTGCTGGTGGTCGGCATGTTCGCGATCTTCGGCTGGGAATTCTCGCTGCCGGTGCTGGCCGCCGTGCTCGCGGTGCTCGGCTACTCGGTCAACGAGTCGGTGATCATCTTCGACCGCGTGCGCGAGCACTTCCGCACGATGCGCAAGGCGAGCGTCACCGAGGTGATCGACTCGGCGATCACCGCGACGATCTCGCGCACGATGATCACGCACGGCTCGACCCTGATGATGACGCTGGCGATGCTCTTTTTCGGCGGTCCGGCGCTGCACTACTTCGCACTCGCCTTGACGATCGGCATCCTGTTCGGCATCTATTCGTCGGTGTTCGTCGCCGCCGCGATCGCGATGTATCTCGGCGTCAAGCGCGAGGACCTGGTCAAGCCGGTCAAAAAGGAAGAGGAGCAGCAGATCGTTCCCTGAACGTTCCGCCGCTCGCCGATGGCATCGCGCACGAAGCCTGCAGTCGACGCGTCCCGCCCCGTCATCGCGCCCCGCCTCGAGCCGAATGACACGCGTGCGAATCTGGGACCTGCCGACGCGGCTGTTCCATTGGTCGCTGGTAGCGCTGGTCGTCTTTTCGGTCGTGACCGCGCAGGTCGGCGGCAACTGGATGAACTGGCACATGTGGTCGGGCTACGCGATCCTGGCGCTCATCGTGTTCCGGCTGCTGTGGGGTTTCGCCGGCTCGCGCTACGCGCTGTTCGCGCAGTTCGTGCGCGGGCCGCGCGCGGTGCTGGCCTACCTGCGCGCGGCGCGCGGCGCGGGCGAGCGGTATGCCGGCCACAATCCGCTCGGCGCGTGGTCGGTCCTGGCGCTGCTGGCCGCACTGCTGGTGCAGGCGGGCACCGGGCTGTTCGCCAACGACGAGATCGCCACCGAGGGGCCGCTGTCGAAGCTCGTGTCCGGCGCGACCGCCAGCCTGATGACGCGAGTCCACTCGCTCAACCAGAACGTCATCTATGCCCTCGTCGCCTTGCACGTCGCGGCGATCGCGTTTTACTTCTTCGCCAAGCGCGAGAACCTGGTCGCGCCGATGATCACGGGCGACAAGCGCGGCATCGCGACCGAACCCGCGCGCGACGATGCACTGATGCGCGCGCGCGCGGCGCTGCTGGCGTTGCTGGCGGCCGGTTTGGTCGCCTACATCGTCAACCTGTAGGAAGACGAAGGGCCGCTTGCGCGGCCCTTCGTCCATCGGCCGTCCGCGGCGCAAGGCCGCGGAGCGATACGAACGATCACTTCATCCGGTAGTCGTCGTGGCAGGCCTTGCAAGCCTGGCCGACGGTGCCGAACTGCGCCTGGATCGCCTTGGCATCGCCGCCCCGGGCGGTGGCGGCGAGCTTGCTCACCTCGGCCTGCATTTTCTCGGCGAGCTCCTTGACCCTGGCCGTGTCCTTGAAGTACTCGGGCTTGACCTTGGTATTGGCCACCATATCGGAGCCGGGCGTAAAGGCCTCGAACGGCAGCTTCGACAGCGTTTCGATCAGCGCCGCGCTCGACTGGATCGCCGCGATGTTCGGCGTGCCCGACTTCAGTTGTGCGTTGATTCGGCCCATGTGATTGCCGATCAGCGCCATGGCCGACTGACGGTACTTGACGGCGTCCTCGGGTTTGGCGAACTGCGCGTGAGCCGGCAAGGCAACGGCCGCGGCGGCGGCCAGCAGCAGCGTACGAACCGAAAGCTTCATGATTCCCCCATGGTCGTTGAGAAACGGAGCCGGGCGTGATCGATCCCGGACAGCGCATCAACAAAGCGCCGGACCGGATTATTCCGTTGCGCGGCCGGCAGAGCCGTCGCGCGTTGACGTGACCGCGGGTCGCCGCTCAACAGCGTCGCGCCAGCTCGCCCGCCTTGCCGACGTAGGTTGCGGGCGTTAACGCGAGCAGCGCGTTCTTCGGCTCGTCGGGAATGGCGAGCGCGCGGACGAACGCGTGCAGCGCCTCGCGCGTGATGCCGCGGCCGCGGGTCAGCGCCTTGAGCTTCTCGTACGGCTCGGGCACGCCGTAGCGGCGCATCACCGTCTGCACCGGCTCGGCGAGCACCTCCCACGCATCGTCGAGGTCGGCGGCAAGCCTTTGCACGTTGACCTCGAGCTTGCCGAGCCCGCGCAGACAGACCTCGTAGGCGACGAGGCAGTGGCCAAACGCGACACCCAGATTGCGCAGCACCGTCGAGTCGGAGAGGTCGCGCTGCCAGCGCGACACCGGCAGCTTGTCCGCCAGATGCCGCAGCAGCGCGTTGGCCAGTCCCAGGTTGCCTTCGGAATTCTCGAAGTCGATCGGATTGACCTTGTGCGGCATCGTTGACGAACCGACCTCGCCTTCCTTCAGCTTCTGCCCGAAGTAGCCGAGCGCGACGTATCCCCAGACGTCGCGGTCCAGGTCGAGCAGCACCGTGTTGGCGCGCGCGATCGCGTCGAACAGCTCCGCCATGTAGTCGTGCGGCTCGATCTGGATCGTGTGCGTGTTGAACGTCAGGCCAAGCTCCTCGACGATGCGCCGCGCGAAGCGTTCCCAGTCGAGCAGCGGATACGCCGCCAGATGCGCGTTGTAGTTGCCGACCGCGCCGTTCATCTTGGCCGCGAGCGGCACGCGCGCGATCCCGTCGATGGCGCCGGCGAGCCGCACCGCCACGTTGGCGAACTCCTTGCCGACGGTCGTCGGGCTAGCCGGCTGGCCGTGCGTGCGCGCGAGCATCGGCTGGTCCGCATGCGCGTGCGCCAGTTCGCGCAGCTTGGCGTGCAGGGTGCGCAGCCGGTCCTGGAGCACGAAGCGCCCCTGGGAAAGCATCAGCGCGTGCGCGACGTTATTGATGTCCTCCGACGTGCACGCAAAGTGGACGAACTCCGCGGCGCGCGCGAGCGCCGGCACGTCGCCGGTGCGGCGCTTGATCCAGTACTCGACCGCCTTGACGTCGTGGTTGGTCTGCGCTTCGATCGCCTTGATCTCGCCGCAATCGTCGACCGAAAAGTCGCGCACCAGCGCGCGCAGACGCGCGATCGCCTCGTCGGGCAGGGGCGGCAGCTCGGCGAGCCCGAGCGTGGACAGCCCGATCAGCCACTCTACTTCCACGCGCAGCCGCGCGCGCATGAAGGCGTACTCGGAGAAGATCTCGCGCAGCGGCGCGGCCTGCCGCGCATAGCGCCCGTCCAGCGGCGACAAGGCCGTCAGCGCGGCGACATCGGCGGGAGGCATCGGACGCGATGGAATCGGAAGGCAAGACCGGGCGGACGAGCCGCGGCGAGTCTAGCACCGGGTGGGCGCGCGTTCGTTCGGCGGCGACACGCACGCGCGGCCGTGCCGCGGTGCCGTTGATATGATTCGACGGCCCGAACAGCCAGGAACGTCCGCCGTGTCGAAGAAGAATCTGCGCCTGATCGCCTCGCTGACCAGCCCGTACGTGCGCAAGGTGCGCATCGTGATGGCGGAAAAGAAGATCGAGTGCGCGCTCGAGCTGGAGGACGTCTGGGCCGCGGACACCCGGATTCACGACGCCCATCCGCTCGGCAAGGTGCCGTGCCTGATCATGGAAGACGGCGGCGCGGTGTTCGACTCGCGCGTGATCGTCGAATACCTGGACACGCTGACGCCGGTCGGCCGCCTGATCCCGCCCAACGGGCGCGAACGCGTCGAAGTGCGCGTGTGGGAGGCGCTCGCCGACGGCCTGCTCGATGCGGCCATCCTCGTGCGGCTGGAGAAGACGCAGCGCCCGCCCGAGCAGCAGTCGCAGAAGTGGATCGACCGCCAGATGGGCAAGGTGCGGCATGCGGTCGCGGCGATGAGCCGCGGGCTCGGTGACAAGCCCTGGTGCAACGGCAACACCTACACGCTGGCGGACATCGCGGTCGGCTGCGCGCTGGGCTACCTGGACTTCCGCTTCCCAGAGATCGGCTGGCGCGCCCAGTACCCCAATCTCGCGCGCCTGAGCGAAAAACTCGCGGCGCGGCCGAGCTTCATCGATACCGCGCCGCCGAACGCGTGAGGCTCGGCGCAGCCGGAGTCGACGCCGGGTAACCGGCTTCGCCGCGCGCCGCGATTGCCGTGGCGAGATCACGCGCTCCGACGACAGACGTGTTCCTCTCCGGCAAATAGCGAACGCCGAAAAAGGCTCTCTTGCCGCTCGTGTGCTCTCCGCGACTCGAGAGCGAATGAGCCCCGATCCGACAGGTGGCCGTTCGCGGCCTCCCCGCGCCGAAGCGTCGCTTCGCCTTCGTTCCGAACCGAAGCCTCCCTTCGTTCCGAGCAAACACGCCCCGTCATTGAAGGCCGCGTCGTTCTGTCGTTCGAAGCTGAGGCGTCCCGTCGTTCCAAGCCGCAGCTTCCTGTCACTCCCAGGCCGTTCCTCCATTTCATTCCTGGCCCGTTCCTTCATGTCGCTTCGGGCCCGTTCCTCGGTGTCATTCCAAACCCGTTCCTCCATGTCATTCCGAGCCGCAGGCGAGGAATCTCAGCCAGTCGCAATGCTGAGATCCCTCGCTTCGCTCGGGATGACAAGGCCAATGGTTATCGGAATGTCGAATCCACGCTCGGAATGACGAATCCACCCTCGGGACGACCAACCCACGCTCGGGACGAGCAACCCACGCTCGGGGTGACCAACCCACGCTCAGGATGAAGAGTCCGCGATCGGGATCAAGACAGCGGCGCTCCGGATGACGAAGCTGGCGGTCAGGACGATCGAGCCATCAGCCGCGAGCGTTTCGCTTCGGCCGCGCCGATCACGGGCCGCAGGTGACCAGCTCGGCGGCCGCGAGATCCTCGAGCGCGGTGCCGACCGACTTGAACAGCGTGATCTCGTCCTCACTGCAGCGGCCGGGATTTTCGCCGCGCACGAGTTCTGCCAACTCCGCTTCGATCTGCGTGCGGGCGATCACGCCGCGTTCGAGCGGGGACACCAGATCGCCGGCTTCGGCGAGCGCGCCGGCGTAAGTGTCGACGAAGATGCGTGCGCGGGCGAGCGCGGCGTCGTCGGCTTCGCGCATCGCGCGGGTGAAACCGCCCACCAGATCGAGGTGCGTGCCCGGCGCGAGCCACGCGCCGTGCACGATCGGCGCGGTCGCGGTCGTCGCGCAACTGACGATGTGCGCGTCGCGCACGGCCGTTTCCGGGTCGGCGGCCGCCTCGGCCGGAAGCCCTTCGTCGCGCAGCAGTTGCGCGAGCGTCTGCGCCGCTTCCGCGCGCCTGCCCCAGATGCGCACGCGCAGCAGTTGCGGACGCAGCGCGCAGTGCGCGCGCGCCATGAACGGGGCGAGCTTGCCGGTGCCGATCACCAGCAGGTTCGCGCTGTCGGCACGCGCCAGGTAACGCGCGGCGAGCGCCGACGCCGCCGCGGTTCGCCGCAGCGTCAACGCTTCGCCGTCGAGCACCGCACGCGGCGCACCGCTGGCGCGGTCGAGCAGCACGTACAGCGCGTTGACGGTGGCTGCACCTCGCGCCGCATTGCCCGGCATCACCGTGACGATCTTCACGCCCAGGGCGCCGTCACCGGCAGCATGTCCCCTTGAGCAGGCTTGGGCAGACGCTGGGCCGGCCGCAGGGTCGCGCCACGCTGGCATCAACAGCAGCGTGTCGGCCTCGCCCAGCCGGTGCGCGTGGCGCAAGGGCACCTGCGCACCGGCGGCGAAGGCGGCGGCAAGCGCATCGGCGAGACGCTCCCACTCGAGCGCCGCGTTGACCTGGTCGGCTGAATAGAATCGCAAGGTCATCGGCGAATTGTATGGGGCGAGCGTGCCGCAGCACGTGGTCGTCATCGGCGGCGGCGCGATCGGCTCCAGCGTCGCCTGTTTCCTGGCGCGCGATTTCGGCGTGCGCGTCACCGTCGTCGAGCGCGATCCGAGCTACCGGTTCGCGTCGAGCGCACTATCGGCGAGTTCGATCCGGCAGCAGTTCTCCACCGCGATCAACATCCGCATCTCGCAGGCGAGCCTCGCCTTCTATCGGCGCATCGGCGAGGAGCTCGCGGTCGGCGACGAGCGACCCGACATCGGGCTCGTCGAGCCGGGGTACCTCTTTCTCGCGAGTGCGGCCGGCGTCGAGATCCTGCGCGCGAACCACGAAATGCAGCGCGCCTGCGGCGCCGACGTGATACTGCTCGCTCCGACCGAACTGCAGCGGCGTTTCCCGTGGCTCGCCGTCGACGGCGTGGCGCTCGCGAGCCTGGGAGTAAGTGGCGCCAACAGCGGCGAAGGCTGGTTCGACGGCTACGGCGTCCTGCAGGCGTTCCGGCGCAAGGCGATCGCGCTTGGCGTGCGCTACGTCGCCGCCGCGGTCGAACGGATGACCACGGCCGGCGCCCGCGTCGTGAGCGCGTTGACGAGCGACGGTTCGGCGCTCGAAGCGGACGCCTTCGTGCTCGCCACCGGCGCGTGGTCGGCACCGCTGGCGCGCACGCTGGGTTTCGACCTTCCGGTCGCCGCGCGCAAGCGCGATGTCTTCGTGTTCCACTCGCCGGCGCGACTGCCCGACTGCCCACTGGTGATCGACCCGTCCGGGCTGTGGTTTCGCCCCGAAGGCGCAGTCTTCATCTGCGGCGCGCCGCCGCGCGGCGCAGATGCGGACGATGCGCCGCTCGATGCGATCGACCACGGCCTGTTCGACGACTGGATCTGGCCGCGGCTCGCCGCGCGCGTACCCGCGTTCGAGGCGCTGCGCCGCACGCACGCGTGGGCCGGCTACTACGAGTACAACACCTTCGATCAAAACGGACTGGTTGGCCGCGTGCCCGGCACCGACAACGCGTTCGTCGCCTGCGGCTTTTCGGGCCACGGCATCCAGCAGGCGCCCGCCGTGGGCCGTGGAATCGCGGAGCTTATTGCCACCGGCGCATACCGCACGCTCGATCTGACGCCGCTTTCGCCGTCACGCATCGCGCGCGGCGAGCGGCTGGTCGAGGCGAACGTTATATGAACCCGATACGCGCAGCCCACCGCCGTGCGCCGGCGTTTTGGCCCACCTCCGTGCGGCGTCGAGTTCTATCGCTCGAGCCTCACCCGGGTGGCGGCGCTCGCTGCGGGTTGCGATATCAGCATCAGCGCGATTTCCGCAATTGCTCGGCGCCCGCCTCGACCTGCTCTTCGAACCAGCGCAAGAAGAGCGGATGCGGCGCAAAACCTTCGCCAAGCTCGAACTGCATGCCGGCGAGGAAGGTGCGCTCCGGTCCGCGCGCGTTGGTGCGCGCCGGAATCACGATGGCGCGGCCGCCGTCGGCGCCGGCCTCCTCGACCATGTCGCGCGCCGCCTTGATCCACGGCTCGCGCTTATTCGGCCAGTCCTCGCGCCAGGTCAGAAAGCGGATGTCGCGGAACGCGGCGGCCGCGGACTTCGCCTGCGCAGCTTTCATCTGTTCGGCCAGGCGGCTCAGAATTTCGAGCCATTGCTTGTTGCGACCGTCATCGCCGGCGCCGTGCGCGGTCAGGATGATCGTTTCCTTGCGCGGGTCGCGCGACAGCTTGCGTGCGCGGTCGAGCAAAGCGGCCGCAAACAGCGGATGCGACTCGACGCCGCCGACGGTGACGATCGGCAGCACCGAGCGGATGCGCGGCGGCGGAAGCGCCGCGCTTTCGCCGCCGCCGTGCTCACCATGACTGCCGTGGCCGTGACTGCCATGACCGTCGCGGCCGTGCTGGGACCCCTGCGGATGCGCGCCATACGCGCCGGCCGTCGCGGCGCCGGCACCTTCGATATCGGCGCCGATCATCCGCTCGACATCAGCCTTGAACGACGACTCCAGCCCGAACACGCGCACGATCACCGCGGCTTTGACACCACGCTGCTGCAGCCTGCGCACGGCGCGCTCGATCAGCGGCTGATCGGCCATCGAAAACACGTACTGCACCGGATGACGCGCTTCGAGCGGCCGGATCGCCTCGCGCATCGTTTCGTTCCAGTGGTAGTCGGAACCGTGGGCAAGCAGGACCACACCGATATCGCGCGCGCTCAGATCGGCATGGCGGTTGGCCTCGCGCGTCATCCACATACTCAGCAGCGCCTCCGGCTGGGGACCGTCGGTCGCCATCCGGGCGCCGGACGGCAAAGACCGCTGCAGCTCGGCGTCGAACGACATCATGCCGTCGAGCCGGCGGCCGAAGTGCAGCGGAACGACGACCGCGCGCTCGACGCCTTGCACGGCATCGGCGAGCGCGCGCTTCGTTTCGACGCGTTTGGCTTCGCGGTCGGGCGTACGGCCGTCGTACCACACGACCGTCTGAACGCGCGCAAAGTTCGCATCTTTGGTCGCGTGCGCCGCGATGCGCTGCAAGTCCCGCTCCAGCAGCTTGCGCGACTGCGCGCTGTCCGCGCCGTAGCCCGCGATGACGATGCCCGTCTGGGTGGTCGCGGCCGCGGCGCGCAACCGATCGCTCAACGCCTCGACCGCCAGATAACTTTCGCCGAACGGACGCGCGACGGTCACCGGCACGGGCGGCTTTTCGAGCAACTGTTTGACGAGCTGCAATCTGGGATCCGCCGCCGACAGAAAAACCGGCAATACGATCGCGCGCCTGGCGCCGCGCGCAGTCAGCCGTTCGAAAGCGTGCCGGAGCGTGTCGCGCGTGCGGTCGTCGGTGGCGAAGACGAGCTCGGCATTGCGGCCGGCGGCAAAGGCGTCGAACGCGTCTCGGATTTCTTCGTTGCCCTGAAAGCCGCGGTCGGCCGCCACGGCGATGTAGCCGGGCGCCGCGTCTGGGGCCGCCTGCGCGGCCGCGGTCGTGGCGAGCGTCCAGGCGAGCGCAATGGATGCCCAGCCGGCCGCAAACCTTCTGAATGCGTGGCGCATCGTCGCCTCCCTGCTCAGAACGCGTACTCGACCTTGGCCGAGACGTTGCGGCCCGGCTGCGAGTAGAAATCGACCCCGGCCGGGTTGCGAGCATCGGCCTGGCGAATGTCGCTCCACAGCCAGTATTTCACATCGAACACGTTGTTGACCGCGAGCGCCAGACGCAGGCGCTGCGTCGGCTTCCACCACGCGGCGAGGTCGAGCACTTCGTAGCCGGGCGGCTTGAACCAGGGCGAATAGGTCGTGCCGCTGTCGTCGTTGGTGCGCTTAACCGCACGAGCCGCGCGCAAGGTGGCGTCCGCGCCCCAGCCGCCGGCGTCGCGTCCGAGCGTCAGCAGGTAACGGGTCGGCTCGACGCTGTCGAGCGGCCGATCGGACCCTTCCTCGGTGCCGCGCGCGTGCGCCACGGCGCCGCCGGCGCGCCAGCCGGGCGCGAACTCCCAGGCGAAGCGGGCCTCGCCGCCGTAGATCCGCACCTTGGACAGGTTGACCGACATGAACGTGGTGCCCAGGCCTGAGATGCAGTTCGGATCCGACGGGCAATCGAGCCGCACGCTGGAAACGAAGTTCTTGTAGCGGTTGTCGAACACCGCCAGTTGCGCGCGCAGCGTCGGCGCGCTCCAGCGCAGGCCCAGCTCAACGCCGGTGCTGGTCTCCGGCTCCAGATTCGGGTTCGGGCTGATGCCGTAGCTCTGCGCGGTATTGCGGAAGTGCCCGTTGACTTCTTCGTAGTTCGGCGCGCGGAAACCGCGCACGATCTGGCCGTAGGTCGACAGCGCCGGCGTGAACTGCCAGGTCGCGGCGAGCTTTGGCGAGACCGCGCTGTCGGTCTGAGAAACCGCCTGCTTGCCGATCGCCGTCAGTACCGATTGCGACAGATCGTCGACCTCGGGCTTCAGGCGGCGCCAGTCGTAGCGCAGGCCGGGCAGCAGCGACAGGCGGCCGCCGGCAAGGCCGTCGATTTCGTCCTGAACAAAGAGGCCGATCGAGTCGGTGTAACCCGGCGCAAAGTCGCGCAGGGGGAAGGTGTCGCCGGCGAGCGACTTGGTGAACGTGCCGGTGGTCAGATTCCAGACGCGCGTGTCGCGCGACTCTTCGGTGCGCAGCCGCGCCAGGTCGGCGCCGAACGCGAGCAGATGGCTGTCGCCCAATGCCTTCTCGAACTGTGCGCCGCCACCGGTCAGCTTCTGATCGAAGAAGAAGTCCTGTTCGACGCGACAGTTGTTGCCGGTGCCGGCCGCGGCCGAGCAAGTTGCCGATGTGTTCGTGCGGGCTTGCTGGTTGAAGTTTTTGGTTTCGCTTTGCTGGTGATACAGCTGCGCGGTCAGGCGGTCGTACCAGCCGGCGCCCGCCCGGTGCTCCCACACCACGCTGGTGCGTGCGCGCCGTGTGTGATCGTCGCCGGACATTGCGGTGACCTTCGGCAGCGACGCCGCGAGTCGCTGCACCTCGACATCGGCTTCCTGCTCGCGCCCTTCGACCGCGAACGTCAGCTTGTGGCCGGCCGCGGGGCGCCATGCGAGCTTGGCGATCGCGCCGCGATCAGTGATGTCTTGCGGATTCGGGCGCGTGCGCGTCGCGGAGATCGAATCGTCTTCGCCCTGGTTGTCGAATTCGTGCGCTTTGGTCTGCGTGTAGCCGAGCAGCCAGTCGAACGACGGCGTGCGCCCGGCGCCGAGCAGCGTGGCGGTCGCGCCTTCGTGGGCGCTCGCGTAGCCGGCGCCGACGCGCCCGCCGAAGCCGGCGTCCGGCGCGATCAGATCGGCCGGATCCAGCGTCAGGAAACCGACCACGCCGCCGATCGCATCCGAGCCGTACAAACTGGATGCCGGCCCGCGCAGCACTTCGACGCGTTTCAGGAACTCGACGGACGGGCCGAGCGGCGCATTCATCGTGGAGTTGGTCGGTCCACCGCCGTTGTAGAAGTTGGGCAGGCGGATGCCGTCGACCAGTTGCAGCACGCGGTTGTCTTCGATGCCGCGGATGTTCGGGCGCGTGGCGCCGAAGCGGCGCGCGTCGCGCGCCAGCGCGAGGTCCAGCTCGCTCTTGAACAGGTCCGCTTCATCGGCCGGCAGGCGGCGATCGATCTCCTCGCGCGTAATGCGCGTCACCGTGGCCGGCACCTTCTGCACCTCGGCTTCGGTGCGGGTGGCCGTCACGACCACCTCCCGCAAGGCGGTGTCGGTCTTGGCAGGCTCGGTGCCCGCGGTCTGAGCGAGCGCATTCTGACCCGCGAGCGTTGCAAGCAGCGCGGCAACCTGCGCCGCGATCGGCCAGATAAGGAACGATGGCATGTCTTTCCCTCCAGAAATTGCTGAGAAGGTGTGAAGATTTCGTCGCGAGCGGTCCGCTGGCTAGGCGCACGCAGCCGCAGGGCCGAGACATATCAAGTAGATAGGCGAGGCCCGAGCAGCGCGCAACGACGCCAGCGGGCCGCGCAGCAGAAAGATTCACACCTTCTGAGCGATTGCTCCGCATCGGTGGCCGAGGGCTGCCTGTCGGAGTCCGATGAAGGAACAGCAGTGGCTTTAGCGTCGTGATCAGGCGGTGCGGTGCGCGCGGCCGGCCAGATAGAAACTGGCAGCGACGATCAACACGATCGCCACCTGCGCGGCGAGCGTCTGCGCGGTCGGAAACACGCCGATCACGGGCAACGCTATGAACGCCACCGGTGTGATCGATACGACGCCTGCCTCCTGCAGCGCCGCCACGCCCTGCCCCACGAACACCACGGCCATCAGCGCGAGCAGCACCGATGTCGCCGCAAAGAACGGGCCGATCGGCAGCCGGATGCTGTAGCGCAAGATCAGCCCGCCGATGACGCCGAGCGCAGCCGCCGCCGCGATCAGTCCGCCGAAGAACGCGCCGCCGCCGTGCTCGGCGGCTTGCACCCACAGCGCCTGATAGAACAGAACGACCTCGAACATCTCCCGATACACGGCCAGGAACGCGACCGCCGCCATCGCCCACCAGGTGCGCCTGGCCAGCGCGCTGCCGACCTGTTCCTTGATGAACTGCGACCACGCCTGCGCGTACGACTTGTTGTGCAGCCAGTAGCCGACGTAGATCAGCATCGCGGCGGCAACGAGCGCGGTCACGCCCTCGGTGATCTCGCGCTTGGCACCGGAGACTTCGATCAGGAATGTCGCGGCGACCCAGGTCAGAGCACCCAGCACCAGGGCGCCGATCCAGCCGGCATGCACGTACGGCAGGGCGTCGCGCCGGCCGGCCTTTTTCGCGAACGCGATGATCGCGGCCAGCACGATGATCGCCTCCAGCCCCTCGCGCAGCAGGATCAGGAAGCTGGACGTGAACGTCGCCGCCGGCGAGAGCCCTGCGCCGCCCAGCAGCGTGCGCGCGCGCGCGAGCTGCGCTTCGATCGCTGCCGCGCGCCGCGCGACTTCTTCGGCATCAGAACCCGGCTGCAGAACGGCGCGCAACGCGATCATGTCGGTTTCGATCGCGCGCATCAGCTCGCCGTCGACGTTCGCAAGGCTCGCCTCGACCGGCTCGAAGCCGTCGAGGTACGCCTGGACCGCCAGGCGTTGCGCCTGCGCGGCGTGGCCCGCTTTGAATGCGGCGACGCTGTCTGCGAGCAGGCGGCTGGCGGTATCGAGGCTGCTTGGCCGACCGGTGCGAGTAAAGGCGGCCACGTAAGCGGCAACCGACCAGCGCTCGCGCTCGCTCAGATGCTTGAACGACTGCATCGCCGTACCGTCCACCCCAAGCGTGATCGTGCTGTACAGGCCATACAGGGAGCGCTGCGCCATGCGCTCGGCGTGATGGAAGTTCGACGGCGCCGGGTCCATGCCCTGCGCGGCCGGGCCGTCGCCTCGCCCTTCCGTCCCGTGGCAGGCAGCACAGTGCTCCGCATAGATCCGTTGGCCGAGCGCGGCGTCCGGCGGTGTCGCCGGCAACGTGCGGACGTTGTAGGTCTTGATGATCGCCGTTCGCAGCGCGCGCGCCGTTTCCGCCACCGCCGGGGGAGCGGCTTTGTCTTCGATCAGCTTCGCGAGCGCACCGGCCTGCCGCACGAGCGCCTCGCGGCTGTCGTTGGCCGGCAGCCCGCCGATCTGCGCGATCACCTGCGCGCTGAACTCGCGCATCTCGTCGTACTCGGCCTGATCGATGACCTTGCCGTCGCCGACCGCACCGGGGTAGTCGACCGCGATGTAGTCGAGCATGTGTAGCACGACCTGCACCGACTCGGCCTGCGGCGCCTGGGCCGCTGCGGCAGTCAGGCCGCAGGCGAGCAGCAACGGCGCGACCAAACGTGCGAGCGCCCGCGTCATGGCCGTGCCTCTGCGGTACGCGGATCGGAGACGAAACCGATCTTGCGCAGCCCGGCCTTGGCGGCATCGGACATCACTTCGGCCACGACTTCGTAGCGCACGTTGCGGTCGGCGCGCAGATGCAGCTCGGGCTGCGGGTTGCGCGCGACCTCCTGCGCGAAGCGCTGCGCGGCGGCGCTGCGTTCGATTCTTGCGCCGTTCCAGTACAACGTGCCGTCGGCCTCGATCGCAAATTCGATCTTGTCCGCTTGGGCTTGGTTGACTGCGCTGGAGGCGCGCGGCAGATCGATCTTGACCGCGTGCGTCAGCAGCGGCGCGGTGACGATGAAGATCACCAGCAGCACCAGCATCACGTCGATCAGCGGCACCATGTTGATATCGCCGATGGGCGCGTTGCCGGACTGCCTCTCGACGCGTCCGAATGCCATGCGTTGCCTCCTGGTTTGCTATGCGTGAGCGGGCTTAGGGTCCGATGTGAGTTCGCCGCCTTTGGCGTCGCGCCGGATCGCGCGCACGATGGCGCCGGTTTCGTGCGGGGCGGCGTGCTCGCCGACCGCAAGGAAGTTCAAGAGGTCGTACGCAAACGCGTCGAGCTTGGCGAGCAGCAGCCGGTTGCTGCGCTGGAAGTAGTTGAAGCCAAGCACCGCTGGGATCGCGACGGCCAGCCCGATCCCGGTCATGATCAGCGCCTCGCCCACGGGGCCGGCCACCTTGTTGAGCGTGCCGGCGCCCGACATGCCGATCGCCACCAGCGCGTGATAAACGCCCCACACGGTGCCGAACAAGCCCACGAACGGCGCGGTCGCGCCGACGGACGCGAGCAGCGAAAGTCCGCTTTCGAGCTGCGCGGTTTCTTCGTCCAGCACCTTGCGTATCGTGCGGGTCAGAAAGTCACCGCTCGATCCCATCTGTTCGAGCTTCGACGCGCCGTAGCGCGCGTGATGCCGGCGCGCGAACAGCGCCTGGCTGGTCAGACGCGCAAACGGCTCGTGCGCGCCGTGCGTGTCGATTTCGTGCGCAACCGCCTCTAGCGACGCCGCGTTCCAGAACTTGTCCAGGAACGCGGCGCAACGGCGCCGCTGCAGCCAGTCGGCGATGCTCTTGGTGACGATCAGGCACCACGACGCAGTCGACATCACGACCAGGATCCCAAGGACCGTTTTGCCAACGACGTCGGACTGCGCGATGAAGTGGCCGAAGCCGAGTGTTGCGTTCATGACGGTTTCTCAGTTCAACTCGAAGCGGATCGGGATCAGGGCGTACGCGGGCGCGGGCACGCCGTTCTCCGTGTAGGGGCGGAACAGCGCAGCTTTGACTGCCGCGACGGCGGCGTGGTCGAGGCGCTCGTAACCCGAGGTCTTTTGCACCAGCACTTGTGCCGGCCGGCCGGTGGGGTCGATCAACACGCGCACGATCACCAGCCCGGTTTCGTTCAAACGCCGCGATAGCGCCGGGTAGTCGACCGACAGCGGGCGCGCATACGCGACTTCGCCGATCAGCTTCGGCCGCGCCGCCGGCGGCTCCTTCGGCGCCGGCGGTGCGGCAGCGACAATCGGCGCTTCAGCGAGCGGGCGCAGTTGAGCCTCAGGCTCCGGGGGCGCAGGCGGCGCCACGAACTGCTCGGGCTCCGGCATCGGCTCGGGGCGCGCGGTCAGCAGCGGGGGCGGTTCTTTCCGTTTGATCCTCGGCGGCCGCGGCGGCGAAGGCTCAGGCGGCTTGGGCGGCGCGGCCTCGATCTGACGGACGAAGATCGGCATCGGCTCGGCGATCGCCCCGCGCACCGCGTGCGCTTGCAGCGCCGCCCAGCCTAGCCCGACGTGGATCGCGATCACCACGGCCAGCGAGACGAGGTTCCGAGGGCGAGGCGGCAAGCGACGGCTGCGCGCAAGCATGGCGGTCTTCGGCGGGCGCCAAGGGGCGGCGCTCAGACCGCGAATGCCGCGGACCGCGGCGCACATGTCAGGAACCGTGTCACGCCGGCCGACCCGGGTATCAGAAAAATCGCGACAGCGAGCGTCGTGCGCTCGAAGCGGTCGTGCATCAGTACCTCCCACCGTCGATGGATGCGCAGCCTCGTCACATGCCGCTGCGACTCACGGCACGGACGCAGACGAATGGCGGGCACCCCGCGCGACACGGGGGAGGAGCTGGCTACCTCGTCAGGAGCAGTCTGTTGGTGCGAATCGAACGCCGCCGGGATCCGCTTTTGGCATGCACGGTGACCAGTTCGCGCGCAGGGCCGGACAGCTCGCCGCGGGTGACGCGGCGTTGCGGTCTTGGCTCAGCGCGCATCGGCAGCGGTGCCGCGGGTGTCGAAATCCTCGGGCGTCGTCCGTCTCGCATGGGCGCAAATGATAATCGTTCTCATTGTGCTTGCAAGCGCCGCGCGGGCGAGATCGAGGTCGTGATGCGTCTGTGCAACACCCGCGCTAGGCGCGGCGGTAGTACTTACCTCGCACCTTGCCCAGGTCTTCGCGCCGATACGCAGCGCGCAGCCGCCCGGTGCGTCGCGAGCGCGGTCCGAACGCTCAGGCGGCAACGTAGTCGCCGCTCTTGCCCCCGTGCTTTTCCAGCAGCCGCACGGACTCGATGACCATGCCGCGGTCGACCGCCTTGCACATGTCGTAGATCGTCAGCAGGCCGATCTGCACCGCCGTCAGCGCTTCCATCTCCACGCCGGTCTGGCCGTGCGTCTCGACGCGCGCACGGCACTCGATCGCGGCGGCGGCTTCGTCGAGCGTGAAGTCCACCGCGATGCGCGTGATCGCGAGCGGGTGGCACAACGGGATCAGCTCGCTCGTCTTCTTGGCGGCCTGGATCGCGGCGATACGCGCCACGCCGAGCACGTCGCCCTTCTTCGCGCTGCCGCTGCGTACGAGGTCGAGCGTCATCGGCTGCATGCGGATGCGCCCGGCCGCGACCGCGATGCGGTGGGTCGATTCCTTGCCGCCGACGTCGACCATGTGCGCCTGGCCGGCGTCGTCGAAATGCGTGAGCTTGCTCATGTAACCAATCGTTGTCGGCGCCGGAACCATCGCCTCGGGCGACTATCATAAGTGCAGTCCTTTGCCGGTCGCGCGCCACCCCGTCAGTCGTGTCGATTCGCGCCCCGGAAGCTTCCGCCCGCAACCACGCCGTGCCCCGTCCTGTCGCCCGTGCCCTCGCCCTCGCCGTCGCGCTGACGATCGCGGCGCCGCCTTCGCTGGCGCCGGCGCGCGCGCAGTCGATCGAACTGCCCACACTCGGCGAGGCGGCGGCCGACGATCTTTCGCCCGCCAACGAACGCAAGCTCGGCGAGGCGATCATGCGCGAGGTGCGACGCGACCACGCGTACCTGCCCGATGCCGACGCCACCGAGTACCTGAACAACCTTGGCTACCAGCTCGTCGCGGCGTCGCCGGCGCGGCACATGGACTTCAGCTTCTTCGCCGTGCGCGACCCGATGCTCAACGCGTTTGCGCTGCCGGGCGGTTTCATCGGCGTGCATACGGGGCTGGTGCTTGCGGCGCAGAGCGAATCGGAGCTGGCGAGCGTGCTCGCGCACGAGATCGGTCACGTCGAGCAGCGCCACATCGCGCGCATGCTGGCCAAGCAGCGCGAGTCCAGTGCGATCGCGATCGGCGCGCTGCTGCTGGCGCTACTGGCCGCGCGCAGCAACTCGTCGTCCAGCGGCGATCTGACGCAGGCCGCGATTTTGGGCGGACAGGCGGCCGCGCTGCAGCAGCAGTTGAACTTCTCGCGCGAGGCCGAGCGCGAAGCCGATCGCGTCGGCTTCCAGACGCTGCAAGCGGCGGGCTTCGACGTGCGCGCGATGGCGAGCTTCTTCGGGCGCATGCAGCAGGGCTCGCGCATCTACGAGAGCGCCGCCCCCGCCTACCTGCGCACGCACCCGCTGACCACCGAGCGGATGGGCGACATCCAGAACCGCATCCGCGAGGCGCGCGTGCGCCAGCGCGCCGACAGCCTGGATTTTCATCTCGTCCGCGCGCGGCTGCGCGTGCTGCAGGACGACAGCCTGCAGGGCGCGCGCGACGCGCAGACGCACTTCGCCGCGCAGATCCGCAACCGCTCGGCGGCGAGCGAGGCCGCCGCGCAGTACGGGCTGGCGCTGGCGTCGCTGCGGCTCGGCCAGACGCAGGCCGCGTACGAAGCGGCGCTGGCGGCGCGCAAGCTGACGCGGCTCGCCTCGCCGATGCTCGACAAGCTCGTCGCCGAGACGCGCTTCGCCGCGGCGGCGACGGCGGCCGAACGCGAAGAGGCGCTGCGCCTGGCGCGTGAGGCAACGCAGCGGTTTCCGTTGTCGCGGCTGACCGCGCTCGCCTACGTCGATCTGCTGCAGCGCGCCGGCGAACACGAGGCCGCGGTCGAGTACCTGCGCCGGCAGCTCGCGATCCCGCGCAGCGAACCGCAGTACTTCGCGTCTCTCGCCAAGAGCTACGCGGCGCTGGACCAGCGCACGCTGCAACACCAGGCCACCGCCGAGATGTACGCGCTGCTGGGCGCAGTGCCTTCGGCGGTCGACCAGCTTCAGCTCGCGCGCAAGGCGGGCGACGCCGACTTCTACGTGATGAGCGAGGTCGATGCGCGGCTGCGCCAGTTGTCGCAGCAGTTGAAGGAGCAGCGCGAGGAGCTGGCGCGCAGCGGTCGCCAACGCGAAGAACCGCGCAAGTAGTGCTTCATGCCGTTTTAACGGCGACCAAAGAAATCCTGAGTTCGCACGGCCGCGGCCGTCGCGTACAGTGCCATGGCTTCCGGAGAACGAACGATGGCCACACCGACTGCATTGCTCTGGGACGTCGACGGAACGATCGCCGAGACCGAGCGCGACGGACACCGCGTCGCCTTCAACCTCGCTTTCGAAGCGTGCGGCGTGCCGTGGCGCTGGGACGAAGCGCACTACGGCCGCCTGCTGCGCATCACCGGCGGGCGCGAGCGCATCCTGCACGACATGCGCGAGCGCACCGACGCACCGCCGCTGGCCGCCGAGCGCGACCGGCTTGCCGCCGAACTGCACGCGAAGAAGAACGCCTTTTACGCGCAGTTGGTCGAAACGCGCTCGATTGCGCTGCGGCCGGGCGTGGCTGAATTGATGGACGAGTGTCTGCAGCGCGGCTTGCGCCTGGCCATCGCCACCACGACCAGCCGCGTCAATGTCGAGGCGCTGCTGCGCGTGCATTTCGGCGCACGCTGGAGCGAGCGCTTCGCCGCCGTCGTGTGCGGCGAGGACGTCGCGCGCAAGAAGCCGGATCCGGAGGTGTACCGGCTCACGCTCAAGGCGCTGGCGATCGAGCCGTTGCAAGCCGTCGCCTTCGAAGATTCGCCGGGCGGCGTCGCCGCGGCCCGCGCCGCCGACATCCCGGTGGTCGTGACCCGTAGCTACTACTTTCCCAACGACACGGTCGAAGGCGCGATCGCCATCGGTCCGGGGCTGCATACGCGCGCCGGCTGGCTGCCCGCGCTGTCGGGCGCCGACGGGCGCGTGACACTCGCCGACGTCCGGCACTGGGCCGAGCGGATGGAGCTGGTTTCGGCGTTCGAGTAAACCTCGAGCCGTCGCCAGCTTGGTCGTCCGCAGTGTCGCCCTCTCATCCGCGGTGTCGCGTTGTCATTTCCCGTCTCGCGTTGTCATCCCGAGCAAAGCGAGGGATCTCGGCGCTGCGAGGCGCTGAGATTCCTCGCCTGTGGCTCGGAATGACGAGGGCGTCGCTCATCCGCGGTGTCGCCTTCTCATCCGCGGTGTCGCGCTGTCATTACCCGTCTCGCGCTGTCATTACCCGTCTCGCGCTGTCATTGCCCGTCTCGCGTTGTCATCCCGAGCAAAGCGAGG
>JBBIJJ010000039.1:0-22508 GCA_037446035.1 Burkholderiales bacterium
TAGCCCGGATATGTCATGAGGGACGCGGGAGTTGCGCGAGCGGATGCGCGCGGCAGGTTGCGCGAGACGGCCGCAGTCGCGTGCCCGCAGGCACGCGCAAGCAGTTGAGCGCAAGATGACCGCGCAGACGCCGCGCAAGCCCGCGTAGCCCCGGCGCGCCAGATTGCTGCGCGCCGCGCTCGTTGCAAGTGCTCGACGAAGCTGCCAAAACGACGCACTCGGGGGCGACCTCGTGAAATATCCGGGCTAGCCCCGCGATGGGTTCCGGACCGGCGTGATCGGGCCGACGCAAAGCGGTCGTTCGAGCGCGCGCCGCGGGGCGCACCGGCGGCTCCGCCATCCGCCCGACCGCGCCGCGATTGGCACGCCGCGGCGCTTGCTTTACCCTCGGCCGATCCTGGCTCATCGACCAGGCGAATTCGAAGCCGAACCATGAAAGCCGCCGCGCCCCCTTGCCGGTCCGCCCCCCTCGCCGCGCGTGGCGGCACGCGCGCCGTGGGCCGCCGGCGCGACTGGCAGGTCCGGCCTGCGCGGTACGCATGAGCGAAGCACTGTCTCCGAACCTGCGACTACTCGGCCGCTACGCGATCCTGCGCGAGCTGCGGCGCGATCGCTCGAGCGTGTCGTACATCGCGGCCGATCCGGTCATGCATCGCGAGGTGGTGCTCAAGGCGGTGCAGATGCCGCCGCCAGCCGACGGCGTGGCCGGCGCCGACGCCGAAATCTCCGCGCTCGAAGCCGCCTTCGTGCGGCAGGCGCAGGCCGCGGGCAAGCTGCACCACCCGCACATCGTCACCGTGTTCGACGCCGGCCGCGTGCACAACGTCGGGTATCTGGCGATCGAGCGCGTCGCCGGCCGTCCGCTGCACGAACTGCTGGCCAGCGGCTGGCGCCCCGAGTTCGTCCACGCCGCCAGCATCGCGGCGCGCATCGCCGACGCGATCGACTATGCGCACGGCCAGGGCATCGCGCACGGCCACCTCGGCCCCCAGCACGTCATCCTGCAAAGCGGCGGCGCGCCGAAGGTCGAGGGCTTCGGCGGCTGGATCGACGGCGGCCGCGGCGGCGAAGAGGCGCTCGCACGCACCGAGCGGCTGCTGCCGTACTTCCAGAACGAGTTGTCCGAGGAGACGCGCCGCGCCGACGTGCGCGCGATCGCCGCGCTGCTGTACATGATGCTGACCGGGCGCGCGCCGAAGCGCGACAAGCCCGCTGCGGTCACGACGCTGCGCACCGACACCCCGCCGGCGCTGGCGAAGATCGTCGACGAAACGCTCGATCCGAACGCGCCGGCCTCGCACCGCACCGCCGGCGATCTGCGCGACGCGCTGACCGCCTTTCTGTGGGTCGAGCGCAAGGAGCACGTCGCACCGGGCACGATCGGCATTCCGTTGACCGCCCCGCCGCGCGAAGCGCTGCTCGGCGACGAAGCGGGTCCGGCAACCGTGCCACTCACGATCCCGCAGCCGCCGGACGCACGGCCGCCCACCGAACCACCGCCGGCCGTCGAACCGGCACCGTCGTTCGCGCAGCGCGCGCAGGCGCTCGTGCGGCGCGTTCGCGCGGAAGCCCTGCCTTGGCTGCGTGCCAACCGCCTGCTGGTCGGCGCGATGGCCGCACTGCTCGTCACCGGCCTGGCGATCGGCATGATCCTCGGCAACGTCGTCGGCGGCGGCGCCAAGGGCCCGACGGCCGCCGCCAAAGCGGGGCCGGCAGCCGCCGCAACCGTGCACCAGGGCATGGGCATTGTCGTGCTGGACATCGCGCCCTGGGGCGAGGTCTTCGTCGACAACAAGCCGGTCGGCGTGGCGCCGCCGCTGGCGGAGCTAAAGCTCGCCGCCGGCCGGCATACCATCGAGATCCGTCACGGCGATCGCCCGGCGATCGTCGCGCAGGTCGACGTCGATCCGTCCAAGCCGCAGCAGATCCGCCACCGCTTCGAATGAACCCGCACCGGGTCCCCTCGCTCGTGCTCGCCTGCGCTTGCGCCTGGCTGGCGGGCTGCGAGTCGCTGCGTCCGCCACCGCCGCCCCCGCCGCCGCCGCCGACGGCAAGCGTGGCCGCGCTGTATCAGCGGCCGCCGGAGCGCGCGCTGATCCATGGCCTGCGTTTCTACGAAGAGGGAGCGTTCGACAAGGCCGAAGCCGCGTTCCGCTCCGCGCTGCTGCAGGGTCTGCGCGACCGGCGCGATACGGCGGTCGCGTACAAGTACCTCGCCTTCATCGCCTGCGCGTTCAACCGCATCGGCGAGTGCGAGCAGAGTTTCCGCTCGGCGTTCGCGTCCGACCCCGACTTCATTCTGACCGACGCCGAGATCGGTCACCCGATCTGGGGGCCGGTGTATCGGCGTGTGGAGGCCGAGCGCAAACGGTAGGCCGGCTAGAAGCCGATGCGCGGCTTCTTCGCGATCCGCTCCTCGGTGATGTCCTCGGCGAGCACCTCGCAGCGGCCGGCGAGCTTGGCGTTGCCGAAGGCGGCGAGCATCACGCGGCGCATCTCGCGTGGCTTGAGCTTGGCGAGCCGGTCGAGCGCGTCGGCCGCCAGCGTCTCGGGGAACTGCCGGCCCCAGGCGTGCTCGTCGCGCAGCTCGCGGTAGATGCCGGCGGCGATGCGGCGCGCACCCTCGGCGTCGGGTGCGTCGATCGCGTAGACGTTCATCCGGTTCAGGATCGGCTCGGGGATCGCGCGCGCGTCGTTGGCGGTGGCGACCCACACGACGTCGCTGGCGTCGATCGGCACTTCGGCGAACTCGTCGACGAACTCGCACGCGGTGTCGTGCTCGAGCAGCGTGTACAGGCTGCCGAGCGGATCGTACTGCTGGTCGCCGCCGGACTTGTCGATTTCGTCGACGACGATCACCGGGTTGGCGTAGTCACCGTTGACCAGCGCATCGAACACCTTGCCGGGTTTGGCGTTTTTCCATTGCGCGCTGGCGCCCGAAAGAATCCAGCCGGCGGTCAGCGAGCTCATGCCGATGAACGAGTAGCCGGTGCCGAGCAGTTTCGACAGCCGGCGCGCGAAATGCGTCTTGCCGATGCCGGGGTCGCCGAGCAGCAGCATCGGCTCCAGCTCGAGCGGGTCGTCGCTCGACAGGCACAACGCGAGCTGACGGCGGATGTCCTCGAGCGGCTCGGCAAAGTTGGGCAGCTCCCCGATCAGCGCGTCGATGTCGGGCAACGCGGACGGCTTGATCGTGAAACGCTGGCCGCCGGCCTTGATCATCTTGATGTAGGTGGCTTTCAGCGCGTCGTTGGCGCCGCTACCCAGCTCCTGCAGCTCGGCGAGCGCCTCTTCGACCCGCGGGACGTGGTACACGTCCTTGAATCCCGCGATGGAGATCGCGGGCCTGTTTGAGATCGCCGGCACGCTCATCGAAACCTCCCGGATGGAACCGCTGCACCGCTGCGCGTTGCGCGTCAAACGTATCGCGTGTGCGCGATGATGACAAGCGAGCGAGCCGCCAGCATCGTCCGAATACGACGGTCAGACGCACGACTGGGCACGATTCGGCGCCCGTCGGCGCTGCTCAGCACTCCTGCGCGGCGAGTGCCAAGACCTTTGACGCACGTCACGCAACTAGGTTCGGCGCCGCAGCGGCAACGCTTGAGCGTCGCGTCGACCTGCGTGCGCCGGCAAAGCCGGGCAAAGCGGGGCTATTTCGCCGCGCTGCGCAGCCCTTGCTCGGCGGCCCACACGGCGGCCTCGACCCGCGAGCGGAACGCCAGTTTTTTCAGCACGTGCTTGACGTGCACCTTGACCGTTCCTTCGCTGATCGCGAGCGCGCGTGCGATCAGCTTGTTGCTCATGCCGTCGGCGATACAACGCAGCACCGCCTGCTCGCGCTCGGTCAGTTCGCGCAGGTCGCGCCTGGGACCGCGGCTGGCGTCCCGCGCCTCCTGCCGCAGCGCCGCGGCGAGCCGGCCGGCGAGCGCATCGCCGATGACCGTCGTACCCGACAGCGCCTCGCGCACGCGGCCGAGCAGGTCCTCCGGCTCCATGTCCTTGAGCAGGTAGCCGTCGGCACCGGCGCGGATCGCGCCGATCAGGTCCTCCGGGGCGTCCGAAACGGTCAGCATCACGACGCGCCGCGAAGGGTCCTCCTCCTTCAGCGCGGCCAGGATATCGAGCCCGCTTTCGCCCTTGAGATTTACGTCGAGCAGGATCAAATCGGGGTCGTGCTGCGCGGCGAGCTCCAGCGCCTCGACCTTGTTGCCCGCCTCGCCGACGACGCGGATGCCGGCGTCCAGCGCGAGCAGTTGCAGCACGCCCTTGCGGAACAGTGGATGGTCGTCGACGACCAAGACCGTGTGGGCGCTTTCGGACGCCATCGGCTCAGCTCGCGGCAAGCGGCGTGCGTTCGGCGCCGCTTGGCTCCGACGCGGCGAACGCGCGGGCGGCGACGAAGCGCAGTTGCACCCGGGTACCGCCGCCCGGACGGGCTCCGATGTCGATCTGTCCGCCGAGCAGCGCGGCGCGGTCGCGCATGATCGCCAGCCCGAAGTGATGGCGCGGTGACCCGCGCGGGTCGATGCCCACACCGTCGTCTTCGATCGTCACGCAAACGGCGCGGTTCTCCTGGCGCTGCAGCTTCAGCGTGACGTGGCGCGCGCGCGCATGCTTTTCGACGTTGGTCAGCGCCTCGCGCACGATCTGCAGCACGTGGACCTGCTCGTTGGCCGACAGCTCGATGCCGATCAGCTCGTCCTCGAGCTCCACCGGCACCCTGGCATGCCGCTCGAACTCCGCGATCGTCTCGCGCAGCGCGGCGGCCAGGCCGTCGCCGCCGGTTTTCAGGCGGAACGTCGTCAGCAGCTCGCGCAGCTGCCGGTACGCGCTGGCGACGCCTTCGCGCAGCTCGGTCAGCACCTGTTGCACCTCGGGCGCCGCCGCCGCACCCTCCATCAGCGTCGACAGCCGCATCAACTGGATTTTCGTGTACGACAACGACTGCGCGAGCGAGTCGTGCAGCTCGCGCGCGATCGCCGAGCGCTCTTCCAGCAGCGCCAGCCGCTGTTGTTCCTGGCGTCGCTCGACCGCGGCCAGGGCGGCGCCGAGGTGACGGCCGATCGTCTCCGCCAGCTCGAGCTGCCACGGCTCCAGCCCCTTGCCCGGCGCCAGCGCGAGCGGCATCACCCCGTAGCGGGTGCCGCCGTCGATCAGCGGCACGTTGACGATGCGCCGCTCGCCGCGCTCGGTCGGCTCGAGCCGCCATTCGAGCCGGCCGTCGCCGCGGCAGACCGCGCAGCGGTCCGGGGCGCACAGATCGCCCGGCACCGTCTCGTCGTGCATCAGCGGGAAGCCGCGCTGCATCGGGTCGCGCTGCACGCAGATGACGCCGGCGTCGACGCCGAGCACACGCTTGAGGCTTTCGTGCAACGCCGCCAGCGTAGCGGCGTCGAGCGGCTTTTCAGACAGGCCGCGCGTGGTCTCGTACAGCAGCGCGAGCGACCGGTTCTTGCGCTCCAGGTCGGCCGTCTTCTCGGCGACCTGCTTCTCCAGCGAGCCGTACAGCCGCGCCAATTGCTCGACCATCGAGTTGAACGCCTGTCCGAGCTGCCCCAACTCGTCGGGTCCGGTGGAGGACACCCGCGCGCGAAACGATCCGGTACGCACCGCGCGCGCCGAACGCAAAAGCTCGGACAGCGGCTGGAACACCTCGACCTGCAGCAGCACGATCGCGGTGACCACGAGCGCGAAGATCGCGAAAAAGGCCACGCCGAGCCAGATGCGCAGCTTCTGCAGGCGCCGCTCGGCGTCGCCTTCGAGCGCCTCGACGAAGCGGTTGACCTCGGCGACGAAGTCGTCGACCGCACCGAGAAAGGCAGCGCGCTCGCGCTCGTCGGCGAGCGCCCCGAGCGCGAGCGGCCGCAGCGCGCGGCTCCAGCGCGCGTCGATCGCGGCGTGCGCGCCGCGCAGCGGATCGTCCGCATCGGCTGCGAGCGCCGCCAGCAGCCGTGGGCTGTGCAAGCGGCGCTCGAATTCATCGATCGCGGCACGCACGTCGGCGCCGTCGCTCGGCGCGGCACCCAGAGCTGCAATGCGCGTCGCCAACGCGTACGACTGCATGCGCAGCGAGCCGGCGACATTGATCGCGCTCGCCTTGCCGGTCGACTGTTCGGTGAAAACGGTGGCGACCAAGATCACCGCCAGCGCGAGCGCGGTGACCGCGCCGAGCACGACGCTCAAGCGCAGCAGCGTCGATTGCGTCCACCAGCGTCGAAACAGATTCACCGCAGCACTCCATCGCGCGATTCACATTGCGCCGGACCCGCGGACTTCACCACCCCGGGATCGCGGCCTCTACCACTTGCGAGGTAGATGCACCGCTCTCGAAAGTCGAAACGGAGCCGTCGTTTGACGCCGATCATAAGCGCTGCATGGGCGCTGTTCGACAGTGCGGCCGATTTCCCGATCAGTCCGTGGAGGGGGCCGATGGCCAGAAACGACAGTGTCAGCTACGTGCAGGCGCAGACACACGGCGGCGCCGGCCTGAAGACCAGGCAATGGTCGGTGCTGATCATGAGCACGCTGGCTTTCACGGTGTGCTTCGCGGTCTGGATGATGTTCGCCGTGATCGGCGTGCCGATCAAGAAAGAACTGAACCTGAACGCGACCCAGTTCGGCGTGCTGACCGCCACCCCGGTGTTGACCGGTTCCCTGGTGCGTGTGCCGCTCGGCATGTGGACCGACAAGTACGGCGGCCGCATCGTCTTTTTCCTGCTGATGCTGTCGACGGTGGCGCCGATCTGGCTGATGAGCTACGCGACCGAGTTCTGGCACTTCCTGGCGATCGGACTGTTCGTCGGGCTGGCCGGCGGCTCGTTCGCGGTCGGCACGCCATACGTCGCGCGCTGGTTCGAAAAGCGCCAGCAGGGGTTCGCGATGGGGCTGTTCGGCGTCGGCAATGCCGGCGCCGCGGTCACCAAATTCGTCGCGCCCGCGATCGTCGTCGCCTATGGCTGGACGATGGTGCCGCGGGTGTACGCGGTGTCGATGCTGATCATGGCGATGGTGTTCTGGCTGTTTACCTACCACGATCCAAAGCACGTCGTGCCGGAAAACGTCAGCTACCGGCAGCAGCTCGCGGCGCTGCGCGACCCGGTGGTCTGGAAATACTGCCAGTACTACTCGATCGTGTTCGGCGGCTACGTGGCGTTGTCGCTGTGGATGGTCAACTACTACGTCGGCGAGTTCGACCTCTCCCTCGGAACCGCGGCCTTGCTGGCGGCGGCGTTCTCGCTGCCGGGCGGGGTGCTGCGCGCGCTCGGCGGCTGGATGTCCGACAAATGGGGCGCGCACCGCGTCAGCTGGTGGGTGATGTGGGTCAGCTGGATCTGCCTGTTCCTGCTTTCCTACCCGGCGACGACGTACACGATCAAAACCGTCAACGGCGCAACGACGTTCACGCTCGCGCACAACGTCTGGACGTTCACGGTGCTGTTGTTCGTCCTCGGCGTCGCCTGGGCCGTCGGCAAGGCGAGCGTCTTCAAGTACGTCGCCGACGACTACCCGAGCAACATCGGCACGATCTCCGGCATTGTCGGCATGGCCGGCGGACTGGCCGGCTTTCTGCTGCCGATCATGTTCGGCGCGCTGCTCGATTTCACCGGCGTACGTTCGACCGCCTTCATGCTGCTTTACGGCGTCGTGTGGGTGTCGCTGATCTGGATGTACTGGACCGAGGTGCGCCGCTACGACGTGCTCCACCAACGCAACGGCCTGACTTTCTCGAAGGGGACCAAATGACCGGCTCTACCAGTTCCGCCGTCGAACGCAAACCCGGCGCGGGCGCCTTCATCGACGACTGGCGTCCCGAGGACTCCGCGTTCTGGGCGTCCGTCGGCAGGAGGATCGCCAACCGGCAACTGTGGATCAGTTGGCCGAGCCTGCTGCCCGGGTTTTCGGTCTGGCTGATGTGGGGAATCATCACCGTGCAGATGCTCAACCTCGGGTATCCGTTCACCCAGGCGGAGCTGTTCGCACTGACCGCGATCGCCGGCATTGCCGGCGCGACGCTGCGGATCCCGGCGTCGTTCTTCGTGCGCGTCGCCGGCGGGCGCAACGCGGTGTTCCTGACCACGGCGCTGCTTCTGATCCCGGCCATCGGCACCGGGGTCGCGCTGATGAACCGCGACACGCCGCTGTGGCTGTTCCAGTTGCTGGCGCTGCTGTCGGGTATCGGCGGCGGCAACTTCGCGGCGTCGATGTCGAACATCAGCACGTGGTTTCCGAAGTCGCAGCAGGGCTACGCGCTCGGCATGAACGCGGGCCTGGCCAACGGCGGCGTCACCGTGATGCAGATATTGATCCCGCTGTCGATGACGGTGCCGCTGTTCGGCGCGCTCGGCGGCGAACCGATGATCCTGCAGAAGGACAGCGGCTGGATCTTCGGCAAGATCCCCGCCGGCACGCCGACCTGGATCCAGAACGCCGGCTTGGTCTGGGCGTTGATCGTGGCGCCGATGGCGGTGCTGTGCTGGTTCGGACTGAACAATCAGCGGGCGGTTTCCCCCAACGTAGGATCGACCGCAGCCGCGTTCGGCAAGGTCCTGTTGCTGTACGGCGTCGGCCTGGGGGTGACCGCGGTCGGCCTGTACCTGTACCTGCCGCCGCCGACCGGGCTCGGCTGGCTGAACATGTGGGTCGCGCTGCCGCTGATCGTGATCGGCACCCTGGCCGCGATGCGACTGCTCGCCTTCGGCGAGATGCGCGCCAATCTGCAGCGCCAGTTCGCGATCTTCAAGGACAAGCACACCTGGTCGATGACGCTGCTGTACATCGTCACCTTCGGTTCGTTCATCGGCTTCTCGGCCGCGCTGCCGCTGTCGATCACGGTGATCTTCGGCTTCACGTCGGTCGAGGAAGCCGGCGTGATCAAGCGCGTCGCCTACGCCAACGCGCCGAGCGCGCTGACCTGGGCCTGGATCGGACCCTTCGTCGGCGCGTTCATCCGCCCGCTCGGCGGCTGGCTGGCGGACAAGACCGGCGGCGCGATCCTGACGCAGATCATTTCGGCCGTGATGGTCGTGTGCTCGGTGGCAGTCGGCTACGTGATGCTGCTGGCGTATCAGTCGTCCACACCGGACCAGTACTTCGTTCCGTTCATGGTGCTGTTCGTGCTGATCTTCGCGGCCGCCGGCATCGGCAACGCATCGACGTTCCGCACCATCGGCGTGGTGTTCAGCCGCGAGCAGGCCGGACCGGTGCTGGGCTGGACTTCGGCGATCGGCGCCTACGGCGCCTTCATCGCGCCGATCGTGATGGGCGCGCAAATCCGCGTCGGCACACCGCAATACGCGATGTACGGCTTCGCGCTCTTCTACGCGCTGTGCCTGGTGCTGAACTGGTGGTTTTATCTGCGCCGCAACGCCTACGTGAAGAACCCGTGACGGGTCCGCGCCGACGGCGCGACCCGCACTTGCCCGACGCTTTCGGAGACCCGACATGAGCAACTTTCTCGACCGGCTGCTGTTCTTCACCAAGGAACGCGAGCCCTTCGCCAACGGCCACGGCGTGGTCACGCAGGAGGACCGCCGCTGGGAGGACGGCTATCGCAAGCGCTGGCAGCACGACAAGATCGTGCGCTCCACGCACGGGACCAACTGCACCGGCTCGTGCTCGTGGAAGATCTACGTCAAGGGCGGCATCGTCACCTGGGAGACGCAGCAGACCGACTATCCGCGCACGCGGCCCGACATGCCGAATCACGAGCCGCGCGGCTGCTCGCGCGGCGCGTCCTACTCCTGGTATCTGTATTCGGCCAACCGGCTGAAGTATCCGCTGGTGCGCGGGCGGCTGGTCCGCCTATGGCGCGAAGCGCGCAAGGGCGGCAAGGAGCCGGTCGCCGCGTGGGCGTCGATCGTCGAGGATCCGGCCAGGAGCGCCGAATACAAGGCCAAGCGCGGGCTCGGCGGCTTCATTCGCAGCACCTGGGACGAAGTCAACGAGATCGTCGCCGCCGCCAACGCGTACACGGTCAAGAAATTCGGCCCCGACCGCGTGATCGGCTTCTCGCCGATTCCCGCGATGTCGATGGTCAGCTACGCCGCGGGCAGCCGCTATCTGTCGCTGATCGGCGGCGTGTGCATGAGTTTTTACGACTGGTACTGCGATCTGCCGCCGTCGTCGCCGCAGACGTGGGGCGAGCAGACCGACGTGCCGGAGTCGGCCGACTGGTACAACTCGACCTACATCATCGCCTGGGGATCGAACGTCCCGCAGACGCGCACGCCGGATGCGCACTTCTTCACCGAGGTGCGCTACAAGGGTGCGAAGACGGTCGCGATCACGCCGGATTATTCCGAGGTCGCCAAGCTGGCCGACGTCTGGCTGCATCCGAAGCAAGGCACCGACGCCGCGCTCGGCATGGCGCTCGGCCACGTTGTCCTCAAGGAGTTCCACGTCGACCGGCAGGTGCCGTACTTCGACGAGTACGCGCGCCAGTACACCGACTTGCCGCTGCTGGTGCTGCTGAAAAAGCAGGGCGATCGCTACGTCGCCGACCGCTACGTGCGCGCCTCGGATTTCGACGACCGGCTCGGCCAGAGCAACAACCCGGAGTGGAAGACCGTCGCCGTCGACGAGGGCAGCGGCGAGATCGTGCTGCCGAACGGTTCGATCGGCTTTCGCTGGGGCGAAGCGGGCGCCAACGCGGGCAGATGGAATCTCGAGAAACGCGACGCGCGCGACGGCCGTGAAGTCAGGCTCGCGCTGTCGCTGCTCGGGACCAAACACGAGATCGCGCCGGTGGCGTTCCCCTACTTCGGCGGCGTCGAAAACGAGCACTTCACGTCCAACCCGTTCAAGGACGTGCTGGTGCGCAACGTGCCGGCGCGCAGGTTGAAGCTCGGCGGCGAGGAAGCGCTGGTCGCCACCGTGTTCGACCTGATGGTCGCCAACTACGGCATCGACCGCAACCTGGGCGGCGACCATCTGCCGCGCGACTACGACGACAACGCGCCGTACACGCCAGCGTGGCAGGAAAAAATCACCGGCGTGCCGCGCGCCGCCGTGATCCGGCTGGCGCGCGAGTTCGCCGAGAACGCCGCCAAGACGCACGGCAAGAGCATGGTGATCATCGGCGCGGCGATGAACCACTGGTACCACGCCGACATGAACTACCGGTCGGTCATCAACCTGCTGATGCTGTGCGGCTGCATCGGCCAGAGCGGCGGCGGCTGGGCGCACTACGTCGGCCAGGAAAAACTGCGCCCGCAGACCGGCTGGGTGCCGCTGGCGTTCGCGACCGACTGGGTGCGGCCGCCGCGCCAGCAGAACTCGACCAGCTTCTGGTACGCGCATACCGACCAGTGGCGCTACGAGAAGCTCGGCGTCGACGAGATCCTGTCGCCGCTGGCCGACCGGCAGCGCTTCCGCGGCAGCCTGATCGACTTTAACGCGCGCGCCGAGCGCATGGGCTGGCTGCCTTCGGCGCCGCAGTTGGAGACCAACCCGCTGCACGTCTGCCAGGACGCGGCCGCCGCCGGCATGGAACCGAAGGACTACGCGGCCAAGGCGCTGAAGGAAGGCCGGCTCAGGCTGTCGTGCCTCGACCCGGACAACCCGGCCAACTTCCCGCGCAACCTGTTCGTGTGGCGCTCGAACCTGCTCGGCTCGTCCGGCAAAGGTCATGAATACTTCCTGAAGCATCTGCTCGGCACCAGCCACGGCGTGCTCGGCAAGGATCTCGGCGAAGAAGGCGGGCAGCGGCCGGTCGACGTCAAATGGCGCGAGCAGGCACCGCAAGGCAAGCTCGACCTGCTGGTGACGATCGACTTCCGGATGAGCACGACCGCGCTGTATTCCGACGTCGTGCTACCGACCGCGACCTGGTACGAGAAAAACGATCTGAACACCTCCGACATGCACCCGTTCATCCACCCGCTGTCGACGGCGGTGGATCCGGCATGGCAGGCGAAAAGCGACTGGGAGATCTTCAAGGGCATCGCGAAGAAGTTCTCCGAGGTGTGCGTCGGCCATCTGGGCGTCGAGAAGGATCTGGTGCTCACACCCACGCTGCACGACACGCCGACCGAGCTGGCGCAGCCGCTCGACGTCAAGGACTGGGCCACGGGCGAGGTCGATCTGATCCCGGGCAAGACCGGGCCGCAGATGACGGTCGTCGAGCGCGATTATCCAAACACGTACAAGCGCTTCACCGCGCTGGGGCCGCTGATGACGAAGGTCGGCAACGGCGGCAAGGGCATCGCTTGGAATACCGCCGACGAGGTCAAGGCGCTCGGCGATCTGAACGGCGTGGTGACCGAGGAAGGTCCGACCCAGGGCATGCCGAAGATCGAGACCGACATCGACGCCGCCGAGGTGATCCTGATGCTGGCGCCGGAGACCAACGGGCACGTCGCGGTCAAGGCGTGGGACTCGCTGTCCAAGATCACCGGCATCGATCACAAGCACCTGGCGCTGCATCGCGAGGACGAGAAAATCCGCTTCCGCGACCTGCAGGCGCAGCCGCGCAAGATCATCAGCTCGCCGACGTGGTCGGGGCTGGAAAGCGAAAAGGTCTCGTACAACTCGGGCTACACCAACGTGCACGAGCTGATCCCGTGGCGCACGCTGTCCGGCCGCCAGCAGTTCTACCAGGACCACCCGTGGATGCGCGCGTTCGGCGAAGGCTTCTGCGTGTATCGGCCGCCGGTCGATCCGAAGGCGGTCAACCCGGCGAAAGGGCTGCGGCCCAACGGCAACCGCGAAGTGGTGCTGAACTTCATCACGCCGCACCAGAAGTGGGGCATCCACTCCACGTACTCGGACAACCAGATCATGCTGACGCTGAACCGCGGCGGTCCGGTCGTCTGGATCTCGGAGGACGATGCGAAGGCCGCGGGCATCGCCGACAACGACTGGATCGAGCTGTACAACGTCAACGGCGCGATCGTCGCGCGCGCGGTCGTCAGCCAGCGCGTCAACCCTGGCATGTGCCTGATGTACCACGCGCAGGAGAAAATCGTGAACACGCCGGGCAGCGAAGTCACCGGCGCCCGCGGGGGGATTCACAACTCGGTCACGCGCGCGGTGGTCAAGCCCACGCACATGATCGGCGGCTACGCGCAACTCGCCTACGGCTTCAACTACTACGGCACGATCGGCACCAACCGCGACGAGTTCGTCATCGTGCGCAAGATGGCGAAGGTCGACTGGCTCGACACGCCGACCCCCGACGCGCTGGCGCAGGCAGCTGCGGCGGCGAATGCGTAGAAACGAATTGAACCACCGAGACACAGAGATCACAGAGAACTTCTTCGTCGTCTTTCTCGGTGTTCTCGGTGTCTCCGTGGTGAATACGTCTTTGGGAGTGCAGACATGAAAGTTCGCGCGCAGATCGGCATGGTGCTGAACCTCGACAAGTGCATCGGCTGCCATACCTGTTCGGTCACCTGCAAGAACGTGTGGACCAACCGGCCCGGTATGGAGTACGCGTGGTTCAACAACGTCGAGACCAAGCCCGGCATCGGTTATCCGAAGCAGTGGGAAAACCAGGACAAGTGGAACGGCGGCTGGGTGCGCAAGGGCAACGGCAAGATCGAGCCGCGCCAGGGCGGACGCGCGCGCATCCTGATGAACATCTTCGCCAATCCGAACCTGCCCGAGATCGACGACTACTACGAACCGTTCGACTTCGACTACGAGCACCTGCAGAACGCGCCGGAGATGAACGCCGCCCCGACCGCGCGGCCGCGTTCGCTCGTCACTGGCGAACGGATGGAAAAGATCGAATCGGGGCCGAACTGGGAAGAGATCCTCGGCGGCGAGTTCGCCAAGCGCTCGCTCGACGCCAACTTTGCCGAGATGGACAAGCAGATCTACGGCGAGTTCGAGCGGACCTTCATGATGTACCTGCCGCGGCTGTGCGAACACTGCCTGAACCCCACTTGCGTGGCCTCGTGTCCGTCGGGGTCGATCTACAAGCGCGAGGAAGACGGCATCGTGCTGATCGATCAGGACAAGTGCCGCGGCTGGCGCATGTGCGTCTCGGGCTGTCCGTACAAGAAGATCTACTACAACTGGGCCACCGGCAAGGCCGAGAAGTGCATCTTCTGCTACCCGCGCATCGAGGCCGGGCAGCCGACCGTGTGCTCGGAGACCTGTGTGGGCCGCATCCGCTATCTGGGCGTGCTGCTGTACGACGCCGACCGCATCGAGGAAGCCGCCAGCGTCGAGCACGTACGCAGCCTGTACGACGCGCAACTTCAGATCTTCCTCGACCCGAACGACCCGGCGGTCATCGAGCAAGCCCGCAAGGATGGCGTTCCCGAAGCGTGGCTCGAAGCGGCTAGGCGTTCGCCCGTCTACAAGATGGCGGTCGACTGGCGCGTCGCGCTGCCGCTGCACCCCGAGTACCGCACCTTGCCGATGGTCTGGTACATCCCGCCGCTGTCGCCGGTGCAGGCGCGCGTGGCCGCCGGCGCGATCGAGATCAAAGGCGAGCTGCCCGACGTCGCCAGCCTGCGCATCCCGCTGCAATACCTGGCCAATCTGCTGACCGCGGGCGACGAGGCGCCGGTGGCGCGCGCGCTTCAGCGCATGCTGGCGATGCGCGCGTTCATGCGCGACCGCCACGTCGACGGCGTCGACCGTCCCGAGATCCTGCAACAGGCCGGCCTCTCGCTCGCGGAAGTCGAGGACATGTACCGGATCATGGCGATCGCCAACTACGAGGACCGCTTCGTGATCCCGACCACGCACCGCGAGTACGCCGAAGACGCGTTCGATCTGCGCGGCTCGTGCGGTTTCACGCTCGGCAACCCGGCCGACGAGCGGCCCGGCGCGAAGAGCCTGTTCGGAGCCAAGCGCAAGGTCATCCGGATCAAGGAAGTCTCGCGTGGCTAACGTCGCCTATCGCGCGCTTGCGGTCCTGCTCGACTATCCGTCGGAGGGGCTGCAAGCCAACGTCTCGCAGATCGCGACGGCCCTCGAAGCGCTCGGCGCGGCGAACCTGCGCGCGCTGCGGCCGCTGCTCGCCGAGGTCGCCGAGCGCGACCTGCTCGACCTGCAGGAGCGCTACGTCGAAACCTTCGACCGGGGGCGGCGCACCTCGCTCAATCTGTTCGAGCACGTGCACGGCGACTCGCGCGACCGCGGCCAGGCGATGGTCGACCTGCTCGCGATGTATCGCGAGGTCGGCATCGAGCTGGCCACCGAGCAGCTTCCCGACTACCTGCCCGCCTTCCTCGAGTACGTCTCGCTGCTCGACGAGGCGGCCGCGCGCGAACGGCTCGGCGACGTCGCGCACATCCTGCAGGCGATCGGCGGCGCGCTCGCGCGCCGCGCGAGCCCTTACGCCGCCGTGTTCGACGTGCTGCTCGCGCTCGCGGGCGAGAAGCCGCTCGCCGCGCATGAGATCGACCGCGAAGACGACACGACGTTCGAGGCGATCGACGCCGCGTGGAAGGAAGAGCCGGTCAACTTCCTCGACGCCGCCGCGCCCGCCGGCTCGTGCGGCACGGCGCCGCGTCCCGACATCCAGACGATCCAGATCCACCGGAGGCCCCGATGAGCTCTCTGAATACCTTCCTGTTCGGCATCTATCCGTATATCTGCCTCGCCGTGTTCCTGATCGGCAGCCTGATCCGCTTCGATCGCGACCCGTACACGTGGAAGTCGGACTCCAGCCAGATGCTGCGCACCGGGCAACTGCGGCTCGGCTCGAATCTGTTCCACATCGGCATCCTCGGGATCTTCTTCGGTCACGTCGTCGGCCTCCTGACCCCGATACCCGTCTGGCACGCGCTCGGTATCGAAGCGCCCGCCAAGCAGATGCTGGCGATCGTCGTCGGCGGCGCTTTCGGCGTCGTGATGCTCATCGGCCTGATCGTGCTGATGCATCGTCGTTACACCGAGCCGCGCATCCGCGCGACCACGACGACGATGGACTGGGTCGTGCTGTGGCTGCTCGCGATCCAGCTCGCGCTCGGCCTGTTTTCGCTGACCGTATCGTGGCAGCACCGCGACGGGGCGGAGATGATCAAACTGATGACGTGGGCCCAGCACATCGTGACACTGCGCACCGATGCGGCCGCCTATGTGACCGACGTCGCGCCGGTGTTCAAGCTGCACCTGGTGCTCGGCATGACGATCTTCCTGGTGTTTCCGTTCTCGCGGCTGGTGCACGTCTGGAGCGGGTTTGCCGCGGTCAGCTACCTGACGCGCGCCTATCAGGTCGTGCGGGCGCGGCGCTGACACGCGCCCCCGCGGCCGCAGTGCCCCTTGCCGAAAACGAGACCCACCGTAATCGACGATGGCACTAGATCCGGTAGTCGGCTTTTTCGTTCTTGGCGTTGCCGCCGGCCTGCTGCGCTCGGATTTGAAGCTGTCCGGCAGTTTGCTCGACGTCCTGTCGATCTACCTGCTGATCGCGATCGGCCTGAAGGGCGGCGTCGAGCTGGCCGCCGCCGGCGAGGGCGCGCTGTTCTGGCCGATCCTGGTCGCGGTCGTGATGAGCACCGGCACGCCGCTGGTGGCGTTTCCGGTCTTGCGCTTCCTCGGTCGCCTGCCGCGCCCCGACGCCGCTTCGATCGCCGCCCATTACGGATCGGTTTCGGTCGTGACTTTCGCGCTCGGCACTTCATTCCTGGCCCGCCAGTCGATCGGCTACGAGGGCTACATGCCGGTGCTGCTCGTGTTCCTGGAGTTCCCGGCGCTGATGATCGGCATCGTGCTCGCCAAGGGAGTCTCGCGCGCCACCCCGTGGCGCACGCTCGCGCACGAGGTCTTCACCGGCAAGGCGATCGTGCTGCTGGTCGGGGCGCTTCTGATCGGCTGGCTCGCCGGCCGGGAAGGGGCCCGCGCGCTGATGGATTTCTACGGCACGATGTTCAAGGGGCTGCTGTCGCTGTTCATGCTCGGCATGGGACTGATCACCGCCAGCCACTTCGGCGATCTGCGGCGCATGGGCGCGTTCCTGATCGGCTTCGGCGTCGCGGTGCCGTTGATCTCCGCACTCGGCGGCACACTGATCGGCTGGTGGCTGGGGCTGTCGGTCGGCGGCACGATGCTGCTGGCCACACTGTATGCGAGCGCGTCGTACATCGCCGCGCCGGCGGCGATGCGCATCGCGATCCCGGAAGCCAATCCGGCGCTATCGATGGGCGCATCGCTGGGCGTGACCTTTCCGTTCAACGTCATCGTCGGCATTCCGCTCTATCTCGAGATGGCACAGGCGATTCACCGCTAGTGCGGAGATTTCACGAGGTCGCCCCTATGCGTACATGCAGCAGCTGCGCCAGGCACTTGCGGCGTGCGCATCGACACCCGGTCCGGCTCGACGCGGCTGCGCGGGCTGGCACGGCGCTGGTCCGGCGATCGTGCGCTCGAGTGCGCGGCCGTGTGCGCGGGCGGTCGACTGCGCGCGTCTCGTGCACCCCGGCTTGCGCGGGCATCGGCGCACTGGCCGCGTGCCTCGTGAAACGTCCGCGTTAGGAGGCGCGATGGCCGCAGGCGACCTCAAGCTCGTCACCGTGATCTGCGAGGCAGCGCTCGAGCGCTTGATCGCGCCGGATCTGCTGGCCGATCTCGGCGCGCCCGGCTATTCGATCTGCGACGTGCGCGGTCGCGGCAGCCGCGGTCTGCAGGACGCGCGGTGGTCGCTGTCGAGCAACGTGCGCATCGAGATCGTCTGCGATGCGGCGACCGCGCGCCGGGTCGTCGACGTGCTGTTCGAGCGGTATTCGGCCAACTACGGCATGGTCGGCTGGATCGTCGACGTGGAGGCGGCGCGCGGGTTCGCGCGGTGACCGCAAGTTGCGCGCGGCCGGCAGCCGCACGCGCTGTCTTTGGCGCACCGTTCAACGCGTTGGCGGAGGAAGATCGCGCCCTGCCGGCGCCGACGCCCATTCCGGTTGCGCTGCAGCAGCCGAAGCTACAATGGCTCGACGCTTGGAAGATCGACGCGCTGGCGGACTGCGATGGACGAAAAGGGGGCAAACGGCCCGGGCGGCAAGGGGGGCGCGCGAAAACCGGCCGAGCGCGCGCCGGCGACGAACTTCATCCGCAACATCATCGCGGAGGATCTCGCCCGCGGTACCTATGAAGACCGCCGCTGGGCGGGCCGGCCCGGCGTCTACGACATCCACGAGCACGCGCCGAAGGACCCGGCGAAGATCCGCACGCGCTTTCCGCCCGAGCCGAACGGCTATCTGCACATCGGGCACGCCAAGTCGATCTGCCTGAACTTCGGTCTGGCGCGCGACTTCGGCGGACGCTGCCACATGCGCTTCGACGACACCAACCCGGTCAAGGAGGACCAGGAGTACGTCGACTCGATCCTCGATGCGGTGCGCTGGCTCGGCTTCGACTGGGAGCATCCGACGCCCGCCGGCGTGGAGCGCAACCTGTACCACGCCTCGGACTACTTCGAGGACATGTACCGCTTCGCCGAGCACCTGATCGCGACCGGTTACGCCTACGTCGACGAGCAGAGTGCCGAAGAAATGCGCGCCACGCGCGGCACGCTGACCGAGCCGGGGACGAACTCGCCTTACCGCGACCGGCCGATCGAGGACAACCTGCGGCTGTTCCGCGAGATGCGCGCGGGCAGGCACCCCGAAGGCAGCATGGTGCTGCGCGCCAAGATCGACATGGGTTCGCCCAACATCAACATGCGCGACCCGGCAATCTATCGCATCCGCTTCGCCGAGCACCACATGACCGGCAACACGTGGTGCGTCTACCCGATGTACGCGTACGCGCACCCGATCGAGGATGCGCTGGAGAACATCACGCACTCGATCTGTACACTCGAGTTCGAGGACCAGCGGCCGTTCTACGACTGGACGCTGGAGCGCATCGTGCCGGTCCTGCGGCGGCCGCAGTACGTGGCCGCGAAGCGTTTGCTCGACGAGATCGCCGCGCAGGGCACGGAGGGCAAGCGTCAGTTCGCGCTGCATTGCCGCAACGTCGTGGAGCAGCAGCGCGACAAGCTCGGCCACTCGCGCTACGAACGGCGCGTCGAGGCGATGTTCGCCAGTTGGAGCAAGAACCCGGATCTGGCGGTCAACGACGCCGACGAGCTGCTGAAACTGCTGCGCGAGCACACCGAGTGCTTCACGCCGCTGCTGCAGGGCGCGCTCGACGATCGAAGGCCCAACCCGTTCATGCTGCCGCACCAGCACGAGTTCAACCGGCTCAACCTGACGTACGTCGTGCTGAGCAAGCGCAAGCTGATCCAGCTCGTCGAGGAGCGGCACGTCGAAGGCTGGGACGACCCGCGCATGCCGACGATCGTGGGCCTGCGCCGGCGCGGCTACACGCCGCAGTCGATCCAGCTCTTCATGGAGCGCATCGGCGTCAGCAAGAGCCTGCAGTGGATCGACTACGCGCAGCTCGAGCAGGCGTTGCGCGACGATCTGGACGCGCGCGCGCCGCGCGCCACCGCGGTGCTCCGGCCGATCAAGCTGGTCCTCGACAACTACCCGGCCGGGCAGACCGAGGATTGCGTGATCCCCGTGCACCCGCACAAGCCCGAGATGGGCACGCGCACGATCCCGTTTGCGCGCGAACTGTGGATCGAGGCCGACGACTTCATGGAGGACCCGCCAGCCGATTACTTTCGCCTGGCGCTCGGCACAGACGGCGCGCCAGGCAACCCGGTGCGGCTGCGCTTCGCGTACGTGGTGCGCGCCACCCGCGTCGAGAAGGACAAGGACGGCAACATCGTCGCCGTGCATGCGGAATACCTGCCCGAAACGCGCAGCGGCTCGCCGGGACAGAACAGCGTCAAGACCAGGACCGCCATCCACTGGCTGCCCGTGCATGCGAGCGTTCCCGCCGAAGTGCGCCTGTACGACCGGCTCTTCAACGACCCGCAACCCGACGCCGGCGAGAAGAACTACCTCGAACTGCTGAACCCCCAAAGCAAGACCGTGCTGCGCGCGTACGTGGAGGCCTCCCTCGCCGCGGCCGCGCCCGACGACAAGTTCCAGTTCGAGCGCAACGGCTACTTCGTCGCGGATCGGAAGGACCACACGCGCGAGCGGCCGGTGTTCAATCTGGCGGTGACGTTGAAGGATTCGCGGGGCAAGTGACGGGCGCGCGCGCCATCGTCGCGCACGGCGCCGATGCGCCCGCCGGCGCAGGTTTCGCCTGGCGATGATCGAGGGTCGATCGCCGTGCGACCTCGCCGGCCGGCTCGCCCGCCTCACGCGCCCGCAGTCGACGCCGCGCGCACCGTGCGCGCCCGCGCCAGCAACCACCCGACGATCGACAGGTTCAGCAGGTTCCACGCGATGCCGTTGACGAATGCCGCGCGGTACGAGCCGGTCGCGTCGAACACCTCGCCCGACATCCAGCCGCCGAGCGCCATGCCGAACAGCGTGGCCATCACGACCCAGCCGACGCGCGTGCCGGCTTCCTGCGGTGTGAAGTACTCGCGGACGATGATCGCGTAGCTCGGCACGATGCCGCCCTGGAACAGGCCGAACAGCGCCGAGATCACGTACAGCGACGCCAGCCCGTCGAACGGCACGTACAGCACGAGTGCCGCGCCCTGCAGCGCCGAGCCGAGCAGCAGCGTACGCAGACCGCCGATGTGATCGGCGATCCAGCCCGAAAGCAGCCGGCTGACGATGCCGAAGCCGAGCATCAGCGACAGCATCTGCGCGCCAGCCGCCGGGCCGTAGCCGAGGTCGCCGCAGTACGCGACGATGTGGACCTGCGGCATCGACATCGCCACACAGCAGGCCAGCCCCGCGATCACGAGCAGCGTCTGCAGCGCGGCGGGCGATAGGCCGAGCGGCCGCCGCGCGGACGATCGGACCGGCCGCGCGGCGCCTGCATCGACCGCGCGCACGTACGGCGCGCGCTTGCGCAGCGCGAGCGTCAGCGGCAGCAGCGCGGCCAGGCAGACGCCGCCGACGATCATGTGCGTGCTGCGCCAGCCGACCGACTCGATGAGCTGCTGCACGACCGGCGGCCAAACCGTGCCGGCGAGGTAGTTGCCGCTTGCGGTGATCGCCACCGCAAGTCCGCGCCGCCGCTCGAACCAGTGCGAGATGTCCGCCAGCAACGGGCCGAACATCGCCGAACTGCCGAGCGCGCCGATCAGTACACCCTGCGCCAGCGCGTAAGTGAAAAGCGTCGGCGCCAGGCCTGCGAGCACATAGCCCGCGCCGAGGGCGACCGCGGCACCCGCGAGCGGAAGCGCGATGCCGTGGCGGTCCGACAGCCGCCCCATCAGGATCCCGCCGAAGCCGAAGCCGACCATCGTCAGCGTGTACGGCAGCGAAGCCGAACCGCGATCGACGCCGAAATCGGCCTGCACCGCCGGCAGCGCAACGACCACCGACCACATGCCCACCCCGCCGAGCGTGGCGATCGCGAGCGATGCCGCAAGCCGCCACCACGCGGCGGGCGAGTCGACGACGCCGCTCGAGGCGCCCATGTGCGCGGGGTTCATGTCCGGTGCAGGCACGCCACGGGCCGGCTCCGAACCCGCAGACAGCGCGAGGATACCCGTCGAGGTCGGAGCGACGGATCAGGCCGACGCCAGCGCCGCAGCCATGAAGTCGACGAACGCACGCACGTGCGCCGACCACTGGTGCCGCTGCGGGTACACGGCGTAGATGTCCGCATCCGGCGTGCGCCACGCGCCAAGCACCTGCACCAGTCGCCCGCTGCGCAGGTAGTGCGCGATGTCCCACTCCGAACGCATCAGGATGCCGTGGCCGTCGAGCGCCCAGTGCACGGCCACTTCGCCGTCGTTGCTGGTCAGCTTGCCGCGGACTTTGATGGCCACCGTGCGCTCGGCCGGCCCGCGTCCGCCCGTGAGCCGCCACACGCCGAAGGCGTCGTCCCCCTGGCGGATGGTGATGCAGTTGTGGCGCGCCAGATCGGCCGGCACCTTCGGCACGCGCCGGTGCGCGGCGAGCCGGCGCGCGATCACGCGCGCATCCGAGGGCGCACCGAAACGGATGCACACGTCGTAAGCGTCTTCGGTCAGCGGCGGCGGGCTGGCCGACAACTGCAGGCGGACCTCGACCTGCGGATACCTGCGTACGAAGCGTGACACCGCGGGCGCCACGTGGCGGCGCCCGAAGCCGAGCGTGGCGTTGACGCGCAACAGCCCGCGCGGCTCGGCGCGCGCGCTGCCGAGCAGCTCGGCCAGATCGTCGATCTCGCTCAGGATGCGGCGCGCGTGCTGCAGGTACTGCTCGCCCTCGGGTGTCAGGCTGGTGCGACGCGTGGTTCGGTTCGGCAGCGCGACGCCGAGTCGTGCTTCCATCTGCGCCAGCCGCTTGCTGACTGCCGGCGTGGTGATGCCGAGCTCGCGCGCCGCCGCGCTCAGACTGCCGCAGGCGGCGAGCGTCGCGAAGAAGCCGAGGTCGGCCGGCTGGATGCGGGCATTGGCTTTGAGCATTGTTGAATTCGAGTTAACGGCGCATTGCCTTTCGGCGCGAGTTTTTCCCGAGCGGGGATCGTACAGTGGCGCCCCACTGACGGAGCACGCGGATGAAGACCTATCGGATCGCCCTGGTTTCCGGCGACGGCATCGGCAA
>JBBIJJ010000040.1:0-22294 GCA_037446035.1 Burkholderiales bacterium
CTCCTCGCGCGTGCCTGCGGGCACGCGACTGCGGCCGTCTCGCGCAACCTGCCGCGCGCATCCGCTCGCGCAACTCCCGCGTCCCTCGTGAAATATCCGGGCTGGCGCTGGCGCGCCGGCCGCTGTCGCTGTCTCTGGCCGCATGGACGCTGGCCGGCGCCGCAGCCTTCGGTTTCAGCGCCGGCATGCTCGCAGGGCTGCTCGGCCTTTCGGTGCGGGCGATGCTCGCCGCTGGGACCCGACACCGGGTCGGCAACACGCTCGCGATCCTCGCCCTCGCCCTCGCCACGCTCGGTGTGCTCGTCGCGACGGTGGCGATGATCGCGCGCCGCGGCGACGAGGAGCGCTGATCGTCACGCCGGCGCAAGCTGGCCGCCGCGCAGCCGCAGTACGCGGTCGCACTTGGCGGCCAGCTCCGGATCGTGCGTGACGATCACGATCGCGGTGCGCCGCTCGCGCGCCAGCGCGACGAAGACGTCGAACACCGCGCGCGCGGTGTCGCGGTCGAGGTTGCCGGTCGGCTCGTCGGCTAGCACGCACGCGGGCTGCGTGACGATCGCGCGTGCGATCGCGGTGCGCTGACGCTCGCCGCCCGACAACTCCGCCGGATGATGCAGCAGTCGCTCGCCGAGCCCGACGGCGGCGAGCGCTTCGCGCGCGCGCGCGCGCGCGGCCGCCAGCGCCATGCGGCGGATCGCCAGCGGCATCGCAACGTTGTCGAGTGCGGTGAACTCAGGCAGCAGATGGTGAAACTGGTAAACGAACCCGAGCCGTTCGTTGCGCACGCGCCCGCGTTCGTCGTCGCTCAGCGTGGCGATGTCGCGCCCGTCGATCGCCACCGTGCCGGCGTCGAGCGAATCGAGTCCGCCAAGGCAGTGCAGCAGCGTGCTCTTGCCCGACCCCGAGGCGCCGACGATCGCGACGATCTCGCTCGCGCCGACGTCGAGGTCGACGCCCTTGAGCACTTCGACCGCGAGCGGGCCCTCTCGGTAGGCCTTGAACACGCCGCGTGCGGCGATGACCTCAGACATCGATGCGCGCACCTTCCTGCCAGTCCGCCAAGACGGCCGGGCGACGGTGCCGACGGCCAGACCGCGCGGTCATGCTCGACCCGCTCGCCTTGAAGCGGCGGCGGGCGCAGCGGCGTCTGCGCCGTCCGCGGACGATCCACCGCCGCCCGTGCCGCGAAGGAGGACGAGCCGGCGCGCGGCATTCAGTCATAGCGCAGCGCCTCCGCCGGCCGCGTACGCGATGCGCGCCAGCTCGGATACAGCGTCGCCACCAGCGACAGCACGAGCGAAATCAGCGTGATCGGCACGATGTCGCTCGCGCGCGGGTCCGACGGCAGCGCGCTGATGAAATAGATCTCGCGCGGCAGGAACTGCACCCCGAACATCCGCTCGATCGCCGGAACGATCACGTCGAGGTTGTTCGCCAGCAGCAATCCGCCGGCGACACCGAGCGCGGTGCCGATCACGCCGATCAGCGTGCCCTGCACGATGAACACGGCCATCACGCTGCGCGGCGTCGCGCCGAGCGTGCGCAGGATCGCGATGTCTGACTGCTTCTCGGTGACCGTCATCACCAGCGTGGACACGAGGTTGAACGCGGCGACCGCCACGATCAGCGTCAGGATGATGAACATCATGCGCTTTTCGGCCTGCACCGCGGCGAAGTAGACGGGGTTCTGGCGCGACCAGTCGGCCACGCGCAGCCCCGGTTCGAGCGTGCCGACCAATTGTGCGGCGACCTGCGGCGCGCGCTCCATGTCGTGCAGCCGCAGCCGGACTCCGGTCGGACCGTCGACGCGGAACAGTCGCTGCGCGTCGCCCAGATGGATCAGCGCGAGCGCGCCATCGAACTCGAAATGTCCCGATTCGAAGGTCGCGACGACGCGAAACTGCTTCAGCCGCGGCACGATGCCGGCCGGCGTCACGTTGCCCTGCGGCGCGATCAGCGTCACCTTGTCGCCCGGCATCACCGCGAGCGCGCGCGCCAGTTCGACCCCGAGCACGATGCCGAACTCGCCGTCGGCGAGATCGGAGATCTTGCCGCCGATCAGCTGCCGCGCAATCTCGGTGACCTGCGGCTCGGCCTGCGGATCGATGCCACGGATCAGCGCGCCGCGCACCGCGTCGCCGCGCGCGATCATTGCCTGCGCGTTGACGTACGGCGCGGCCGCCGCGACCTCGGGGTTTTTTTCCGCCTGCGCCGCGATGCGCCGCCAGTCGTCGAGCGGCCCGCCGAACGAGGTGATCTCGACGTGCGACAGCGCCGCCATCATGCGCGCGCGCACTTCCTTCGTGAAACCGTTCATCACGCTCAGCACGACGATCAGCGCCATCACGCCGAGCGCGATGCCAGCCATCGAGATCGCTGAGATGAACGAGATGAACGCGTTGCGTCGCCGGGCGCGCCGCCCGGCACGCGTGTAGCGCAGGCCGATGCGTATTTCGTAGGGAAGATTCAAGGGGAGTTCCGCAGGGCGCGCGCATTCTATCGAAGCGACCGCACGCCGCGCGTGCACCGCTCCGTACAATCGAGCGCATGCGTTGGTTCGTCGTCGCCCCTGGTGCGCTGGTTCCCGCGGGCGTCGCCGCCGCGGTGCGCGCGTTTGCGGCGCCACGGCTGCTTGCGCGCCTGGCGCGCGCCAGCCGCCGCGACGAGTCGTCCGGCGCCGCGACCGCGACGCTGCCGCACCTGGACTGGTTGTGGCGCACCTTTGGCGGATCGACGGCCGCGCCGGTCACCGCGCCCTACGCGTGGCGTGCGCTCAACCGCGACAGCGCCACCAACCCGAGCCCGGCATCCCAACTGTGGTTCTGCGAGCCGGTGCACTTTGCGCTCGCGCGCGACCATCTGCTGGTCGCGTCGCTGGCCGCGGCACCGCTCGCCGCGGACGAAGCACAGGCACTCGCCGCCACCGCCGACGAAGCCGCACGCGAGGCCGGCGCGGCGCTGCGGCTGATCGACCATGCACACTGGTTCCTCGACGTCGATCCCCCCTGGCAGCTCGACACGGTGCCGCTGACGGCCGCGCTCGGCCGCTGCGCGCACGACGTGCTGCCCACCGGCGCGGACGCGGCGCGCTGGCGCAGGCTGCTGAACGACATCCAGATGCGCTGGCACATTCATCCGGTCAATGCGGCGCGCGAAGCGCGCGGCCTGCCGACCGTCAACGCGCTCTGGCTGCACGGCGGCGGCGTCTGGAACCCGCTGCCGCGCGCGCCGTTCAAGACGCTGCTCGCCGACGACCCGGTACTGCGCGGATGGGCGCTGGCCGCCGGGCTCACGCCGTCGGCGCTGTTGTCGGCGCAAGCGACGCCGCCGGCGGACGGCGACGCCTTGTGTATGTGGGACGCCTTGCAGCCGAGCGCATCCGCCGAGGACTGGGCATCCTGGATGGACCTGCTGCCGGCATTCGAGCAGTATGTCGAATCGGTCCGCGCACGTGCATTCGGCAGCCGCTTCGCGTCGGTGGAACTGGTGCTGACGGGCGCGCGCACGACGCGCCGCTTCACGCTTGGCGCGCGCGACGGCTGGCGCGTGTGGCGGCGAACGAGGCCGGCCGAGCTGCTGCGCGAGGCTCACGCCGAATGAATGCCAGGCTCGTTGAACGCGACTACGATCCCGTTGCCGCGCGCCGGCTGGAGGCAGCCGGTCTGCCCGCACCGCTCGCACGCGCGCTCGCCGCGCGCGGGATCGGCTCGGTGCGCGAGCTGGCACTGGCCACACGCGAGCTGATCGCCCCTGGCGAGCTGTCGCAGGTCGACGCCGCGGCGCGTCTGCTCGCCGCGGCGATCGATCAGGGCAAGCAATTGCTGATCGTCGCCGACTACGACTGCGACGGTGCGACCGCCTGCGCGGTCGGGCTGCGCGGGCTGCGCGCGCTCGGCGCGCAGGTCGATTACCTGGTACCGAACCGCTTCGAATACGGCTACGGACTGACGCCGGAGATCGTCGATCTGGCCGCCGCGCGCTCGCCGCGTCCCGAGCTGCTGATCACCGTCGACAACGGCATCGCCAGCGTGGCCGGCGTGGATCGCGCCAACGCGCTGGGCATCGACGTGTTGATCACCGATCACCATCTGCCGGGCGAACGGCTTCCGGCCGCACGCGCGATCGTCAATCCGAACCAGCCGGGCTGCGGCTTTCCGAGCAAGCACCTGGCCGGCGTCGGCGTGATGTTCTACGTGCTGCTCGCGCTGCGCGCCGAACTGCGCGCGCGCGGCCGCTTCACCGAAGCGACACAGCCCCGGCTCGACGCGTTGCTCGATCTGGTCGCGCTCGGCACGGTCGCCGACGTCGTCCGGCTCGATCGCAACAACCGCATTCTGGTGGCCGCCGGGCTGGAGCGCATCCGCGCCGGCCGGATGCAACCGGGCGTGGCGGCGCTCTTTCAGGTCGCAGGACGCAGCGCGCGGCTCGCGCAGGCTTCCGACCTCGGCTTCGCGCTCGGCCCGCGCATCAACGCCGCCGGCCGGCTGACCGACATGACGGTCGGCATCGAATGCCTGACCACCGACGACGCGGAGCGCGCGCTGGATCTCGCGCGTCAGCTCGACGAGTTGAACCGCGAGCGGCGCGCGATCGAAGCCGACATGCAGCTCGACGCGCTCGCCGAGCTGCAGGATTCCGTGCCGGACGGACAGCGCACGATCACGCTGTTCAACGAGGACTGGCACCAGGGTGTGGTCGGGCTCGTCGCCGCGCGCGTCAAGGAGCGCTACCACCGGCCGACGATCGCGTTCGCCCGCGCCGACGAATCGACGCTGCGCGGCTCGGGCCGCTCGATCGAAGGCGTGCATCTGCGCGACACGCTCGACCTGGTGACCAAGGCCGCCCCCGACCTGATCGAGCGCTTCGGCGGGCACGCGCTGGCCGCCGGGCTGACGTTGAAGGCCGAGCGCTACGAGCCGTTTACGCGCGCATTCGAGGCGGCCACGCGCGCCAGCGCGGAGGCCGTGCACTTCGCGCGCACGGTCGCCACCGACGGCCCGCTCGCCCCCGCAGACATCGAACTCGCGCTGATCGAGGCCACCGAGCGGCAGATCTGGGGCCAGGGCTTCCCGCCGCCGCTGTACGCGAATGAATTCATCGTCGCCGAGCAGCGGCTGGTCAAGGACCAGCATCTGCGGCTCACGCTCGAGCTCGCGGGCAGGCGCTTCGCTGCGATCTGGTTCAAGCGAACCGAATCGCTGCCCGGGCGGGCGGTGCTTGCCTACCGTCCCGTCCTCGACGAATACCAGGGTGCCCGACGCGTGCAGCTCGTCATCGAGCACATCGGCTGAGGACGCCGCCTCGCTACCTATAATGCGCGGCTCGATCGAGGAAAGAACCGACGATGGAAGCCGAACGACTCAATCAGATCGCCGCCACACTCGCGGAGCTGCAGGCGCGGCTCGCGGACTTGCGGAGGTATCTTTGACGTCGACGCCAAGGAGCGTCGCCTCGCCGAGGTAAGCCGCGAGCTCGAGAACCCCGCGGTCTGGAGCGATCCGAAACGCGCGCAGGAGTTGGGCCGCGAGAAAAAGCTCCTCGAGGAAGTCGTCGGGCGCATGCAGCGGCTGGACGGCGGCCTGCGCGATTCGGCGGAGCTCTTCGAGATGGCGCGCGCCGACGGCGACGACGCCACCCTCGTCGCCGTCTCGGCAGACGTTGACGCACTCGCCAAGCAGATCGCCGACCTCGAGTTCCGGCGGATGTTCAACAATCCGCTCGACCCGAACAACTGCTTCATCGAGATCCAGGCCGGTGCCGGCGGCACCGAGGCGCAGGACTGGGCGGCGATGCTCGAGCGCATGTACCTGCGCTACTGCGAACGGCGCGGCTTCAGGAGCGAGCTGCTGGAGCAGACCGAAGGCGAGGTCGCCGGCATCAAGGGCGCGACGATCAAGGTCACCGGCGACTACGCGTACGGCACGCTGCGCACCGAAACCGGCATCCACCGGCTGGTGCGCAAGTCGCCATTTGACGCCAACGCGCGCCGGCATACGTCGTTCGCCAGCGTGTTCGTCTACCCGGAAGTGGACGAGTCGATCGAAGTGGAGATCAACCCCGCCGACCTGCGTATCGACGTGTATCGCGCCTCCGGCGCCGGTGGCCAGCACGTCAACAAGACCGAGAGCGCGGTGCGCATCACGCACATCCCGACCGGCATCGTCGTGTCCAGCCAGAACGACCGCAGCCAGCACCGCAACCGGGCCGAAGCGATGGCGATGCTCAAGTCCAAGCTATACGAGCAGGAACTGCGCAAGCGGCGCGCCGAGCAGGCCAAGCTCGAGGACACGAAGACCGACATCGGCTGGGGACACCAGATCCGCAGCTACGTGCTCGACCAGTCGCGCATCAAGGACCTGCGCACCAACGTCGAGATCGGCAACACGCAGGCGGTGCTCGACGGCGACCTCGATCCGTTCATCGAAGCCAGTCTCAAGCAGGGGGTGTAAGCGATGGACCTTTACATCGTCACCGGCGCGTCGCGCGGATTGGGCCGCGCGCTGGTCGAGCAATTGATCGCGCCCGACCGCATGCTGCTCACCATTTCGCGCCGTCCCGATCACACGCTCGAAGCGACGGCGGCGATGAAAGGCGCGCGCCTCGAGCAATGGGCGCTCGATCTGACGCACGCCGTCGGTGCCGCCGCCCGGCTCGAAGCCTGGCTGCACGCGCAGTCGCGCGACCGCTTCGCCCAGGCGACGCTGATCAACAACGCCGGGCTGCTGGGCAAGGTCGGACCGATCGATGCGAGCGATGCCGAAACGCTGGCTGCGGTGATCCGCGTCGGGCTCGAGGCGCCGCTGGCGCTGACGAGCGCGTTTCTGCGCGCAACGCGCGGCTGGCAGGCGCAGCGGCACGTGCTCAACGTTTCGTCCGGGGCCGGACGCCGGCCGATCGCCGGCTGGGCCGCGTACTGTGCAGCGAAAGCCGGCCTCGATCACTTCTCGCGCGTCACGGCGCTGGATGAACAGCGGCAGCCGAATCCGGCGCGGATCGTTTCGCTCGCGCCCGGCGTCATCGACACCGACATGCAGGGGGAACTGCGCGCCTCCGATCCGGCGGGGTTCCCCGACATCGAGCAGTTCAGGCAGCTGAAGTCGAGCGGCCAGCTGGCCACGCCCGAAGCCGCCGCTGCACGCGTGCTCGCCTACCTCGCGCGCGCAGACTTCGGAGCGCAACCCGTCGCCGACGTGCGCAACGGCTAAAGAAAGAACGCGACCATGACCGCCACGCCGCCGCCGGCCGCACCGCCGGACGACAACCAGATCGTCGCCGAGCGCCGCGCCAAGCTCGCCCGGCTGCGCGCACGGGGCCCGGCGTTTCCGAACGACTTCGTCCGCACGCAGCACGCCGGCGACCTGCAGGGCAAGTACGGCGGCTACCAGCGCGAGGCGCTGGCTAGCGAAAGCGTCGAGGTCGCCGTCGCCGGCCGCATGATGCTCAAGCGCGTGATGGGCAAGGCGAGCTTCGCGACCGTGCAGGACGCCTCCGGCCGCATCCAGTTCTACGTCACGCCGGAGGACATCGGCGCGGACGCCTACGAAGACTTCAAGCACTGGGACCTGGGCGACATCGTCGGCGCGCACGGCGTGCTGTTCAGGACGCAGAAAGGCGAGCTGTCGGTGCGCTGCCGCGCGCTGCGGCTGCTGGTCAAGTCCTTACGGCCCCTGCCCGACAAGTTCCACGGGCTGGAGGACAAGGAAGCGCGCTACCGCCAGCGCTACGTCGATCTGCTGATGAACGAGTCGGCGCGCACGACCTTCATCGTCCGCAGCCGCGCGATCGACGCGATGCGCCGCTTCATGACCGAGCACGGTTTCCTCGAGGTCGAAACCCCGATGCTGCAGGTGATCCCGGGTGGGGCCGCGGCCAAGCCTTTCGTCACCCACCACAACGCGCTCGGCATCGACATGTTTCTGCGCATCGCGCCCGAGTTGTATCTGAAGCGGCTGCTGGTCGGCGGCTTCGAGCGCGTGTTCGAGATCAACCGCAACTTCAGAAACGAGGGGCTTTCCCCGCGGCACAACCCCGAGTTCACGATGATGGAGTTCTATGCCGCGTACCACGACTACCGCTGGCTGATGGACTTCACCGAGGCGCTGCTGCGCGAAGTCACGCTCGCCGCCGCCGGTTCGGCCGTGCTCAACTACCAAGGAACGACGATCGATCTGTCCAGGCCGTTCGCGCGGCTGACGATCGTCGAAGCGATCAGGCGGCATGCGCCGCAGTACTCGGAGGCGCAGCTCGCCGACCGGGACTACCTGCATGCGGAGCTGGCGCGGCTGGGCAGCACGCACGCGCAGGAGTCTGGGCTGGGCGCGCTGCAACTGGCGCTGTTCGAGGAAACCGTGGAGACGAAGCTGGTGCAGCCGACCTACATCGTCGACTATCCGGTCGAGGTGTCGCCGCTGGCGCGAGCCTCGGACACACGGCCGGGCATCACGGAGCGGTTTGAGCTCTACATCGCCGGGCGCGAGACCGCTAACGGGTTTTCCGAATTGAACGACCCCGAGGACCAGGCCGCGCGCTTTCTCGAGCAGGTGAAGGCGCGCGCCGCCGGCGACGAGGAGGCGATGTACTACGACGCCGACTACATCCGTGCGCTCGAGTACGGCATGCCGCCGGCGGCCGGCTGCGGCGTCGGCGTCGACCGCTTCGTGATGTTGTTGACCGATACGCCGAGCATCCGTGACGTGCTGTTGTTTCCGCACATGCGTCCGGAGGAGCGCGGTTGAAGGCCGATCCAGCACGCCTGCTGGCGCTGCAGCGGCGGCTGCTGGCGTGCGCCGATGTCCCGCCGCCGCAGGGCTGGGTTGCCGTTCGCATGGCGGGCCATCCGATCGGTACGGCGAGCCCGGAGGTCGCACGCTTTCTCGCTGCGCGCGAGCCGCGCTGCGCGCTGCGCAGCGCGGGACTCGAGTTCGTCACCGAAGGTCTGGACCTCCGTGCGCGCAGCGCGCTGCTCGCCGACGCTGCCTTCCGCTTGCGCGACGAAGGCCTGCTGCAGGGTTGGCGCGACGAACAACTCGACGTGCGTCCGCTCGACGGCGGCGCACCGCTAGCAACGATCGAGCGCGCCGCCTGTCGCGCGCTCGGCATCGCCACCCACGCCGTGCACATGAACGCGTTCACACGCGACGGTCGGCTGGTGGTCGCGCGGCGCGCCGATCACAAGCCGATCGATCCCGGGCTGTGGGACAACCTGGTCGGCGGCATGGTCGCCGCCGGCGAAAGCGAACTCGAAGCGCTCGCGCGCGAAGCGCACGAGGAGGCCGGCCTCGATTTGGCGCAACTGCCACTCGCGCGCGGCGGGTTCCTGCGCGAACGCCGCCCCGTGCCCGAGGGTTACCTGGTCGAGTCCGTGCAGGTATTCGACGCCAACCTGCCGCCGGGAATACAACCGCACAACCGCGATGGTGAAGTTGCGCGAATCGAATCGCGCGAGATCGACGCCGTGCTCGACGCGATCGAACGCGACGCCTTCACGCTCGAAGCGGCGCTGGTCACGATCGACGGCCTGCTGCGGGGCGCATGATCGATCCGGTCGTCTTCTTCTTTCTGCTCGGCGTGCTGGCGCGGCTTGCGAAGAGCGACCTGCGCCTGCCCGAAGCCCTGTACGAAGCGCTGTCGATCTACCTGCTGCTGGCGATCGGACTGAAGGGCGGCACGCAGCTCGCGCAGCAGCCGCTGGCAGCCGTGCTGCCGCAGGCGCTGGCGGCGATCGCGCTCGGCGCGACGATCCCGCTGCTGCTGTTTCCGCTGCTGTTGCGCATCGGCGGAGTGTCGCGCGCCGACAGCGCGTCGATCGCGGCGCACTACGGCTCGGTTTCGGTGGTCACCTTCGCCGTCGGTCTGAGCGTGCTGGCGCAGCGGAAGATTCCCGCCGAGCCGCACCTGCCGCTGCTGGTCGCACTGATGGAAGCGCCGGGCATCGTCACCGGCATCGTGCTCGCCCGGCTCGGCGGCACACAGCGCATCGCCTGGGGCACCCTGGCGCATGAGGTCGTGTTCGGCAAGAGCGTGCTGCTGCTGCTCGGCGGGCTGACGATCGGCGCGCTCGCTGGCCCCAGCAGACTGGCGCCGATCGAGCCGCTGTTCGTGGACCTGTTCAAGGGCGTGCTGGCGCTGTTCCTGCTTGAAATGGGACTGGTCGCGGGCGCACGGGTGGCGGATCTGAAACGCGCCGGCCCCTTCCTCGTCGTCTTCGGAATCGCCGCACCGCTCGCACTGGGTGCGCTCGGCGCAGTGGTCGGTCATTTTGTCGGGTTGAGCCTCGGCGGCACGGCACTGCTGGCCACGCTGGCGGCCAGCGCCTCCTACATCGCGGCGCCGGCGGCGATGCGGATCGCGGTGCCGGAGGCCAATCCTGCGCTGTCGATCGGCGTGGCGCTCGGCGTCACGTTCCCGTTCAACATCACGGTCGGCATTCCGGTCTATCTTCAGTACGCGCGCTGGCTGAAGGGCTGAACATGCAGTCGCACCCGAAAACGCTGCTGGTGATCATCGCCGAAGCGGCGCTCGAAAAGGCGTTGATCCACGACGCGCGCACGTTCGGTGCGCACGGCTACACGATCACCGACGTGCGCGGCGGCGGCGAACGCGGCGAGCGCGAAGCGGCGTGGGAGGCCGATCGCTCGATCGAGATGAAGGTGATCTGCGCCGACGCGGTCGCCGAACGCCTGGCGTCGCACGTGCTCGCGAGCTACGCGCCGCACTACGCGGTGACGCTGTTTACCGCCGAGGTCGGCGTGTTCCGCCCGCAGAAGTTCTGAGAAGCTGTGAAGATTTCGTCGCGAGCGGGCCGCTGGCTAGGCGCACGGAGCACAGGGCCGAGACATATCAAGTAGATAGGCGAGGCCCGAAAACGCAGTTTCGGCGCAGGCTCACATCGGCAGAGCCGATGTGAAGCGAAGCGGCCGGAGCCAACACCGCGCAACGACGCCAGCGGACCGCGCAGCAGAAAGATTCACAGCTTCTGAGTCTCACTTCACCTCGTCGATCCACGCCATCTGGATCGCTTCGAGGATCTTCTCGCCGGAGCGCTTCGGATCGTCGGTAAAGCCGGGCAGCTCGCACACCCAGCGGTGCAGGTCGACGAAATTGACGTACTGCGGGTCGACATCCGGGTGCTTCTCCGCCAGCGCGAGCGCGATCTCGAGCGAGTCGGTCCACTTCATCGACCGCCCTCCTTCACCTGGTTGATCGTGTACTTGGGGATCTCGATCACGAGATCCTTGTCCTTGACGATCGCCTGGCACGACAGACGCGAAGTCGGCGTGAGCCCCCAGGCCTTGTCGAGGAGATCGTCCTCGTCCTCGTCGCTCGGGTCGAGCGTGTCGAAGCCTTCGCGCACGATCACGTGGCAGGTCGTGCAGGCGCACGACATCTCGCACGCGTGTTCGATCTCGATGTCGTTCGCCAGCAGGTTCTCGCAGATGCTCTTGCCCGGCACGGCCTCGATCGTCGCGCCGGCGGGGCAAAGCTCCTCATGCGGCAGGACGGTGATGTTCGGCATGCTCACTTGGGCAGCACTTCGTCGACGCGCCGCCCCGCGAGCGCCGCGCGGATCGTGCGGTCCATCCGGCGCGCGGCGAATTCCTCGGTACCGTGCGCGAGCCTGTCGATCGCCGCCTTGATGGCGAGATGCTCGTCGCCGCGCGCGATGTCGATCAGTTCGCGCAGCAGGCGTTCGACCTCGGCGCGCTCGGCATCGTCCAGCAGGTCGGCATCGGCGGCGAGCGCGGCACTCGTCGCTTCGATCAGGCGCTGCGCTTCCACTTGCTGCTCACGCAGCGCGCGCGCGGCGACGTCGGCTTCGGCCGCGCCGATCGAGTCCTGCAGCATGCGCGCGATCTCCTCGTCGCTCAGCCCATACGATGGTTTCACGACGATCGCTGCCTCGACGCCGCTCGTCGTTTCGTGCGCCGACACCGAAAGCAGGCCGTCGGCGTCGACCTGGAAAGTGACGCGGATGCGGGCGGCGCCGGCCGCCATCGGCGGAATGCCGCGCAGTTCGAAGCGGGCGAGCGAGCGGCAGTCGGACACCAACTCGCGTTCGCCCTGTACGACGTGGATCGCCATCGCCGTCTGGCCGTCGCGGAAGGTCGTGAACTCCTGCGCGCGCGCCACCGGGATCGTCGAGTTGCGCGGGATGATCTTCTCGACCAGCCCGCCCATCGTCTCCAGGCCCAGCGACAGCGGGATCACGTCGAGCAGCAGCCAGTCCTCCCCCGGTGCGTGATTGCCGGCGAGCAGGTTGGCCTGCATCGCCGCACCCAGCGCGACGACCTTGTCCGGGTCGATGTCGATCAACGGTTCCCGACCGAACAGGTCGGCGACCGCCTTGCGCACGTGGGGCATGCGCGTGGCGCCGCCGACCATCACCACACCTTTGACGTCGGCCGGCTTCAGTCCGGCGTCGCGCAGCGCACGCCGCGCGGCGTCGAGCGTCTTGTGCACGAGATGTTGCGTCATGCCCGCAAAGATGTCGCGCTTGATCGTCAGGTTGATCCAGCGGCCCTGGCTCAGGCGCGCCTGGATCGTCGCGCTGTCTTTCGCCGACAGCGCTTCCTTGGCCGCGCGCGCCTTGACCGTCAGCAGGCTGGTGTCCTCGGGCGGCAGCAGCGACAGATCGGCCTGCTCCAGCGCCCAGCAGTACAGGCGATGGTCGAAGTCATCGCCGCCCAACGCGGTGTCGCCACCCGTGGCAAGCACCTCGAACACGCCCTTGGTCAGCTTCAGAATCGAGATATCGAAGGTCCCGCCGCCGAGGTCGTAGACCGCGTAGACGCCTTCGGCGGCGTTGTCGAGCCCGTAGGCGAGTGCGGCCGCGGTCGGCTCGTTCAACAGCCGCAGCACGTTCAATCCGGCCAGCCGCGCCGCGTCGCGCGTGGCCTGCCGCTGCGCGTCGTCGAAATACGCCGGAACGGTGACGACCGCGCCGACCAGCTCGCCGCCGAGCGCAGCCTCGGCGCGTTCGCGCAGGACCCTGAGGATCTCCGCCGATACCTCGACCGGGCTCTTGACGCCCGTGACGGTGCGGATCTGCAGCATGCCGGGCGCGTCGACGAAGTCGTACGGCAGGTTCTCGACGTGCTCGACGTCCTTCACACCGCGGCCCATGAAGCGCTTGACGGACACGATCGTGTTGCGCGGGTCGGCGGCCCGATGGGCGAGCGCTTCGGCGCCGACCTCGACGCCGCCGTCGGCGCGGTAGCGCACCACCGACGGCAGCAGCGCCCTGCCTTGCTCGTCCTCGAGCACGACCGCAAGGCTGTTGCGGACGGTGGCGACCAGCGAATTGGTTGTTCCCAGATCGATACCGACCGCCAGACGCCGCTCGTGCGGCGCCGGCGACATGCCGGGTTCGGCGATCTGCAGCAGCGCCATCGCTCAGGCGGCCTCGATGTCGGCGGCGGAGACTTCGTCGCCGAACTTCTCGATGAACATCAGCTGCCGCACCAGATCGGCCGCGCGCTGGTAGTCGCGCGCGCGGTCCAACGCCTCGGCCAGGTCTGCAAGCGTCTCGTTGCGCAAACGATGCAATTCCCCGCGCAAGCGCGCGAGCGCTGCGTGGTCGTGGGCGTCGCGCGCCTCGGCGAGTGCCTCGCGCCACTCGAGCTGCCGCGCGAGGAAGTCCGGCGGCATCGCCGTGTTCGATTCCGCCGCGATCGCCGCGCCATGGCGCTCACACAGATACGCCGCGCGCTTGACCGGCGAGCGCAGCGTCTGGAAGGCTTCGTTCGCGCGCGTAGCCCATTGCATCGCGACACGCCGCTCGGCTGCCGATGCGGCGGCGTAGCGGTCGGGATGCACGCGTTCCTGCACCTGCCGATAGGCGCGCTCAAGCGCATCGGTGTCGAGCGCGAAGCGCGGCTCGAGGCCGAACAGGGCGAAGTGGTCCGCAGCGCTTGTCGTCACGGAAGTCGGGTCGGCTGCAGCGGCCGCCGCGACGCAGCCGCGCCGAACGGCCCGACGGCGCGCCGACCGCGGGAAGTTCAGACGTTGAAGGACTCGCCGCAGCCGCAGCGGTTCTTCTCTTTGGGGTTGTTGAATCGGAATCCTTCGTTCAGACCTTCGCGCACGAAGTCGAGTTCGGTACCGTCGATGTAGGCGAGGCTCTTGGGGTCGACCAGGATGCGCACGCCATGGCTCTCGAACTGCTGATCGTCGGGGTTGATCGCGTCAGCATACTCAAGCTTGTACGCCATGCCGGAACAACCGGTCGTGCGCACGCCCAGGCGCAGACCGATGCCCTTGCCCCGTTTGCTGATGAAGTCGGCGACGTGGCGCGCCGCCCGTTCCGTCATCGTCACCGCCATCGATTTCTCCGTCGCCCCGACTAGGCCGCCGCCTTCTGCTCGACCGGCTCGGCCAGCCCGTGCTTCTGTCGGTAGTCCTTGATCGCAGCCTTGATCGCGTCCTCGGCCAGGATCGAGCAGTGGATCTTTACCGGGGGCAGCGCGAGTTCCTCGGCGATCTGCGTGTTCTTCAGCTGCATGGCCTGATCGAGCGTCTTGCCCTTGACCCATTCGGTGACCAGCGACGACGAAGCGATCGCCGAGCCGCAGCCGTAGGTCTTGAAGCGCGCGTCCTCGATGACGCCCTGCGCGTTGACCTTGATCTGCAGCTTCATCACGTCGCCGCACGCCGGCGCCCCGACCATGCCGGTGCCGACACTGCCGTCGCTCTTGTCGAAGGAGCCGACGTTGCGCGGGTTCTCGTAGTGGTCGATGACTTTTTCGCTGTACGCCATGACTTTCCTCTCGTTTGCGATTGCCGGCGCCGCCCTAGTGCGCCGCCCATTGCACGGTATTCAAATCGACGCCGTCCTTGTACATCTCCCACAGCGGCGACATGTCGCGCAGCTTGGCCACCTTGCGCTCGAGCAGGCCGACCGTGAAGTCGATCTCCTCCTGGGTCGTGAAGCGGCCGACACTGAACCGGATCGAACTGTGCGCCAGTTCGTCGCTGCGGCCCAGCGCGCGCAGCACGTACGAAGGCTCCAGGCTCGCGGACGTGCAGGCCGAGCCCGACGACACCGCGACGTCCTTGATCGCCATGATCAGCGATTCGCCTTCGACATAGTTGAAACTGACGTTCAGATTGTGCGGGACGCGCCGTTCGAGGTCCCCGTTGACGAACACCTCCTCGATCTCCGTCAAGCCCTTCAACAATCGGTCACGCAGCATGCGGATGCGCTCGTTTTCGGTCGCCATCTCCGCCTTTGCGATGCGGAACGCCTCGCCCATACCGACGATCTGGTGCGTCGGCAGCGTGCCCGAGCGCAGCCCGCGCTCGTGGCCGCCGCCGTGCATCTGCGCCTCGAGCCGCACGCGCGGCTTGCGCCGCACGTACAACGCCCCGATGCCCTTCGGCCCGTAGGTCTTGTGCGCCGAAAAAGCCATCAAATCGACCTTTAACTTCTGCAGGTCGATTTCGACCTTGCCGGTCGCCTGCGCGGCGTCGACGTGAAAGACGATACCGCGACTGCGACAGATCTCGCCGATCGCCGGAATGTCCTGGATCACGCCGATCTCGTTGTTGACGTACATCACCGACACCAGCGTGGTGCCGGGGCGCAGCGCCGCTTCGAACTTCCGCAGGTCGAGCAGTCCGTTGCTCTCGACGTCGAGGTAGGTGACCTCGAAACCCTCGCGCTCGAGCTCACGCATCGTGTCGAGCACGGCCTTGTGCTCGGTCTTCACGGTGACGAGGTGCCTGCCCTTGTCCTTGTAGAAGTGGGCCGCACCCTTCAGCGCGAGGTTGTCGGACTCGGTCGCTCCCGAGGTCCAGATGATCTCGCGCGGATCGGCGTTGACCAGATCCGCGACCTGTTCGCGCGCCGTCTCCACCGCCTTTTCCGCCTCCCAGCCGAACGCGTGGCTGCGGGACGCCGGGTTGCCGAAGCGCTCGCGCAACCACGGGATCATCGCGTCGACGACGCGCGCATCGACCGGCGTCGTCGCCGCATAGTCGAGGTAGATCGGAAGCTTCATCGGGTCTTCCCTAGCTGGCGACAGTTTGAGCTTTGGCAACGGCCGGCGAACGCCGCGGCGGACGCGAATCGTGCAGCACGCTCGCCAGCGTGCCCTTCTGCGCGAGCCGTTCCTTCTGCTGATCGACGAGGTCCTGCAGCGACACCGAATCCAGGAAATCCACCATGTGACGATTCAGGTTGGCCCACAGGTCGTGGGTCATGCAGCGCTGGTCGTTATCGCAATTTTCCTTCCCGCCGCATTGTGTTGCGTCAATCGGCTCGTCGACGGCGAAGATGATGTCCGCCACGGAGATGTCCGCCATCGGCCGGCCCAGCGTGTAACCTCCGCCGGGGCCACGCGTACTTTCCACCAGCGCGTGCCTGCGAAGTTTGCCAAACAACTGCTCCAGGTACGACAGCGAGATCCTCTGCCGCTGGCTGATGCCCGCCAGCGTCACCGGGCCGTGGTGCTGCCGCAGGCCGAGGTCGATCATCGCCGTTACGGCAAAACGTCCTTTGGTCGTCAAGCGCATAGTTCCACCTCTGCGGTCCGGTTCGATCGGTGCCATGTCAGCGGCGCGCCGGAAGACCGCCGCCAGTATTTCCGATCTCTGTGGTCGGAATACTAGCTAACCCGAGTATTTCAGTCAACAACTCCTTTCGGGTGAACGCAGCTGGCGATTGGATATGCTCCAGCGTTCCGAAAGGAGGCCGCGTTGTCCGCGCCAGCACGCTTCACCGATTACGTCGCAACCAGTCCCTGCAATCTGTGTGGCGGGCGCGAGGGCACCTTGGTTCAGACCAGGGACCGGAAGGGCGCGCCCCTGAACGTCACCTGCTGCCGTGCGTGTGGCCTGACCTATGTCGACCCGCTGCCCAGTGCCGCGGAGTTGGCGCGCTTCTACGCCGAACGCTATCGGCGCGAGTACAAGTCGGCCGCGGTGCCGCGCATCAAGCACATCTTCCGCGCGGGCCGGGTGGCATTGGACCGACTCCGCACCGTCGCCCTGCTGGCGCAACCGCCGGCGCGCGTGCTCGACTGCGGCGCCGGCGGCGGCGAGTTTGCCTATCTGCTCACCAGCCGCGGTTATCGCCTGACCGGCATCGAACCGAACGACGGTTACCGCGAATTCGCTCGCGTCGAATACGGCGTCGACCTGCATCCGGGGACGCTCGACGACGCGACGTTCGCGGCCGCAGAGTTCGACCTGATCACGATCTTCCACGTGCTCGAACACCTGCGCGACCCGTGTGCGGGACTGGCCAAGCTGGCGCGGTGGCTGAAGCCTGGAGGGTACCTGTACGTGGAAGTCCCGAACGCGCTGACCGAGGCCAGCTCGCCGTCGAACCTGTACCACTACGCGCATCTTTATTACTTCGCATCCGGCCCGTTGACGCGGCTGGCGCGCTTGGCGGGACTCACGCCGCTGCTGGTCGATGCTGCGCCATCGAAGGCGAACCTGTCCGCCGTGTTTCGACGCGACATCGAAGCGGCGGGCCACGCAACGGAGCCATCGGCGTACGCACGTGTGGTGGAGGCGAACCGTCGCCGCACGCTGCGCCGGTACCTGCTGAGCGGTTCGACCTGGACCGGCGCCGTACACCGGCTATGGGCGCGCGCGCAGGAGCGGCGCGCCGCACGCGCGGGACTGTCTGGACGAGAAACCTTGGACGCACTCTTCCGGGACGAGGCGCCGCAGATCGGCCGCGACGCCACCCGCGTTCCGGCACGCGCGCGGGAGGAACGCGCCGCCTAGGCAGCCGCGTACATCGTTGCGCGCCTGCGCACGACCTCGATCAGGCCCTGGCACGCGTCCTCGACGTAATCGAGCACCGTATTGAAGCCTTCGGGTCCGCCGTAGTACGGATCGGGAACCGTCGCCGCATCGTGCTCCCCGGCAAAGCGCATCAGCAGATGCAGCTTGTGCTTGTATGCCCGCGGGCACTGCTGCTGCAGCAGGGCAAGGTTTTCCCAGTCCATCGCCAAGATCAGATCGAACTCGCGAAAGTCGTCCTGCGTGATCTGCCGAGCGCGCAGGTCGCCCAGCTCGTACCCGCGCTTGCGGGCGGCCTGCTGGGCACGGACGTCGGGCGGCTCGCCGACGTGATAGGCGTGCGTGCCCGCCGACTCGATATGCACGCTGCCTTCGAGGCCGGTGTCGCGCACCATCTTGCGGAAAACGCCCTCCGCCGTCGGCGACCGGCAGATGTTACCCATGCAAACGAAAAGTATTTTGGTCATCTCTAACGCGCCTTTCTGTTCGGGCCCGCGTCGTGCCTGCCCGGCTCATCGTCGCCGGGCGACTCGCGCCCGGCGAAACCCCTTACCCAATCACCCAGAAACCAACGTCCCAAAACCCCGTCCGGAAGACCGGATATGCACGCGGAAGTTCAAAACTCAACCACCCGCTCACGGCCGATCCGACTCCGGCTCTGCCCCGCGCGGACGCCCGCTAGGCCGCCTTCTCGGCAGCAAGCAGCGGCGCGACGGTGCCCGCCCCAGCCGCGCCGAACACGCGTTCCTTCAAAACCGCCAACTGGTCCCGCACGCGCGCCGCCTTCTCGAATTCCAGGTTCCGCGCGTGCTCGAACATGACCTTCTCCAGCCGCTTGATTTCCCGCGCGACCTGCTTCTCGTTCATTACCTCATAGTCCGGGGCTTCGCTTGCTGCCCGGAGCGGGGCGCGCGTTGGCCCCGCGTCGTAGACGCCGTCGATCAGCTCGCGCACCTGCTTATGCACGCCGCGCGGCACGATGCCACGCTCCTGGTTGAAGCGCATCTGCTTGGCACGGCGGCGGTTCGTCTCGTCGATCGCGGCATGCATCGAATCGGTTACGACGTCCGCGTACAGGATCGCCGTACCATTCAGATGTCGCGCCGCGCGGCCGATCGTCTGGATCAGCGATCGGGTCGATCGCAGGAACCCTTCCTTGTCCGCATCGAGGATCGCGACTAGCGAGACCTCCGGCAGGTCGAGCCCCTCGCGCAACAGGTTGATGCCGACCAGCACGTCGAAAACGCCCGCACGCAGGTCGCGGATGATCTCGACCCGCTCGACGGTGTCGACGTCCGCGTGCAGGTAGCGCACCTTGACGCGGTGGTCGGCCAGGTACGCGGTCAAGTCCTCGGCCATGCGTTTGGTCAGCGTCGTGACCAGCACGCGCTCGTTGCGCCCGACGCGCAGCCGAATCTCCGACAGCAGGTCGTCGACCTGCGTGCGCGCCGGCCTCACCTGCAGTTGCGGGTCGACCAGTCCCGTGGGGCGCACCACCTGCTCGACGATCTGCGATGAACGCTCGGTTTCGAACTCCGCCGGCGTTGCCGACACGAAGATGCAGCGACGCATCTTGCGCTCGAACTCGTCGAAGCGCAGCGGCCGGTTGTCGAGCGCCGAAGGCAGCCGGAACCCGTATTCGACCAGCGTCTCCTTGCGTGCGCGATCGCCGCGATACATGCCGCCCAACTGCGGGATCGTCACGTGCGACTCGTCGATGATCATCAGCGCGTCGGCCGGCAGATAGTCGATCAGCGTCGGCGGCGGCTCGCCCGGCAGCGCACCCGACAGGTGTCGCGTGTAGTTCTCGATCCCCTTGCAGAAACCGAGCTCGTTCATCATTTCGAGATCGAACCTCGTGCGCTGCTCCAGTCGCTGCGCCTCGACCAGCTTGCCCTGTGCGACGAACCAAGCGAGCCGCTCCTTCAGCTCGGCCTTGATGTCCTCGATCGCACGCAACACGGTCTGCCGCGGCGTCACGTAATGCGACGACGGGTACACGGTGAAGCGGGGAATCTTCTGCCGGATCTTGCCCGTCAACGGATCGAATAGCTGCAGGCTGTCGATCTCGTCGTCGAACAGCTCGACGCGCACCGCGAGTTCCGCATGCTCGGCCGGAAAGATGTCGATGGTGTCGCCGCGCACGCGGAAGGTGCCGCGCGTGAATTCGGTCTCGTTGCGGCGGTACTGCATCGAGGTCAGCCGCGCGATGACGTCGCGCTGGCTCATGCGGTCCCGCACGCGCAACGTCAGCACCATCGCGTGATAGTCGGACGGGTTGCCGATGCCGTAGATGGCCGAGACGGTCGCCACGATCACGGTATCGCGCCGCTCCAGCAGGGACTTGGTCGCGGACAGCCTCATCTGCTCGATGTGCTCGTTGATGCTGCTGTCCTTCTCGATGTACAGGTCGCGGGACGGAACGTACGCCTCGGGCTGGTAGTAGTCGTAATACGAGACGAAGTACTCGACCGCGTTGTTCGGAAAGAACTCGCGCATCTCGGAGTACAACTGCGCCGCCAGCGTCTTGTTCGGCGCCAGCACCAGGGTTGGCGAGCCGATCCGTGCGATGACGTTGGCCATCGTGAACGTCTTTCCGGACCCCGTCACGCCGAGCAACGTCTGAAACGCAAGTCCATCGCGCAGCCCGGCCGTCAGCCGTTCGATGGCCTCGGGCTGATCGCCCGCCGGCTCGAACGGCATGCTCAACTGAAACGGCGAATCCGGAAAGGTCGCGTACACGGCGGCTTTTGCGACGCAATATCCGTCGACAAGGTGCGCATTTTAGTCGGCGCACTGCAAAAAGCCTAGTGTCCGATTTTTTCGGAAGCCGACCCCTGTGTTCCAAACAATCAATGACTTAGCTCGCTCCAGGGCACGGATCCGGACCCGGCGACCGGCGGACGGTGGGCTGGCTGACCGGATGTGCGCCGAGCCCGCACCGCGTGCGAACGACGGGGCGGCGGGCCCGCGTCATGGCCGCTTCGCTGCAGTGCACGTGTAGACTCTCCGACTTGCCGCCGGGCCCCTCGGCGCGATCGGCCATCGACCCCATTCACATCGCCTGCCGCCCCAGATGACTCAATCGCTGTTCGCCGGCGTCCAACTCGCGCCTCGCGATCCCATCCTCGGCTTGACCGAGGCGTTCAACGCCGACCCGCGCCCCGGCAAAGTCAACTTGGGTGTGGGCGTGTACACGGACGATGAGGGCAGGATTCCGCTGCTGCACGCGGTTCGCGCCGCTGAGGAAGCGCTCGTCAAAGTGGCCACGCCCCGCGGCTACTTGCCGATCGAAGGCATCGCGGCCTTCGACTTGGCGGTGCAGAAGTTGCTGTTTGGCGCCGATTCGCCGATCCTGGCTGCGGGCCGACTGGTCACGGCGCAGGCGCTGGGCGGCACCGGCGCGTTGAAAATTGGCGCCGACTTCCTGAAGCGAATCGATCCGAACGCGCCGGTCCTGATCAGCGACCCGAGCTGGGAGAACCACCGCGCGCTGTTCGAAGCCGCGGGCTTCGAGGTCCGCACCTACCCCTACTACGACGCCGGCACGCTTGGGCTGAACTTCGACGGCATGACGGCTGCGCTGAAAGCGGCGCCGGCCGGCACGGTCGTGGTGCTGCACGCTTGCTGTCACAACCCCACCGGAGTGGACCTGTCGCCGGACCAGTGGCGCAGGGTCGTCGCGATCGCACGCGAGCGCCGGCTCGTCCCTTTCCTCGACATAGCCTATCAGGGCTTCGCCGAGGGCATCGATGCCGACGGCACCGCGGTTCGTCTGTTCGCGGACTCGGGCCTGCCCGTGTTCGTCGCCAGCTCCTTTTCCAAGTCGTTCTCGCTGTACGGAGAGCGCGTTGGCGCGCTGACGATCGTCACGTCGAGCAAGGACGAAGCTGCGCGCGTCATGAGCCAGCTCAAGCGCGTGATTCGCGCCAACTATTCGACCCCACCGACGCACGGTGCGAGCATCGTCGCGACCGTGCTGAACGATCCGCAGTTGCGCGCACTGTGGGAACAGGAGCTGGGCGAAATGCGCGAGCGCATCAAGCGGATGCGTGTCGCCCTGGTCGAAGGGCTGAAGGCGCGCGGCGTCGCACGCGACATGTCGTTCGTACTGCGCCAGCGGGGCATGTTTTCCTACTCCGGATTGAGCGCGGCCCAGGTCGAACGACTGCGGACCGAGTTCGGCATCTATGCGGTCGCAAGCGGTCGCATCTGCGTGGCCGCGCTGAACACAAAAAACGTCGGCCCGGTCTGCGACGCGATCGCCGCCGTACTGCGCGGGTGAATCGCCGTTTGAACGCGCGCGCGCAGTCGATATAATCGCGCGCTCTTTCCCCGATAGCTCAGTCGGTAGAGCGACGGACTGTTAATCCGCAGGTCCCTGGTTCGAGTCCAGGTCGGGGAGCCAAGAATGTGCGGGGGCTGCGCGGTCGCAGCCCTTTTCCGTTCAAGCGCGCCGCGCCCTCAGGTAGAGAAATCGGTCGCGCGCGCGCTGCCTTGCGTCGTTGGCGCGCCGTCCGGACCTTCGCCGCCCTCGAAC
>JBBIJJ010000041.1:0-21822 GCA_037446035.1 Burkholderiales bacterium
GACGGTGCGCAGGATCGTCAACATGTCGGCGGTCGCGGTCGTCGACGCGTGCGCGCAGGCCGATGCGCGCGTGCCGGTTCGCTGAGCGCAGCGCACGCACCCGTTCGGTGCGGCGATGTCTAGCCCGCATATCTCACGAGGTCGCCCCCGAATGCGTCGTTTTGGCAGCTTCGTCGAGCACTTGCAACGAGCGAGGCGCGCAGCAATCTGGCGCGCCGGGGCTACGCGGGCTTGCGCGGCGGCTGCGCGGTCATCTTGCGCTCAACTCCTCGCGCGTGCCTGCGGGCACGCGACTGCGGCCGTCTCGCGCAACCTGCCGCGCGCATCCGCTCGCGCAATTCCCGCGCCCCTCGTGAAACATCCGGGCTAGCGCGGCGGCGGCGCGTTTGGCGGTGGGTACGCCGATGGCGGCAGATCCGCCGGCGGAACTACCGGCGCTGGGTACGCTGGCGGCGCCGGGTACGCTGGCGGCGGCGGGGGCGCGGCGCGGCGCGGCGTCTGCGCGTAGCGGCCGTAGACGGGGACCTTGTGGCCCTTCGCGTACATGCACTGGTGATAGGCCGCGTCGTAGCGGCGTTGCGACGCGTAGTACGAGCCCTGCGATTCGCCGACGCCGATCATCGAGCCGGTGATCAGTCCGAGGCCGGCGCCCACGCCCGCGGCGCTGCTGTTGCCGCCGATGGCCGCGCCGGCGGCCGCGCCGATCACCGTGCCGGCGACCGCGCTCGCCGTGGCCGCTTCGTTGGCGCGACCGGACGCGGAACGCCCGCCGATCTGGGCAAGCGCATAGTCGCGGCAGACCGCGTCGTCGTACTGGAACGCCTCGAACGACTTGGCGCGTCCCGGCAGCGCCTGCAACGACGGCCCGGTCGGCACGCTCGCACAGCCGGCCAGACCGAGCGCGAGCCCGAGCGCCGCGAGCTTGAAGGTCTGTCGCATGATCGGCTCCGTGGGCATCGGCGTCAGTTGACCGGCTGCGGCGGCACTCGCTGCCAGCCACCCGGGCATTCCTTCACGTACGGGTAATAGCCCTTCGCGCTCGGGCACCAGTACCACCACTGCGTCGGCGGCGGCGCGGCTTCGTCGTCACGCTCGACGTAAACGGGCGGCGCAGGCGGCGCGGACGGCGCGACCACGACCGGCGGCGGATAGTAGTAAACGGGCGGCGGATACCAGTAGCGCGGCCCCCAGTAGTACGGGCCGGGATATCCGAAATGCAGCACGACGCCGCCGCGCCAGCGGCCATGTGCCTGCGCCGGTTCGCTGGCGGCGAGCAGCGCGAGCAGCGCAGCGAACGCGATCGTCAGAAGTTTCAGCGGTTTCATCGCGATGTCCTTGCAATGGACCAGGCGGCTCTTTCTGACCCTGGCTCTCTAACGCCCATTGTCGCGATGTGCGTACCGCGCTCAAGCCGAAACGCGTTGAAGTTGTAACCCTTCTTTTCGGCCGCGCGACCGGCGGCGGGCGGGTGAGCACCGGCTTCGCCGGCGCTCACGCCTATTGACCATTACTTATCCTCGGGACACGTGCCAACCGCTTGGCGTGCACATGCCTTAGACCTCGTCATTCCGAGCCAACGGCGAGGAATTTCCGCTGCTCGCAATGCCGAGATCCCTCGCTGCGCTCGGGATGACTGAACCGGCGACAGCCGGCGCAAAGCAAAGTCGCAAGGTAGCGGCCTCACGAGGTTGCGTAATCCTCGATAGAAGGCGTGATCTTCCGGCAGCGCGGCCCGCTGGGGCCGTTGCGCAACGTTGGCTGCGGCCGCCCGCCTGCCCGGAAAGGCAAGCGCCTTTTCGGGCCTCGCCTATCTGCCTGATGCGTGTCGGCCCTGCGGCTGCGCGCGCCCAGCCCCCTCGCGACGAAAGCTTCACGCCTTCTCAGCCGGGCAGACGCAGCCGCAGGCGTTCGGCGCGCCGCCGCAGCAGTTCGGCCGCGACAAGCAGCAGGCAGGCGAGCAGCACCGGCAACGTGCCGGCCGCGGTGATCGTCAGGCTGATGTTGTCGTTGATGCGGGCGAACATCTGCCGCGGCAGCGTGCGCTGACCGGGACCGGTCAGCAGCAGTGCGACGACGACTTCGTCGAACGAGGTCGCGAACGCGAACAGCGCGCCGCAAAAGACGCCGGGGAAGATGATCGGCAGCGCGACCTTGCGGAACGCCGGCCATGGCGGCGCGCCGAGGCTCGCCGCGGCGTTCAGCAGATTGCGGTCGAAGCCCGCCAGCGTCGACAGCACGGTGACCAGCACGAACGGGCTGCCGAGCGCGGCGTGCGCGAGCGTGAGTCCCAGGTAGCCGTCGGCGAGCCCGACTTTCGCGAATGCAAAGTACACGCCGACCGCGACGATCACGACCGGAACGACGAGCGGCGACAGCAGCACCGCGAACAGCAGGCGGCCGCCCGAAAGGCGCGCGCGCCGGAAGCCGAAGGCCGCCAGCGTGCCGAGCGTGGTCGCGATGACGGTCGCGCCGGCGCCGACGATCCGGCTGTTCTTCAGCGCCGGCAGCCACAGCTCGGAGGTGAAGAAGTCCTCGCACCAGCGCAGCGACAGCCCGGGCAGTGGAAAGTGCAGGAACGACCCGGCCGAGAACGACAGCGGAACGATCACGCCGATCGACGCGACCAGGAACGCGAGCACGAGTCCCGCGAAGGCGCGCAGCGCGTAGCGCGCGATGCGCTGGGTCGTCGTTTCGTAGGGCGCGCTCGTCCCATCCGTAGCCTGTGGATGCCGACCAGCCGGTCGTACACGTAGCACAGCGCGACCGTGGCCGCGAGCAGCGCGAGCGAAAGCGCGGCGGCCATGCCCCGGTTGATCGTCACCGGTAGCTACGCGGAGCCCGTTCGGCGAGCGTCAATCCCGTGTGATGGCCAGACCAGCGGAACGAAACTACAGAAACGATGCTGCACCAACGCGCCTCCGTGCCATCGTGGTGAATGCATCGGCCTCGCAGAACGCAGATGTCACCACCGAGAGACGGAGACACCGAGAACAAGCCGTTCTCTGTGCTTCTGTGCCGAATCCATCGGCCTTCGCAGAACGCAAGCGTCAGTGCAAGGCACGGAGGAAGGCCCAAGCTTTCTCGGTGTCCTCGGTGTCCTCGGTGTCCTCGGTGTCCTGGGTGTTCTCGGTGTTCTCGGTGTTCTCGGTGTCCTGGCTGTCGGACCCAGCCTGACCGCGCCGAGTTGACGCCGCCCGGTTTGCTGCGCATCCTTGGCCGGCATGGAACACACGCCGCCCACCGAACCGATCTGGCGCCCATCCGAGGAACGCATCCGTCACGCGCGGATCACGGCGTTCGTCGAGTGGCTCGCGCGCCGGCGCGGGCTGCAGTTCGTCGACTACGAATCGCTGTGGCGCTGGTCGACGACCGATCTCGAGGGTTTCTGGAGCGCGGTCTGGCAGTTCTTCGACGTGCGCGCCTCCGCCCCGTACACGCGCGTGCTCGACGCGCCGCGCATGCCCGGCGCGCGCTGGTTCGAGGGTGCGCGGCTGAACATCGTCGACCAGGTGTTCCGCCACGCCACCGACGCCCGGCCGGCGATCGTCGCGCGCAACGAGTCGGGCGTGCGCGCCGAGCTGTCGTGGCGCGAACTGCAGCGGCAGGTCGCGTCACTCGCCGAATCGCTGCGTTCGCTCGGCATCGTGCCCGGCGATCGCGTCGTGGCCTACCTGCCGAACGTTCCGCAGACGATGGTCGCGTTCCTCGCGTGCGCGTCGGTCGGCGCGGTGTGGTCGGTGTGCTCGCCCGACATGGGGCCGGTGGCGGTGCTCGATCGCTTTCGCCAGATCGAGCCGAAGCTGCTGATCGCGTGCGATGGGTATCGCTACGGCGGCAGGACATACGACCGCGCGGCCGTGGTCGCCGAAATCCGCACGGCGCTGCCGACGCTCGCGCACACCGCGATCGTTCCGGTGCCGGGAGAGTCGGTCGACGCAACGAAGTTCCCCGGCGCGCTCGCGTGGAACGAGCTCGTCGCGCGCAAGGCGCAGCTTGCGACCGAGCAGGTCGCCTTCGACCACCCGCTGTGGATCGTCTATTCGTCGGGAACGACCGGCGTGCCGAAAGCGATCGTGCACGGCCACGGCGGCGTGCTGCTCGAAGCGCTGAAGGGCATCGGGCTGCACCGCGACGTGCAGGCCGGCGACCGCTTCCACTGGTACACGAGCACCGGCTGGATCATGTGGAACGTGCAGTTCACGAGCCTGCTGGTCGGCGCGACGAGCTGCCTGTACGACGGCAATCCCGGCTGGCCGGATCTCGGCGCGCTGTGGCGCTTCGTCGCCGACGAGCGCATCGACTTCTTCGGCGCCGGTGCGGCGTTCTACGCGAACTGCATGAAGGCCGGCATCGAGCCGGCGCGAATCGCGGATCTCGGTGCGTTGCGTACGCTCGGCTCGACCGGCTCGCCGCTGCCGCCGGAGGCGTACCGCTGGGTGTATGCGCACGTCAAGCGCGATGTCTGGCTCGTGTCGATCGCCGGCGGCACCGATCTGGCCGGCGCGTTCCTGACGGGGCTGCCGACGCTGCCCGTGTACGAAGGCGAGATGCAGTGCCGCGCGCTGGGGCTCAAGGTCGAGGCGTGGGACGACGCGGGCCGGCCGGTGCAGGGCGAGGTCGGCGAGCTGGTCTGCGCGGCGCCGTTTCCGTCGATGCCGCTGTACTTGTGGAACGATCCGGACGGGCGCCGGCTGCGCGCCAGCTACTTCGACGCTTACCCCGGCGTCTGGCGGCACGGCGACTGGCTGCGGCTGGTGCCGCGACCCGAGGCGGTCGGCGCGATCATCTACGGGCGGTCGGACGCGACGATCAACCGGCACGGCATCCGCATGGGCACGGCCGAGCTGTACCGCGCGGTCGAGGCGATTCCGGAAGTGCTCGACTCGCTCGTCGTCGATCTCGAATATCTCGGGCGCCCGTCGTACATGCCGTTGTTCGTCGTGCTGCGTCCCGGCGTCGCACTCGACGATGCGCTGAAGCAGCGGATCGTCGAGTGCATCCGCGCGGCACTGTCCGCGCGGCACGTGCCGGACGAGATCATCGCGATCGCCGAGGTGCCGCGCACGCTGTCGGGCAAGAAGATGGAACTGCCGATCAAGAAACTGCTGCTCGGCCATCCGCCGGAGACGGTCGCGCATCCGGATGCGATGGCCAACCCGGCGAGCCTGGACTGGTTCGTCGAATTCGCCCGCCGGCGCGCGCAGGCTGCCGCCGAAACGCAGTGAGGCGCAAGGCAGCGCCCGTGCCGCAGACCCGGCTCGGGCGGCTGGCGCGGCTCGGGCTGGCGGCCGGCGAGCTGGCGGTCGGCGGTGCGCTCGCAGGGCTGCGGCGACTGGCGCGGCAGCAGCCGCGCGCAGGTCCCGCGCTGTTGTCGGCCGCGAACGCGAAGCGGCTCGCCGAGCGGCTCGCGCGGCTGCGCGGCGCGGCGATGAAGCTCGGCCAGTTGATGTCGCTGCAGGGCGACGACGTGCTGCCGCCGGAGTTTGCGCAGGCGCTCGCGGTGCTGCGTGCCGAAGCGGCGCCGATGCCGGACGAGCAGTTGCGCCGCGTGCTCGGCCGCGAATACGGCAAGGGCTGGGAGCGGCGCTTCGCGCGCTTCGACCGGGAGCCGATCGCCGCCGCGTCGATCGGGCAGGTTCACCGCGCGCGCACGGCCGACGGCCGCGAGCTGGCGCTGAAGATCCAGTACCCGGGGGTGGCGCGCTCGATCGCGAGCGATGTCGAGAACGTCGCCGCGCTGCTGCGGCTGTTCAACGTGCTGCCGCTCGATCTGGACATCGCCGGACTGGTCGCCGAGGCGAAGCGGCAACTGCTGCAGGAAGCCGACTACCGCGCCGAGGCGGGCTTCCTCGAACACTTCGCGAAGCTGGTCGCCGACGAGCCGCTGCTGCTCGTTCCGCGCGTGCATCGCGACTTCACGACCGCGCGCGTGATGGCGATGGACTACGTCGAGGGCGCGCCGTTGGAGTCGCTGGCAGCGGACCACGTGCCGCAGGCGCGGCGCGATGCGGTCGGCGCGTTGCTCGAGCGGCTGATGTTCCGCGAACTGTTCGAATTTCGCGTGATGCAGACCGATCCGAACTTCGCCAACTATCTGGTGCAGCCGGGCGGGCGGGTGGCTCTGCTCGACTTCGGTTCGACGCGCGTGTTCACGCCTGCGTTCGTCGCCAACTACGCGCGCATCACGCGCGCCGCGATCGACGGCGACCTTGACGCGGTCGCGCGCCATGCAACGGCGATCGGTTACGTGACGCGCGACGACCCGCCGGAACGCGTGCGCGCCGCGGTCGACGTGATCCTGCTCGTCTGCGAGCCGCTGCGCCAGCGCGGCGCGTACGACTTTGCGGCTTCGGATTTGCCCGCGCGGGCGCGGGCGCTCGGTTTCGACCTAGCGTGGCGGCGCGGGCTGCTGCGCGCGCCGCCGCCGGAGACGATGTTCCTGCACCGCAAGCTGGTCGGCTCGTTCCTGCTGCTGGCGCGCATTCGCGCGCGCGTCGACGCGCGCGCGCTGATATTGCCGCTGCTCGACGCGGCGCTCGCGCGGGCGCGCTGAACTACTTGGCCGCGCGCACCGGCTCGCGCGCGGCGCTGATCAACACGATGCCCGAGGCGGCCAGCACGAGCGCGGCCGCATGCAGCGCGGTGAACGACTCGCCGAGCAGTCCGACGCCGACCAGCGTCGCCGCGATCGGCAGCGCGACCGTGAAGACGCCCGCCTGGTTGGCCGGCACGTGCTTCATGCCGGCCATCCATAGCCACACCGCGAACAGGCTCGCGGCGAGCGAGTAGAACACCAGCAGCGCCCAGTGCCCGGCGGCGAGCGTGCCGAAGTCGAAGCGCACGAGCTGCCACAACCCGAACGGCGCGATCAGCGCGAGCCCCCACAGGTTGATCAGCGCCGAAACCCGCAGCGGCGTGCGCGTCGCCGCCAGCCGCTTGGCGAGGATCACATAGGTCGCCTCGCACAGCACCGCGCCGGCAAGCAGCAGATTGCCCAGCAGGGTCACCGGCCGCGCCGCGTCGACGCCGGCTTTGGCGAACTGCAGCAGCGCGACCCCGGTCACCGCGAGCGCGATCGCGGCGAGCGCGCGTCGCGTCAGGGGCTCGCCGAGCACGATGCGCGACAGCAGCGCGACCACCGCCGGCAGCGTGGCGAGGATCACGCCGGCGGCGGTCGCGGTCGTCAGCGAAACCCCGGTCAGCATGCAGATCGAGAACAGGAAATTGCCGAAGAACGACATCGTGAAAAGCTGCCGCCGTTCGCGCGGCGAAAGCGGCGGCTCGCCCGCCGCGCGCCGCGTCCACGGGATCATCGCCAACGCCGCGATGCCGAAGCGCAGGAAAGCGAGCGCGAACACGGGGATCACCGCGACCAGCGGCTTCGACAGCGCGACGTACGCGCCGACCAGCGACATCGAGGCGAGCAGCAGCAGGTACGCGAACGCGCGCGACGGCCGGGCAGACATGGGGCGGATTGTGTCGCAGGCGTGTGACAATGGCCGCATGATCGACGCGGCGCCGGACCAATCGCACTGCGCCCGCTGCGGGGCGGCGTTTCGCTGCGGCATCGGCGATGCCGGCGGCTGCTGGTGTGCGCGGCTTCCGGCGCTGCCGCGCGAGCGCCTGGACGCCCGCAGCGGCTGTCTGTGTCCGGCGTGTCTCGCCGCGCTCGCGCGCGCGCCGGACGCGGACCGGCCGCGGTGTGGGATCGCCCGCGCATCGGCACCGGCGCTGTCGGGCGCCCGGCAAGAACAGGCGGAGGAGACGATGGCCAGCACGATGGCGAACGAACGCCCCTGGCTGCGCTTCTACGGCAGCGTGCCGGCCACCCTCGACTATCCGCCGATCACGCTGTACGAAGCGGTTGTCGCCAGCGCGCAGCGGCAGCCGGACGCGATCGCGTGGGACTTCTTGGGCACGAGCTGCACGTATCGCGGCTTCGTCGCCGCGATCGACGCGTGCGCGAACGCGCTGGCCGCACTGGGGTTGAAGGCCGGCGAGCGACTGCTGATCTCGATGCCGACCGCGCCGCAGGGCGTCATCGCGTTCTACGCGGCGAACAAGCTCGGGGTGCTGCCGGCGCTGATCCATCCGCTGTCGACGCCGCCGGAGATCGAGCACTTTCTGAACGCGAGCGGCGCGCGCACGGCGTTGACGCTGGACGCGTTTTATGACCGCTTTGCCGCGGTCAAGCCCAGGCTTGCGCTGGAGCGCATCGTGCTGGCGCGCATCCCCGAGTACCTGTCGCCGGTCAAGCGATTCGGTTTCTGGCTGACCAAGGGCCGCAGGATTCCCACGGTGCCGGCCGATCCGCGCGTGCGCTGGTGGAGCGAGCTGATGCGCGCGCCGCATCGGCCGGCGCCGCGCGCCGACGCGAAGACCGACGATCCGGCGGCGATCCTGTTTTCCGGCGGCACGACCGGCGAGCCCAAGGGCATCGTGCTGTCGAACCGCAACTTCATCGTTGAAGGCATGCAGGCGGCCGCGTGGGGCGGCCTGGGACGCGGCGATTCGATCCTGGCGATCCTGCCGATCTTCCATGGCTTCGGCCTCGGCGTGTGCGTGAACGCGGCGTTCATGGCGGGCGGCACTTCGATCCTGGTGCCGGTGTTCGACGCGAAGGTCGTCGCGCAACTGCTGCGCAAGAAGCGGCCGAACCTGCTGGTCGGCGTGCCGACGCTGTTCGACGCGCTGTCGAAGGACCCGTCGCTCGCGCAAGCGGATCTGTCGTGCCTGCGCGCCACCTTCTGCGGCGCCGACACGCTGCCGCGTCCGGTCAAGGAGCGCTTCGAGCAACTCGTCGCCGAACGCGGCGGCCGCGTCAAGCTGCTGGAAGGCTACGGGCTGACCGAAGCGGTGACCGCGATCATGGCGATGCCGGTCAACGAGTACCGCGAGCGCTCGATCGGCGTGCCCTTTCCGGACATGCTCGCGAAGATCTGCGCGCCCGGCACGACCGACGAAGCGCCGGTCGGCGAGGAGGGCGAGATCTGCGTCTCGGGTCCCGCAGTGATGCTCGGCTACCTCGACGATCCCGAGGCCACGCGCCAGACGCTGCGCGTGCACGCCGACGGCCGCACCTGGCTGCACACCGGCGATCTGGGCCGGCGCGACGCCGACGGTTTCTTCTACTTCACGGTGCGGCTGAAGCGCATGATCAAGTCGTCGGGCTTCAACGTGTATCCGGCGCAGGTCGAAGGCGTGCTGTACCGCCATCCGCTGGTGGCCGAAGCCTGCGTCGTCGGCGTTCCCGACGAAGCGCAGGTCGAGCGCGTCAAGGCGTTCGTCGTGCTGAAGGACCCGGCGCAGGCATCGGAGGCGACCGCGCAGGCGCTGATCGACTTCTGCCGGCAGAACCTGATCAAGTGGTCGTGCCCGCGCGAGATCGAGTTCCGTAGCGAGCTACCGAAGACGCGCGTCGGCAAGATCGACTTCAAGGTGCTCGTGCAGCAACACATGGCGGGCGTGCAGAAGCGATGAATTCACCGGCGCACCCGGAAAGCCAGATGCCGTTCTCGGTGCCGCTGTGCCCCCGTGGTGAAAAACAGATCTCGAAGGCCGTCGACCTCACGACGGACGCGCACAGGCCGCGCGCGGGCAGACAACGGCTGACTTCACCACCGAGACACCGAGCGCAGCGGGAAAAGCAAGCGCAGTTCCCTGTGCCTCGGTGGTGACAACCTCGTCCTTCGAAGGCCGATGAACTTCACCACGGAGGCACGGAAGAAAACGACGAACTTTTCGTCTCCACGTCGAACTGGAAGCGATGAAACCTGAACCGATCGCAACGCACGGCGGCGACCGCGTCGCCGCCGCACTGCAGGCGCATGGCGTGCGCACGGTCTTTACGCTGTGCGGCGGCCATATCTCGCCGATCCTGACGGCGGCCAAGGTGCGCGCGATTCGCGTCGTCGACGTGCGCGACGAGGCGACCGCGGTGTTTGCCGCCGATGCGACGGCGCGGCTCACCGGCACGCCCGGCGTGGCGGCGGTGACGGCAGGGCCGGGGCTGACCAACACGATCACCGCGTTGAAGAACGCGCAGCTCGCGCAGTCACCCCTCGTGCTGCTCGGCGGCGCCGCACCGACCGCGCTGCAGGGTCGCGGCGCGCTGCAGGACATCGACCAGCGGCCGCTCGTCGCGCCGCACGTGAAGCTGTTCCGCAAGGTCACACGAGTGGTTGATCTCGCGCCGGCGGTCGAAGAGGCGTTCGCCGCCGCGCGCGCAGGTGTACCGGGTCCGGCCTTCGTCGAGTGCCCGGTCGATCTGCTGTATGACGAAGCGAGCATCCGCCAGTGGTACGCGGACGCCGCGGGCAAGGGTACGGCGCTCGCCGACCGCCTGCTGCGCTGGTATCTGCGACGGCACGTCGAGAAGATGTTCGCCGGGGGCGAGGCGCCGTGGTCGGCGCGTGCGCGCGACGTGCCCGTGCCGCAGGTGCCCGACGCAACCGTGGCGCGTGCGGCGGCGCTGCTCGCGAATTCGCAGCGGCCGCTGGCGGTGATCGGCAGCCAGGCGCTCGCCTGCCCGGACGCGGCCGATCGGATCGCCGCCGCGGTCACGCAACTGGGCATTCCCGTCTATCTGTCGGGCATGGCGCGCGGGCTGCTTGGCCGCGAGCATCCGCTGCAGCTTCGACACCAGCGCCGGCAGGCACTGCGCGAAGCCGACTGCGTGCTGCTCGCCGGCGTGCCGTGCGACTTCCGGCTCGACTACGGCCGCCACGTGCGCCGCTCGGCGAAACTGATCGCCGCCAACCGCAGCGCGCGCGAAGCGCGACTGAACCGCCGGCCGGATCTGGCGGCGATCGGCGACGCGGGCGCATTCCTCGAAGCGCTCGCGGCGCGGTGCGGAACGATCGCGCGCTCGAACTGGCTTGCCGAGCTGCGTGGGCGCGACGCCGCGCGCGAGGCGCAGATCGACCGCGACGCCGCGGCCGGCGGCGCGCACGTCAATCCGCTGGCGTTGTTGCGCGCGCTCGACCGCAGCGCCGGCGACAACGCGGTATTCGTGGCCGACGGCGGTGACTTCGTCGCCACCGCGTCGTACATCGTGCGGCCGCGCGCGCCGCTCACGTGGCTCGATCCGGGCGTGTTCGGCACGCTCGGCGTGGGGGCGGGCTTCGCGCTGGGCGCCGCCCTCGCCCGCCGCCACGCCGAGGTGTGGATCCTGTTCGGCGACGGCGCGTGCGGCTATGGACTCGTCGAGTTCGACACTTTCGTGCGGCACGGCATCCCGGTGATCGCAGTCGTCGGCAACGATGCGGGCTGGACGCAGATCGCGCGCGAGCAGGTCAAGCTGCTCGGCGACGCCGTCGGCACCGTGCTCGCACGCACCGACTACGACCGCGTGGCCGCGGGCTTCGGCGCGGAGGGCATCGCGGTACGAACGATGGCCGAGGTCGAGCCCGCGCTCGCCCGCGCGCGCGAACTGGCTCGCGCGGGACGGCCGGTGCTCGTCAACGTCTGGCTCGACCGCACCGACTTCCGCGAGGGTTCGATCTCGATGTAGCGCGCACGCGCCGAGGCGTGCGCCGCGGCCGGCGGCGGGCCAGCGCGCGCGGCGTCGGCCCCAATCACGGCCGCGCCCGCGGCTCCGGATCGCAGCGGCGTTGGCTGCAAACGTTCGGCGGCCGGCTTCCGCGTCGGCCAAATTACCCGCCCTTTCCGCGCGAATTCACCCCGTCGCGATCCGCGCGGCAATGCGACAGTCGCCTTCGGCGACGGGCGCGCGTTCGGCCGCTGGCACGCCGCGCCCGCCGCTGACGACGATGACCGCGATGTCCCGCCCTGATTCCGCGCGCCCGCCGTACGACGGCGTGGCTGCGCTCGTCGCCAACGTGTTCTTTGGCATCGCCGCGTTCGTCTGCGCGGCGGCCGTCGCAGTCGTTCTGTCGATGGATTCGGAGGCGCCGGCGTCGATGCGGCACGTCGGCCTGGCCATCGCCTTCGCGTACGCGGCGCTGCTGGCCGCTGCCGCCGCGGTTGCGCGCCGCGGGCGGGTTCGCCTCGGCGTGCTCGCCGGTCTGGCGGCCACGCTGCTGTGCACGACCGTGTATGCAGTGGCCGGCGGGCTCGGCATTCACGCGCTATTGCTGGGCAGCTACGCGATCACGGTGCTGGTCGCCGGCGTGGTCGTCGGCATGCGCGTGGCGCTGGCTTTCACGGCCCTGTGCGGCGCCGCGCTGCTGGCGATGTACGTGGCCGAGCTGCGCGGCTGGCTGCCGGGCGTCGCACTGCTCGGCGCGATGCCGCTTGCCACGCGGATGCTGACGCACGCGCTGCTGCTGGCGATGGCGCTGCTGTTTGCCTGGATGCTCGCGCGCATCGTGCAGGGGTCGCTCGCCGAGGCCGAGACCCAGGAAAGCCGCTTCCGCGCGCTGCTGGCGATCGCCTCGGACTGGTACTGGGAGCAGGACGAGCAGTTCCGCTTCACCTACATTTCCAGCACGGTCGAGGGCAAGACCGGCATTCCGCCGCACACGCACCTCGGCAAGACGCGCTGGGAGCTGCCCGAACTGGAGCTGACCGATGCGCAGTGGGCCGCGCATCGCGCCGAGCTGGACGCGCACCGGCCGTTCCGCGACTTCGTGATGCGGCGGCTCGATCGCGACGGACGGCCGGTCTACGTCAGCGTCAGCGGCGAACCCGTGTTCGACGCGGACGGCCGCTTCCGCGGCTACTGGGGCGTGGGCCGCAACGTCACCGAAGAAGTCGAGGGGCGGCGCGCTCTCGAGCTGGGCGAGCGGCGCTTTCGCGAGCTGTTCATGCGCTCGCCGTCGCCGTTCATCATCCACCGGCGCGGCTTCATGCTGCTCGCCAACGATGCAGCGGCGGCGCTGTTCGGCTATCCGTCCGCGGAAGCGATGGTCGGGCTCGCCATGGTCGAGCTGAATCATCCGGAGTCGAGAATGCTCTCGGCCCAGCGCATCGCGCAGCTGGAGTCGATGCCCGTCGGCGGGTCGGTGCCGACGGTCGAGATTCGCATGCAGCGGCGCGACGGGCAGGACTTGTTCGTGCAGGCCTCGGTCGTCCGCGTCGATCACACCGATGGTCCGGCCAGCCTGTCGATCTACTTCGACCTGACCGAGCGCAAGCGCGCCGAGGCGCGGCTGGCGCGCTCGGAGGCCATGTTCGCGCAACTGTTCGAAGCCGGCGCCGACAGCATCATCGTGACAGAAGCCGCCAGCGGTCGCGTCGTGCTCGCCAACGAGGGCTTCACGCGCATCACCGGCATCGCGGTCGACGCGGCGCGCGGGCGCACGACGGTCGAACTGGGCATCTGGGCCGATGCGCAACAGCGCGAGGTTTTCATCGAGCGGCTGCGCGCCGAGCGCAGGCTGCGCGACTTTCCGATGCGGCTGGCGCGCGCGGACGGCGAGGTGCGCTCGGTCATGGTGTCGAGCGCGCTGTTCGAGCTCGAAGGCACGCGCTACTTGGTGACGATCGCGCGCGACGTGACGCAGGCCGAGCAGGCGCGGCTGCAATACGAGGCGATGTTCATGAACGCCTCGGTCGGCATCGCGTTCACGCGCGACCGCGTGTTCCAGCACGTCAATCCACGGTTCGCGCAGATGCTCGGCTGGCGGCCCGAGGCGCTGGTCGGCCAGCCCGGCGCGGCAGTCTGGCCCACGCCGCAGGAGTACGCCGAGGTCGGCCGCCGCTACGGCCCGCTGCTGGCGCGCGGCGAAGGTGTTGACTTCGAGGCGAGCGTCCGCCGGCACGACGGCACGACCTTCCTTGCCCGCATCCGCGCGCGCGCGATCGATCCGCTCAACCCGGCCGGCGGCGGAACGATCTGGATCGCCGAAGACATCACCGAGCGGCGCGAGTGGGAACGCGCGCTCGCGGCCGCGCGCGACGCGGCCGAGGCCGCCAATCGCGCCAAGAGCGCGTTCCTCGCCAACACCAGCCACGAGATCCGCACGCCGCTGAACGGTCTGCTCGGGCTGGCGCGGCTCGCGCTCGATCCGGCCGCAAGCCGCGAGCAGCAGCGCGAATACCTGGAGCTGATCGCCGAAAGCGCGCAATCGCTGGCAGCGATCATCTGCGACATCCTCGACCTGTCGAAGATCGAGGCCGGCAAGCTCGCGCTCGACGAGGCGCCGTTCGACGTGCATGAACTGCTCGACGCGACGTTCACCGCGTACCGCGCGCTCGCCTCCGAGCGCGGGCTCGCGTTCGAGCTGGCCGTCGACCCCGGGGTGCTGCGCTACGCGCGCGGGGACGCGGTGCGAATCCGGCAGATCCTCGGCAACTTCCTGTCGAACGCGGTCAAGTTCACGCTGCGCGGCCGCATCGAGCTGCGCGCCGAGGTGCGCGGCGAGGAGGCGCCCGACCGCCAGCGCGTGCGCTTTGCCGTCGTCGACACCGGCATCGGCCTCGACGCGGCCACCTGCGCGCGACTGTTCAGCCCGTTCGTACAGGCGGACCAGACGACGACGCGCCGCTTCGGCGGCACGGGGCTGGGGCTGTCGATCTGCCGCCAGCTCGCGCACCTGATGGGCGGCGAGGTCGGCTGCGACAGCGAAGTCGATCGCGGCAGCACGTTCTGGTGCGAACTGCCGCTGGCGCGCGCGGACGCGCCGCCGGCGGCCGCGCCAAGCGCGCGGCCCGATGACGATGCAGCTTTGGAAGGTGCGCGCGTGCTGCTGGTCGAGGACAACCCGGTCAACATGCTGATCGCGGAGACGCTGCTCGCCAATTGGGGCGTGGAGGTCGTGCAGGCCACCGACGGGCGGCAGGCGGTCGAGGCGGTCGAGCGCGAGGACGGGCGCTTCGACGCGGTGCTGATGGACGTGCACATGCCCCTGATGAGCGGGCACGAAGCCACCGTCGAACTGCGCAAGCGTTTCGGTGCGGACGAGTTGCCGATCATCGCGCTGACCGCCGCCGCGCTCGCCTCCGAGCAGCAGGCCAGCCTCGCGCTCGGCATGAACGACTTCATCGCCAAGCCGTTCGACGCCGCGCGCCTGCGCGAACTGCTGATCCGCTGGACCGCGCATCGCCGCGCCCGCGCGCGCCGCGCGGCGTAGAAGCCGACTTCGCGACCGCGACGCTGAGAACGGCGAGCAGTTGCTTTCCTCCGTGCCTCTGTGCCTCTGCGGTGAGATCAGCGGCCTTCGAAGGATGGGTTTTCACCACACGGGCACAGAAAACCGCATCCGGTCGTTACGGCGTCCTCCGTGTCGCCGTGTCGTGAACACACCCTTTCACTTCGTTCCGAACAGCCGGTCGCCGGCGTCGCCGAGCCCGGGCACGATGTAGGCGTGGTCGTTCAGATGGTCGTCGAGCGCGGCGACGTACATCGGCACGTCGGGGTGGCGATCCTGGAACACCGCCACACCCTCCGGCGCGGCGACCAGTGCGAGGAAGTGGATGCGCTCGGCGCTCACGCCGCGCGTCTTCAGCACGTCGACCGCGTGCGCGGCCGAGAGGCCGGTGCCGACCATCGGATCGCAGACGATGAACACGCGGTCCTCGACCTCCGGCAGTCGCACGTAGTACTCGACCGGCCGCCTGTGCTCGTCGCGGTACAACCCGATGTGACCGACGCGCGCCGACGGAATCAGTTGCAGCAGGCCGTCGGCCATGCCGAGCCCGGCGCGCAGCACCGGCACGACCACCAGTTTCTTGCCGGCGATCACCGGCGCGTCCATCGCGGTCAGCGGCGTTTCGATCCGCCGCGTAGCCAGCGGCAACGAACGCGTGACCTCGTAACCCATCAGCAGCGTGATCTCGGTGAGCAACTCGCGGAACGTGCGCGTCGAGGTCGTACGGTCGCGCATGTGCGTGAGCTTGTGCTGGATCAGCGGGTGATCGACGATGAAAAGCCGCGGGAAACGGGTGTCCTGCCGCATCGTGCGTCCGCTACCTTTCCGAGGCGACCGGACGCACGACGAACTGCCCGGTCTTGTCGTCCTTGACCAGCGCGAGCAGCTTGCGCTCCTGCGCGTCCTCCAGCAGCCGGCCGAAGCTCTTGTAGCCGTACGCGGACTCGTTGAAGTCGGGCCGGCGCCGTTTCAGCGCCTGCTTGATCATCGACGGCCAGATCTTCTCGTCGCCGCCGCGTTCGGCGGCGAGCGCTTCGAGCGTCTCCATCACGAGGTCGAGCGCGGCCTGCCGGCGTTCGTCGGCGGCGGCCGGTTCGGCAGCGGATACGTCCGCTGCCTTCGCCTTCTTCTTCGGCGCGCGCGCCTCGCCCTCGTGCGCTTCCTTGCGCCTGGCCGCGCTCCTGCGCTGCGACTCGTCGGTGCGCACCAGATCGTCGTAGAAGACGAACTCGTCGCAGTTCTTCACCAGCAGGTCGGAGGTCGACGCGCGCACGCCGATGCCGATCACGGTCTTGTTGTTCTCGCGCAGCTTCGACACCAGCGGCGAGAAGTCCGAGTCGCCGCTGACGATCACGAAGGTGTCGACGTGCGGCTTCGTGTAGCACAGGTCGAGCGCGTCGACGACCATGCGGATGTCGGCCGAGTTCTTGCCCGACTGCCGCACGTGCGGAATCTCGATCAGCTCGAACGCGGCCTCGTGCATCGGCGCCTTGAACGACTTGTAGCGCTCCCAGTCGCAGTACGCCTTCTTGACGACGATGCTGCCTTTGACCAGCAGCTTCTCCAGCACGAGCCGGATCGCGAACTTGTCGTACTTCGCCTCGGCGACGCCGAGCGCGATGTTCTCGAAGTCGCAGAACATCGCCATGTTTTCGATTTCGCTTGGCGCGGCCATCGCAGTCCTCCCCGGGGCGCATGCAGTTTAGCGGCGTGCCGCGCGCTTCGACTGTCACGCCGTCATGGTGGTCGCACACTCACGGCGCGCGAAACGCCGCGCGCAGGCAGCGTACGGCACGCGCCCGACGAGCGCGACGGTCTGCCGCGAGCGGCCGGTTCGGCGTTGCGTGAAGGCGCGCCGCTCCGCGCGCCGCGTCGAGGAACGGTCCCGCAGCCGCTCAGCGATGATCCGACGAGGCGCCGCGCCAGGCGGCCGCCGCGAGCAGCAGCCAGCCTGCGAGGAACAGCACGCCGCCCACGGGCGTGACCGCGCCGAAGCCGCGCACGCCCGTCAGCGCGAGCAGGTACAGGCTGCCGGAAAACAGCACGATCCCGGCGGCGAACGACCAGCCGCTCGCGTTCGCAAGCCGCCCCGGCCAGCGCGTGCAGGCCGATGCGACGGCGAGCAGTGCCAGCGCGTGCACGAGCTGATAGCGCACGCCGACCTCGAAGATCGCCAGCAGATCGGGCGCGAGCCGTGCCTTCAGCGCGTGCGCGCCGAAGGCACCGGCCGCCACGCCGACGGCGGCGGCGAGCGCGCCGAGAACGAAGAAGAGTCGGGCCATTGGATGGGGCTGCGGAAGGGTGCTGCGGGTTTCCCGCAGCGACGCGCGACGGTCCGGGCCGCTAATCTAGCCCGGATTTCTCACAAGGCGCTCGCTCGATGCGAGCGAAATCGTTGCTGCATGCGGCGCGCCAGGCGATACGGCCTCGCGACAGCGTGCGCCGGGGCGCTCGCTGTCGCGGCGCTCGCTGGGTCTCGCGCCGCCCGGCCGGCGCTTCACTCGGAACGTCGCGACGGCGACGTTCCTCGCTGCCGCGCTCGCCCGGATCGGCCCGATCCCGGCGCGATCATCCGCGACCCTCGTGAGAAATCCGGGCTAGCGCGCCGCTCATCCGGAGGTTCCCCTGCCCCAGACCCGCCACGGCATCCCGCGCGAGTTCCTCGATGCCGCCGACGAGCTCGTGCGCCGCGCCCACCGGTCGAACGAGCGCGACCCGCGCGACTGGGTCGCCGCGGCGATGACGTACGCGACCGCGCGCTACGACGTCTTCGTCTGGCTCGCGCGCGACGAGCGGCCGGAGCGGACGCTCGACGAAGCCACCGTCTGCTACGCGCCCGAATACGACGAGAGGCTGCGCGACAACGTCGACGAGCTGACGCCGCACGATCGGGGCACGCCGGCCGCCGGGACGCCGACGCGCTGGCGCGATGATCCGCCGGCGCGCCCGCGCTGTCGCGCGCGCGAACCCGCCCGGCCGGAGGCCGCTTACGGCATGTCGCCGTGCAGCTGCCGGAACGCGACGAACTCGCGCCGCGTGCGCGGGCCGAGCGTCGCGAACGACGGGTCCGGCGCGTTCAGATATTCGAGCCGGGTCTTGTGCACGCGGTCGCGGGAGAGCCTGGCGCGCATCGCTTCGGGCTGGATGCCGTACACGCGCGCGGCGTTCAGTCCGAAGATCTTGCGTTTCGCCGCCGGCGTCAGCGGCGGATAACCGAAGCGTTCCTGGAACTCGCGGCTGATCTCGAACGCGCGGAACGCCTGGATCTGGTCCTGCGGGCTGCCGTACCAGATCGAATCGGTGCCCCACAGGATGCGATCCTCGCCGAGGTACTTGAGCAGCTTGCCGAGCAGATGCGCGGCCTGGTCGGGATCGCGCATCACGAAGCGCCAGGTGCTGCCCAGCTCGGCGTAGACATTGTTCACGCCGTTTTCGGCGACCGCGCGGATCAGCGCGTCGACGCCGAACTTCGCTTTCGGGTCGTACGGACCTTCCTGGATGCCGGTGTCGAACCCCGAGTGATAGACGAGGAAGTTCAGGTCCGGATGGCGCTTGGCCGCGCGGCCGACGTCCGCACTGCTCGAAAACTCGTAGCCGCGCGGGCCGAACGCCAGCCCCTTGTGCACGCAGATGTTGCGCACCCCGAGCTTGCGCGCGCGCTCGATGAAGGGCAGCCCGAAGCGTTCGTCGTCCAGATGAAACCCCGCGACGCCGTCGCGCGGGCCGAACTGCGTGTAGGTCTTGAAGCCCGCGAGCGGCCAGCGCGCCGCCTGCGCGTCCATGCCTTCGATCTCGCCCGCGAGCGTGGGCATGCAGCGGCCGTGCAGCAGCAGCCGCTCGCTGCCGTCGAGCGCGTTGACGGCCGCGCGCGTGGCGCCCGCCGCCTCGAAGTCGAGCGGATTGGCGTCGGCGCCGCCGGGCACGTGCGACAGCACGCCCATCGCCGTGTCGCTGTCGAGAAAGACGTCCTTGAGCAACTGCTCGGAGGAAAAGCACTCGACGTGATCGGCCTTGCCGCAGTTCGCATTGGGAAAGCCTTTGAAGGCGTCCGGGCCGGCGCGCTTGCGCCACGCGCCCTGCGGGTTCACGTGATGAAGCTGTACGTCGAAGATGAACTCGTCGCCGGCCAGCGCCGCCTGCGGCGGCGGCCGGCTCGAAGGGCGCCTCTTTCGGCAGCGCGAAGCGAGCGCCGCGCGCGCCCGCGGCAGCGAACGCGCGGTCGAACGCCGCGAGCGTGGCCGCTGCGCCGAGCAGCGGCACGAGATAGCGTCGACGCGCGAGCGCGAGCCGGCGCGCGGCCGCATCCACCGCGCTGTCGGCATACGCGCGCGCGGCGCGCGCGGGAGCCGGAAGCGGTACCGGCGCGAACTCGCCGTTGGAGGTGGCGTTGAGCTTGATCGGCAGTCGCCGGCCGTGCGGATCGTGGATCGTCATTGCGAACTCCTCGCCGGCCGCCGCGCGCCCGCCCGTGACGTCGGGCGCGGCTTCGGATACTGGTGCAGCTTGCCGATCCGTTGCTCGAACGGGTCGAGCCGCGAAAGCCTGCGCACCTGCGCCGGCTTGACCAGCAGCACATGATGCAGCGCGGCCAGCTTGTCGTGGACCTCCCAGCAGGCATCGCCGTTCGTCACCCACAGCGCGGGATCGACGCGGCGCAGATCGAACGGACGCGTGTAGCCGCGCAGCGTGCGCTCGCCGCGCTTGTTGGTGTATTCGTGGAAAAACGACATCGCCAGTTCGCGCAGCGACCGGTACACCGGATCGCGGAAGCGCAGCCGTACGCCGTTGGTCTTCGAGATCGCGCCCCAGCAGCGGCCGCGGCGGAACAGCGCGATGACGTGCGGGTGGTCGCTCGGGTCGCAGTCCAGGTGCATCAGCAGCGGCGCCTCGCCGTGCAGCCACAGCGCGCAGGCGGCGACGAAGGCGCCTTCGACGCAATGCGCGCGGCGCTGCCGCAGAACCTCGCGCACCGACAGCACGGTCTCGCCGTCGGGTTCGTGGTTGCTCGGAATCGCGTAGACGAATTGCTGGATGCGCTCGGGCGTGTCCAGGCGCGCGAACACGGCACGTTCGGCGCGTGTCAGCCCGAGCCGACGGGCGAGCCCGGCGGCGAGCGGGCGTCGTCTGTTGCGGGCAGCGGAGACTGTGGGCATCGAGTATGCCGGCGGCGTGCGCGGCGAGCCGAGCGGGTTCGCCCGCCGACTGCGCCGTGCGCGGTATCGAGCGTAACGAATCTCCCTGCTGCCCGCTCGCCGACGCCCGCGGAAAGCCCCACGGCGTTCGCCCGCAGCGCGCTGCCGGCCGAGCGCGCTTCAGTTCGGCTGCGCCACTTCGCTGCGCGCAACCGCGCGGCGGATCTCGCGCAGCTTGGCCTTGATGCGCCGCGCGTTGTCCACGCCGATGCGCATCAGCAGCTTCTGCCCGGCCGAGCGCGACTCCAGCTCGGGATCGGCGAATTCGTACAGCACCTTGGGCTGCGCGACGCGGATCGGCCCCTTGATCTCGGGCGTCAACAGCAGATGGTCGATCACCTGCACGAGCCGGTCGTTGAAATAGCCCTTCGGATAGCCCAGCTCGCGATACGCTTGCTGGAACAGCGGGTAGAAGTGCACGTAGACGGCGACGAGCTTCCGGGTGTCGATCGCCTCGGCCGCCTTGACGTACGGCCCATAACGTGCGGCGTTGTCCGCACCGATCACCGCGTCGTCGCCGCTTCCGGAGACGACGAAGTTTCCGGGCGCCGGCTTGATCGGAACGACTTTCTGCGAAAGCTTCGGCCGCGGCAGGTTGTCGACGGTGGCGACGATCTTGCGCACGATGCCGCTGGCGATCAGAAACTCGCCGATCGCGTTCTCGCCGACCGCACCGGCGAGTGACTTGCGGATCGCCGCATCGCTGTCGGCCAGCGCGGGCAGCGGCTCGGGCGGCGCGGGCGCCGCGATCGGGTGTTCGATCTCGGGCTCGGCCGGCGCCGGCGCGGGCGCGGGCGACGGCTCGACCTTCGCCACCGGCGGCGGCGCGGGCGGATTCTGGTGGCGCCACCACAGATAGCCGCCGACCACGACAGCAATGGCCAGGCCAATGAAGATCAAGCGCTCGGCGGTCTTGTTCATGCAGTCCTCCCTGTCTCGGCTCCGCAGCACTCAGAAGGTGTGAATCTTTCTGCTGCGCGGCCCGCTGGCGTCGTTGCGCGCTGCTCGGGCCTCGCCTATCTACTTGATATGTCTCGGCCCTGCGGCTGCGTGCGCCTAGCCAGCGGACCGCTCGCGACGAAATCTTCACACCTTCTCAGAAGGCGTGAACCTAGAAACGGCAGTTGAAGTCCGTGAAGTATCGAGAAACGCGTTCGCGCCAAAGCCTTGTAGTGACCACGACCATCACCCATTTGGAACTGCTCCGCAGTCCTCGGAATTGGCTTGAAACCCGCATGGATGCTGGCTTTCTGCCGTTTCGACGTGAGGCGAACTGCCGGATTTAGGGTGAATCTTTGCACTGCGCACCCCGCTGGCGTCGTTGCGCGGCGCTGGCTTGGGTCGCCCGCCTGCGCCGAAAGGCCAGCGCCTTGTCGGGCCGCTCGCCTGTGTGCCGTGTCCCGGCCCTGCCGCTGCGTACGCCCGGCCAGCGGCCCGCGCGCGACGCGTATTGCACGGCCTGCCAGCGGCTCAGAGGCCGGCCGGCGCAAATCGTTCCGTCGGGCGCGACCTCGCGCCGGCGGCTTCGCGGACTCGCGGGATCGCGAGTATCCTGCTCCGCAACCCACCGACCCGGT
>JBBIJJ010000042.1:0-21409 GCA_037446035.1 Burkholderiales bacterium
CTGCGCGGCCCGCTGGCGTCGTTGCGCGCTGCTCGGGCCTCGCCTATCTACTTGATATGTCTCGGCCCTGCGGCTGCGTGCGCCTAGCCAGCGGCCCGCTCGCGACGAAATCTTCACACCTTCTCAGTGTTTGTGCTCCATCGGCCCCGCTGGCGCGGCACCACGGACTTCCGCCTCGACGGACAGCGTGATGGTCTTCTTGTCCTTGTTCTCGAAACGCAGTTCGACCGGGATCTTCTCGCCCGGCTTCAGCGTGCGCTTCAGGTCCATCAGCATTACGTGATAACCGCCGGGCCTGAGTTCCACCGGCCTGCCGGGCACGACGTCGAGCGCGTCGATTGCGCGCATCCGCATCACGTTGCCTTCCATCGCCATCTCGTGGATCTCGACCACGTTGGCCACGGGGCTGGCGGCACCGACGAGGCGCACGGGTTCCATCGCGGTCAACGTCATGAACGCGCCGGTGGCCATTTGCCCCGGCACGGTCGAGCGCGCCCACGCGTTCTTCGCCTCCACTTGCGCGTGGGCTGCGCCAGCCATCGCCAGCGCGGCCATCGCCAGCGCGAACTTCCGGATCGATTTCATCGCTTCATCTCCTTGTCGACCGGGTGCCGGCGCGTTCGCCGCGCGCCCCGTGTGTCGTGAACGATCATCCCGGCGGCCGACACGCCATGCGGTCGCCGCTCGCTCGAATCACGGCAGCGCCGGCGGCGCGCGCGTAAAGCCGCGCAGGAAGCGCGGCGCCGGCTGATCGTCACCAAGGGAGAGACGCGGCGCCGCAGCGGCGGCCACATCCTGGCGCGGGACGTGTACGGGCGCCGGCATCGCCGGATCCGCCGACCCGGCACAGCAGTCGTGCGGCGCGGCGTGGCCGGTGCGCGGGCCGCCGCCGTCGCACACATCGGGGCGCCACTGGCCCGACGCGAAATGGATCGCGGCGGCCCACGCGGGCGCCAGCGCGGCGAGCAGCGCCGCGCAGGCGAGCAGTCGGACGATCCAGCGCGGTCGCGACATGGGAGGCAGGCGAATCGCGTTGGGCGATGATAACCACGCGCCCGTCAAGACGGCGCGGACCGGCGTTGATCTGCCTGCGGCGGCGGGGGCGGGCGCAGGGTCGAATCCAGCTTCAGCGCCGCCTTGACCAGCAAGTGCGCCGACACCGGCGCGGTCAGGAAGACGAACAGCGTGATCATCAGTTCGTGCAGGCTAGCGCCACCGTCCGCCGAGACACCGGCGGCGGTGAAGTAGGCGGACGAAGCAATCAGCACGCAGCCCACGCCGAGCGTGGACGCCTTGGTCGGCCCGTGCACGCGCTTGACGAAGTCGGACAAACGCGCCAGCCCGAAGGAGCCGATCAGCGCGAAGCCGGCGCCGACGACGACCAGCACCGCGAGCAGCACGTCGAGCCAGATCGGCAGCGGGTTCATTCGGCGATGTCTCCGCGCAGCAGGAACTTGGACAGCACGACCGTCGAGACGAAGCCCAGCATCGCGATCACCAGCGCCGCCTCGAAGTACAGCGCCGTATCGAACCGCACGCCGAGCAGGATCAGCAGCGCCAGGGTGTTAATGTACAGCGTATCGAGCGCGAGGATGCGGTCCGGCAGCCCCGGTCCGCGCAGCAGCCGGAACACCGCCAGCAGCAGCGCGACGGCGAACGCACCGATCGCCCACGGCAGCACGAGTGCGAGCACGGTCATTCGAAGATCTCCCGCAGCGGCGCCTCGTAGCGCCGCTTGATGGTCGCCACGAGCTCGGCCTCGTCGTCGACGTCGAACGCATGCACGAGCAGCCAGCGCCGGTCCTCGCTCAGATCGGACGACAGCGTGCCGGGCGTCATCGTGATGATGCCCGCGAGTGTGACGATCCCGTGCGGATCGCGGATCGACAGCGGCACCCAGACGAAGCGCGGGCGGATCGCCGACTCCGGGCCCAGGATGCGGCGGGCGACCTCGATGTTCGCCACCACGATGTCCCACAGAACCACGAGCGCGAGCTTTGCCGCCACCGTCCAGCGGTGCAGCCGTGGTTTTTCCGGCCGCAGCGGCTCGGTGAACCACGGGATCGCGAGCGCGAGCACCGCGGCGAGCAGGACATGTGCCGGATCGACCGTGTTGTTCAGCAGCAACCACGAGACGAACAGCACGAGCGAAAGCAGCGGCGCCGGCACCAGTTTCATTTGACCATCCCCTCGCGCGGATTCCACAGCGGCGCGGCCGGCGGCTTGCCGAGCACGGCGTCGATGTACGTCCGCCGCTCGAACAGCTGGCGCGCGGCCGCCTGCGTGTAGTCCGCGAGCCGCCCGGCGAACGCGGCGAGCGCGACCACCAGCAGCGCAAGCAGCGGCAGCGCAGCGCGCTGTGCGACAGGCAGTCGCGGTGGCGTCGGACCGGCCCCGCCGCGCGCCTGCCAGAACACGATGCTGCCGGCGCGCGCCAGCGCGACGATCAGCGCGAAGCTCGAGACGAGCACGACGCCCCATACCAGCGCAGGCCAGGCGCTCGCGGCTGCGGCCTGCAGCAGCAGCGCCTTGCCGACGAAGCCCGCCAGCGGCGGCAGCCCTGCCACCGCGATCGCCAATACGAAATACGCGGTGCCGAGCCGCCCGCGTCCCTCGCCGAACGGTGCGGCCGCGATCGCGTCGCCGGCGTCGCCGCGCGAGGCGCTGATGCGATCGATCAGCAGAAACAGCGCGGCCGCGACCAGCGTGCTGTGGATCAGATAAAACAGTCCGGCCGCAACCGTCTGCGCAGTACCGAGCCCGAGCGCCAGCAGCAGCGTGCCGGCCGAGGCCACGACCAGATACGCGACCAGCATGCGCAGGCGGCGAGCCGCCAGCACGCCCTGCGCAGCCAGCAACAGCGTGGCCAGCGCCAGCCACGGCAGCCACGGCTGCGCGACCTGCGCGGCGGCGCCGCCGCCGTCGCCGAAAACGAGCGTGTAGACGCGCGCGATCGCATACACGCCGACCTTGGTCATGATGGCGAACAGCGCGGCCACGGGCGCGGCCGCCGCGCTATAGGTGTCGGGCAGCCAGAAGTAAAGCGGCAGCAGCGCGGCCTTGACCGAAAACACGACCAGCAGCAGCAACGCGGCGGACTTCAGCAGCACCGCGTTTTCCGCAGGGACTCGCGCCACGCGTTCGGCCAGATCCGCCATGTTCAGCGTCCCGGCGAGGCCGTACAACAGCGCGACCGCGATCAGGAACAACGCCGAGCCCGTGAGGTTGAACGCCACGTAGTGGATCGCCGCCTTCAGCCGGCGCGGCCCGCCGCCGTGCAGCAGCAGCCCGTACGAGGCGATCAGCAGCACCTCGAAGAACACGAAAAGATTGAAGAGGTCCGCGGTCAGGAAGGCGCCATTCAACCCCATCAACTGGAACTGCAGCAGCGCGTGGAAATGCGCGCCGCGTGCCGCTTCGCCGCCGCACGCGTACAGCGCGGCGCCGAGCGCCACCAGCGCCGTGAGCACCAGCATCAACGCGCTCAGCCGATCGAGCGCCAGCGCGATGCCGAAAGGCGCGGGCCAGTTGCCGAGCAGATACGCCTCGACCGTGCCGCCGTCGGCGTGCGCCGCCAGCGCGACGCTCAGCGCCAGCAGCGCGAGCACGGCCGCCACCGACAGCGTCGCGGCCAACTGCGGCCATCGACCCTCGATCGGCACCAGCGCCGCGCCCGCCAGCAGCGGCAGCACGACCGGCCCGATGATCGCATGCTCGAAAAAAATGGGGTCAGACACCGTTTTCCCGGGACTCGCCAGCAGGACCGTCGACGTGGTCGGACCCCGTTTCAGCGCGCGCGCGCAGCGCGATCGCCAGCAACAGCGCGGTCATGCCGAAGCTGATGACGATGGCCGTCAGCACGAGCGCCTGCGGCAGCGGATCGGCGTAATTCGCCAGCGTGGCCGCGACGCCCTGGCGCAGGATCGGCGGCGCGCCGACCGTGACGCGGCCCATCAGGAAGATGAACAGATTGACCGCGTACGACAACAGCGTCAGACCGAGGATCAGATCGAAGCTGCGCGCGCGCAGCAGCAGATAGACGCCGGTGCCCGTCAGCACACCCACGCCCAGCGCCAGCAGAACGCTCACTTTCCCCCCTTCACGCGACGCGCTCGCTGCGCGCGGAGCACGCACGCTCGCCGGCGTGCGCGGCCTGCCGCCGGCCGGCCGTTCGCCGGCGCGCACGCGCGCCTGGGCGCCGCGGCCGAAAGCGAGGGGATGCGCAGCGAGCGCGCTGTCTTCACGACGGTCGCTCCGCGTCGACGGCTGCCGCCTGCGTCGGCAGCGTGAGCCTCGCCATCGCGACCAGTCCCGTCAGCGCCGCGCCGACGACGGTGAGGAACACGCCGAGGTCGAACAGCGCTGCGCTGGCCAGCGGCACCGCGCCGATCAGCGGCAGCTTCGGATAATCGTACGTGCTGGTCAGGAACGGGCTGCCGAAAAACCAGCTTCCGATCCCGGTCAGGCCGGCGATCAGCAGCCCGCCGGCAATCCACGCACGGAAGTCCACACGCAGACGCTGCTCGACCCAGCGCTGCCCGTTGGCGACGAACTGCAGGATCAGCGCGATCGCGAGCACCAGCCCGGCGATGAAGCCGCCGCCGGGCAGGTTGTGGCCGCGCAGGAACAGATACACGGCGACCAGCACTGCGAGCGGCAGCAGCAGCCGCGCGGCGAGCGCGAGCATCAGCGGATGGCGGTCCGCTTCCCCGCCGCCGGCGGCCGGGTGCGACCGCGCACCCGGGCTGGGCGCGAAGTCGCGCAGCAGCGCGTAGATCACGAGACCCGCGATGGCGAGCACGGTGATTTCGCCGAGCGTGTCGAAGCCGCGGAAGTCGACCAGGATCACGTTCACGACATTGCTGCCGCCGCCTTCGGACGCGGCGCGCTCCAGGAAGTACGGCGCGATCGAATCGAGCGGGCGCTCGAGCACGGCCCACACGATCGCCGCCACGCCGAGGCCGGCGACGGCGGCGATCGCCGCATCGCGCGCGCGCCGCGCGCGGCTGCGTTCGCGCGCGCCGGCGAGCGGAAGCCAGTTCAGCGCGAGCATCATCAGGATGATCGTCGCCACCTCGACCAGCAACTGCGTCAGCGCCAGATCCGGTGCCGACAGGTACACGAACGTCAGACTGACGACCAACCCGACCGCGCCCAGCAGGATCAGCGCGAGCAGCCGCGCGCGGTGCGCGAACACGGTGCCGAACGCGGCCGCCACGCCGATCGCCCACACTGCGACGAACGCGAACGGCGTGGCCCCTGCGATCGCCGGCAGCCGCGTTGGCAGCCCGCCCTGCATCCACGCCGCCAGCGGCGGTCCCGCGCCGGCCGCCAGCGCCAGCAGCACCAGCAGCAGCAGGTAGCGCTGCAGACTGCCGTTGACCAGCGCCGTGGTCAGCGCGTCGGCCGCGCGAACGACGCGCTCGATCAGGAAGACGAAGACTTCGCGCCCGCCGCGCGGCCAGTGGATCAGGCGATGCAGATCGACGAACTTCTGCAGGCCAAAGTACAGCAGCAGCCCGCCGGTCAGCGCGACCGCGCTCATCAGCAGTGGGAGGTTGAAGCCGTGCCAGATCGCCAGCTTGTATTCGGGCAGCGGCGCGAACGGGCCGCCGGCGAGCGCGGCCTGCGCGCCGACCGCGAGCAGCGGGCCGACGGTCGCGGCCGGCAGCAGGCCGACCGCCAGGCACAGCACGACCAGCAGTTCGACCGGAACGCGCATGAAGCGCGGCGGCTCGTGCGGCGACTTCGGCAGTCCGGTCGCGTCGCCGTTGAAGAACACGTCGTGGATGAAGCGCACGCTGTACGCGACGCTGAAGACGCCGGCGATCGTTGCGCCGAGCGGCAGCCACACCGCGAGCGCCGGATGACCCTCCTTCAGCACGGTTTCCGCGAAGAACATCTCCTTGGACAAGAAGCCGTTGAGCAAGGGCACGCCCGCCATCGCACCGGCCGCGACCATCGCCAACGCGGCGGTGACCGGCATCGCGTGCCACAGCCCGTTGAGAACGCGCATGTCGCGGCTGCCGGCCTCATGGTCGATGATGCCGGCCGCCATGAACAGCGACGCCTTGAACGTGGCGTGATTGAGGATGTGGAACACGCCGGCGACCACGGCCGTCTTCTCGTCCAGACCGAACAGCAGCGTGATCAGCCCGAGATGGCTGATCGTCGAGTAAGCGAGCAGCCCTTTGAGGTCGTGCTGGAAGATCGCCAGGTACGCGCCGGCCAGCAACGTCGCCAGTCCGACGAGCGTGACGATCCAGAACCACGGCTCGGAGCCGCCGAGCGCGGGGTACATGCGCGCGAGCAGGAACACGCCGGCCTTGACCATCGTCGCCGAGTGCAGGTACGCGGACACGGGGGTCGGCGCGGCCATCGCGTGCGGCAACCAGAAGTGGAAAGGAAACTGCGCGCTCTTGGTGAACGCGCCGGCCAGCACGAGCACGAGCGCGGGCACGTACAGCGGATGCGCGCGGATCAACGTGCCGGAGGCCAGCACCACGTCGAGCTGCGTGCTACCGACGATCCACCCCAGCAGCAGTACGCCGGCGAGCAATGCGAGCCCGCCGGCACCGGTGAGCGCGAGCGCCATTTTGGCGCCCTCGCGCGCGTCGCTGCGGTGCTGCCAATAGCCGATCAGCAAAAAGCTCGACAGGCTGGTCAGCTCCCAGAAGACGACCAGCAGCACCAGGTTGTCGGCGAGCACGATGCCGAGCATCGCACCCATGAACAGCAGCAGGAACGAAAAGAAGCGCGGCGCCGGGTCGGTGCGCTCGAGGTAATACGCCGCGTACAGCACGATCAACGCGCCGATGCCGCACACCAGCAGCGCGAAGACCCAGGCCAGCCCGTCCATGCGGAAGCCGAAGCCGAGCCCGAGCGGCTCGACCCAGGTCGCGCTCCAGCGCAGCACTTCGCCGCCGAACACGGCCGGTGCGGTCGCCGCGACCAGCGCGCAGCCGGCCAGCGCCACGGTGCCGGCGATCCACGCAGCCGCCGCGCGAGACAGCGTTCGCGACAGTGCGAACAGCAGCGCGCCGCCGACGAAAGGCAGAGCGACCAGCAGCAACGCGAGCGCAGCCATCGGATTACTTCGCCGCGCGCGCCGACGGCCTCAGCAGCACGACGACCAGCGTGACGATCGTCAGCGGAATCACGAAGCCGAGCATCGCCTCGCCGAACGACGCCGCGAGCGCGTGCCGCTGCGCGGCCAGGATCAGGTACGCCACGTATGCAGCGTAGTAGCCGACGAAGACCGCCCCTTCCCAGCGCGCGATCTCGCGCCCGGTGAAGAAAATCGGCAGGCAGGCCGCCGCCACGGCGAGCATCACCCAGGCGTCGAAGTGCAGAACGGCGGGCGCGACCGGCAGCCCCGCGGGTGCGGCCAGTCCGGCGAGCCCGACGCAGCCGAGGATGTTGAACGTATTGCTGCCGACGACGTTGCCGACCGCGATGTCGCGTTCGCCCTTGACCGCGGCGGCGATCGACGTGGCGACTTCGGGCAGCGACGTGCCCGCGGCGACGATCGTCAGTCCGATGACGAGTTCGCTCAAGCCGAGCGCCTGCGCGAACGCGACCGCCGCACCGACCAGCCAGCGCGACCCCAGGACCAGCAGCGCGAGCCCGCCGACGACCAGCAGCGCCTGCACGGCCCAATGCCTGTCCCAGCGCGCGCTCTGGCCCGCCTTGCGGCCGACCTCGCCGGCGTATTCGTCGGCGGTCGCACGCGTCTGCCGGCGCGACTGCACGACCAAAAAGCCGGTGTACGCGGCGAGCAGCACCACGAGCAGCGCCGCATCGACGCGGCCGACGACGCCGTCGACCATCAGCACGATCAGCAGCACGGTCGCGCCGATCATGATCGGCACCTCCTGCTGGACCAGCTGTGCGTGCACGACCAGCGGCGCGATCAGCGCCGAGACGCCGAGGATGAACAGCACGTTGAACACGTTGCTGCCGACGGTGTTGCCGAGGGCGATGTCGACGTTGCCCTCGAGCGCTGCGCCGACGGTGACGGCCATCTCGGGCGAACTCGTGCCGAAGGCGACGATCGTCAGTCCCACGACCAGCGGCGAGATGCCCCACGCGAGCGCGAGCTTCGAGGCGCCGCGCACCAGCAGCTCGGCGCCCGCGATCAGCGCAGTCAGCCCGAGAACGAAGAACAGCAGTTGGATGGCCATCCCGCGGACCAGCCGCACGACGACGCGGCGCCTGTTTCGACGGGCGGCAGTATAGAAGTGCGTGCGCGCGCAAGGCGGCTGCGGGTTACCGCCAATTGCCCGGGCCGCGGCGGTCGGGGTGCGCGGCGCGCTTACAGCACGTAGCGCGCGAGATCCTCGTTACGGGCCAGATCGGCGAGCCGCGCCTCGACGTACGCAGCGTCGATGACGAGGCGGTCGCCGCGGCGGCTGCCGGCGTCGAACGAGATTTCCTCCAGCAGCCGCTCCATCACCGTGTACAGGCGGCGCGCGCCGATGTTCTCCGTTTTTTCGTTGACCGCGAAGGCGATCTCGGCGAGCTTGGCCACGCCTTCCGGCGTGAACTCGAGTGCGACGTCCTCGGTCGCGAGCAGCGCCTGGTACTGCTTGGTCAGACAGGCGTCGGTCGCGGTGAGGATGCGTTCGAAGTCGCGCGCGGTCAGCGAGTCGAGTTCGACGCGGATCGGAAAGCGCCCCTGCAACTCGGGAATCAGATCGCTCGGCTTGGCGAAGTGAAACGCCCCGCTGGCGATGAACAGGATGTGGTCGGTCCGGACCATTCCGTACTTCGTGTTGATCGTCGTGCCTTCGACCAGCGGCAGCAGGTCGCGCTGCACGCCCTGGCGCGAGACGTCCGCGCCCTGCACTTCGGAACGGCTGGCGATCTTGTCGATCTCGTCGAGGAACACGATGCCGTTGTTCTCGACGTTGGCGAGCGCCTTGGCCTTCAGCTCCTCTTCGTTGACGAGCCGCGCGGCCTCTTCGTCGACCAGCAGCCTGAACGCCTCGCGCACCTTCATCTTGCGCGGCCTGCGACGGCCCTGGCCGAGGTTGGCGAACATCGACTGGATCTGCTGCGTCAGCTCCTCCATGCCGGGCGGCGCCATCACCTCCATCGTCGGCAGCGGCTGCGCGACCTCGACCTCGATCTCGCGCTCGTCGAGCTCGCCTTCGCGCAGCTTCTTGCGGAACTTCTGCCGCGTGTCGCTTGCCTCGGTCGAGCGCGGCTCGGAAAAGCCGAAATCGCGCGGCGCCGGCAGCAGGATGTCGAGGATGCGGTCCTCGGCGGCGTCCTCGGCCTTGGCGCGCACCTTCTTCATCTCCGCCTCGCGCGTCTGCTTGATCGCGATGTCGACCAAGTCGCGCACGATCGAATCGACGTCGCGCCCGACGTAGCCGACCTCGGTGAACTTGGTCGCCTCGACCTTGATGAACGGCGCATCCGCCAGCCGCGCCAGCCGCCGCGCGATCTCGGTCTTGCCCACCCCGGTCGGCCCGATCATCAGGATGTTCTTCGGCGTGATCTCGCTGCGCAGCGGCTCGGCGACGTTCTGCCGGCGCCAGCGGTTGCGCAGCGCGATCGCGACCGCGCGTTTGGCACGGTCCTGCCCGACGATGTGCTTGTCGAGCTCAGAGACGATTTCCTTCGGCGTCATCATGGCAGCGTGCGGCTTCGGTGGGCGCGACCGCCGCGCGTTCGCGCCGGCACCCGCGCCGGCGGGTTCAGTCGATCGACTCGATCGTGTGCGACTGGTTCGTGTAGATGCACAGGTCGCCGGCGATCGCGAGCGCCTTCTTGACGATGTCGGCCGGCGCCAGTTCGGTGTTGTCGAGCAGCGCGCGCGCCGCGGCCTGCGCGTACGGTCCGCCCGAGCCGATCGCGATCAGTCCGAACTCGGGTTCGAGCACGTCGCCCGCGCCAGTGATGATCAGCGAGGTCTCGCGGTCGGCCACCGCGAGCATCGCCTCGAGCCGGCGCAGGATGCGGTCCGTGCGCCAGTCCTTTGCCAGTTCGACCGCCGAGCGCAGCAAGTGCCCCTGGTGCTTCTCCAGCTTCGCCTCGAAGCGCTCGAACAGCGTGAAGGCGTCGGCGGTGGCCCCGGCAAAACCGGCGAGGATGCGGTCGTGATACAGCCGCCGCACCTTGCGCGCGCTCTGCTTGACGATGACATTGCCCAGCGTGACCTGGCCATCGCCGCCCATCGCCACCCGCGCGCCACGGCGCGCGGAGACGATCGTGGTGCCGTGGAAGGGTTCCATCAGGTAGCGACGCGCGCGGCGCGCCTCGAACGCGGCGCGCTAGGCGCGCCGCAAATGGACGGCCGCGATCGCAGTCACGCCGAGCAGCTGCAACAGCGCGCCGACCATCACATTGACGTTGCGGAACTCGACGCTCGCGCCGGCCTGCTGCAGCTTCATCACCAGCGTCAGCAGCGCGGAGGCGGCGGAAAACGCCATGCGCCGCAACTGTCCGCAGTCGACGGTGAGCTCCTTCTGCACGCGCGCCTGCGCGACCAGTCGACCGAAGAACGGCTCGCCCTCGGCGTCGATCACGCCGCGCCAGGCGAGCGGATCGTCGCTGGTGGCCACGGTCGCCGCGACCGGGGCCGCAACCGCCGCGCGCGTCTTCATGTTCGGCGGCGCCGGCTCCCACGACGGCGGCGACACCTCGAAGGTGATGCAGTACTGGATGCCGGTCTCGTCGAAGTCGTCCTGCCGACCGAGCAGGCGGAAGATTTCCAGCAGCAGCATCCAGCCGGCGTCCGACACATCGCGCCGCCCCGGTTCGATCGCCGCACGCAACGGATTGATCAACTGCTCCGCGCCCTGCACGATCAGTTCGTGGCTGGCGCGCTTGAACGCGTTGACCACGCGCAGCAGAAGTTCGGCGCCGACCAGATCGATGCTACGCACGCCCGAGACGTCCAGCGTCAGCGTCGGGTATGACGCGGCAAGCTGCTTGAGCTGCTCGAGGGGTCTGACGACGTTGGCGTCAACGACGTCCGGCAACCGGACCACCGCCGCCCCTGCGGGCGGCGCCGCCGCGCCGACCCCGGGTCGCGGCGCGGCCGCCGCGACATAGTCGACCCACGCCGGCGGCGAATTCTGGAAGCGCAGCGCGTAGTCCGTCGTCAGGCGCTCGAACGCGGCGCGATCGCCGCGCTGGTTGATCAGCTCGAACAGCATCAGCCAGGCCATCTGCCGCGCGTGGCCGAGGTCGTCCGCTTCGATCGCGGCACGCAGGTTGGCTTCCGCTTCTTCGATCTGACCGTTGGCGAACAGGATCGCGGTCTCGTCGATCACCGAACCCGCACCCGAGGTGTGGATCTCGATCGCGTCGATGCTGCCCGCGAGCGCGTCGCCGTGGGCATCGAACTCGTCGTCGCGAGGGGCGATGGCCGCCGGCGCCGGCAGCGTTGCCGACAGGCGCTGGGTCGCCACGGCCGCGCCGCCGCCGGTATTGCCACCGACGTTCTGCTGCGACGGGCGCAGGAAGTCGCGCGCCATCTCGGACTCGATCGCGTCGATCTTCGCCGCGGTCTCCATCGCGAGCGAACGCGCCAGTTCCTTGTCTGGAATCGCGTTTTCGGTCGTTGCGAAGCGCTGCGAAGGCAGCGAGGCGCGATTCAGCGAGCGGTTGACCGGCTCGGCCAACGGCCGGCCGACCGGTGCGGGCGGCACGCGCCCGCCCGCGGGCGTGCCGGCCCGCGCGCCGCTTCCGCTCTTGCGGGAGCGGTCCTTGGCGTCCTTCGGATTCTTCTTGAAGAACGAAAAAACCACGTGTTCTCTCGGTATGGCGCCGCGCACCGCGGTCGCGCCGACGCGCGTGTTGCGCTGCGCGTGCAGGTCGACTCGATCAGACTAAACCACGGCACCCGCCGCAATCACCGGCTGAACGGTCGCTCGATGGCCCGTTTCGGCGCTTCGCCCGACCGACCGGCGCGCCGCGAGCCGCCGCTGTGTCCTGCGGGGACTATATCAACTTTACCGAGCGAATCCGACGCCGCCGCGGCGAGGTGCGCCGCACGGCCTACCGCCTAAGGGTGATGCGAGGCCGCCCTCACTGACGCGGTACGCGGGCAAGCTGCGCCGCCGTCAGTCGGTAGTACAGGCCGAAGGGATCGTCGTCGAGCACGGCGAAACGGCCGGCGAGCACGATCGGCTCGAAGGTGTGCTTGATCGGTCGAGCCGCCCGCACTTCGACGATGTACTCGGGTCCGAGCGACAGGCAGAACGGACAGTGCGGCGGCCGCATCGTCAGCAGGAAGTGATCGTGCGTCTCGCCGGTGACGATCGGCAGCATGAAGCCCTGCAGTTTCACCGCCTGCTTGTCGAGCGCGCGGATCGCCGGCGCGAACTGCGGAACGACCCGCTTGCCCACCTGCGTCGATTTGACCTGCCCGAGGACGCGCCACGACACCACGCCTTTCAGCTCGGGCAGGTCGTTGAGCAGAGCCGGATCGATCGGCAGATCCAGGCTGTTACGGCCCACGGTGTTGGGCACCTGTGCCGGCGCGAGCGCCGTGGCGCCAGCGCAGGCCAGCGCCACAAGCAGACGGACGAGGAGCCTCATCGGGCGCGATTCTATCGGGCGGTCCGAGTCTCGCACGATCGCCGCAATCCGGGGGTGCCCGGGCGGACGCCGGCCGAGTCCGGCGGCTGTCGCCACCGGCGATCCGACGCCGCAGCCGCGCGACACGGCGCACGCCGACGGCAACCCGGCGGCTGCGGTCGCGGGCGGTGGAGGTTTCGACACGCGGACGTTGACCCCGGCGGCGCCGTGCGCGCGTCGTCGCGCATTCGACCGCATCTGCTCGCAACCCGAGGGGCGAGATCCTGCGGCCGCCCTAGTGCGCGTGACGCATGCCACAGTAGCGGCCCACCGCGATCCCCTTGCACGCTTGGCGCAGCCGCTCCTGACAGACGCTCTCCTTCTCCCCGGACTCCAGGCAGCGGGCCGCCTCTTCGTGCGCGCGCGCCATCTGCCGATGCTTGGCGATGTCGTCCTTGCGGTGCGCGTCGTCCGCGGACTTGGCCGCGGGGGGTTTGCCCGGCGCCGTCTGCGCACCCGCGGGCACGGCCAGCAGGGCGCCGCCCGCAAGCACGGCGGTCAGTGCAGTCGACAGCATGCGCATCATCTTCACCCCCTGCTTCGGTTCACCTCACCCCTGCGCCAGCGTGGCGTGCACGTCCATTTTGCTCGCCCGCCACGCCGGCACCAGCGCCGCGAGCGTGGCGGCAGCGACGGCGGCGGCAATCACGAGCGCCAGCTCGGGCGTCCACGCCAGCGGCGTCAGCGCGAACGAGCGCGCCTGCGCGAGCCATGCGCCGGCGACCTGCACCGCGAGCAGACCGAGCGCAAGACCGGAGGCCAGCGCCACTGCCGCGAGCAGCCACGCCTCGACGAGCAGCAGCGCGGCCACGCGCGCGCGGCTTGCGCCCAGCAGCCGCATGATCGCCAGATCGTAGCGGCGCTCCTCGAGCGCGTTCATCAGCCCGACGAACAAGGCGAGCAGCGCCGCGCCGATCAGTATGCCGCCGAAAGTCCGCAGCGCATCGACACCCACACCGACGACGGCGAACAGGCGCGCGAGTTCGTTGGCCGGCACCGCGGCCATCAGGGCAGGTTCGGCGTTGACCTGTCGCGGCAGCAGCGCCGCCGCCAGCGGCGTGGCGTAGCGCACCAGCAGCGCGGTCACCTCGCGCTCGGCCTCGAGCACCGTGCGTTCCTGCGGATCGGCCGCTTCGCCCTCGTGCACGAACCACACGCTCGCCAGATCGGTCAGGATCAGCCGGTCGAGCACGGTGCCCGTCGGCGCCAGCACGCCAACGACTCGATACTCCGCCTCCTCGTGCACGGCGCCGCCCGCGGCCAGTCCGTGCGTGCCGAAGAAGCGCGCGCCGACCGCCAGCCCCGTTTCACGGGCGACGCCGGCGCCGAGCACGGCCTGCAGGCGATCGCCCCAGAGCGCACCGGCGGCGAGCCGGCCGCCGTAGTGCTCGATCAGCGCCGGCTCGGTGCCGACGATGCGAAACCCTTCGTGGCTGTCGCCGAGCGCCAGCGGGATGACCTGCGCGACGTAACGGTTCGCTCGCAGAAGCTCGACCGCGGCGAGCGGCACGTTGCCCGTCGGCACGTCGACGTGATAGACGGCCGCCAGCACGAGCTGCAGCGGCGAGCCCTTGGCGCCGACCACCAGGTCGATGCCCTGCGCGTCGCGCGTGACCTGGCGCGTCAGTTGTGACTGTACGAGCAGCACGCACACCAGCGTGGCCACGCCGAGCGCGAGCAGCACCAGCGACAGCACGGTCTGCAGCGGGCGGCGCATCGCCTGCGCCCACACGATGGCGAGCAGGTTCATCGCGCGTGCCCCTCAGCCGGCGCCGGCGGCGCGAGGGCGACGACGCGGCGAAAACGGTTGCGGATGCGCGCGTCGTGCGTGGCAACGACCAGCAGGCTGCCGACGCGCTCGGCAGCGGCGAGCAGAAGCTCGACCGCTGCCGCTGCGCTGGCATCGTCGAGGCTGGAGGTCGGCTCGTCGGCGAGCAGCAGCCGCGGCCGATTGACCGCCGCGCGCGCGATCGCCACGCGCTGCTGCTCGCCGAGCGAAAGCTCCGCCGGCCGCGCGCCGGTGCGTTCGCCGAGCCCCAGTGCGGCGAGCAGCTCGCGCGCCGCTGCGTCGTCGACGCCACCGGCGAAGTACTGGGCGATGCGCACGTTGTCGAGCGCCGACAGACCGCCGAGCAAGTGCAGTTTCTGCGGAACGACGCCGATGCGCGCACCGCGCCAGCGATCGGCGCGCGCCGGGCGGTACAGGTCTTCGCCGTCGAGCCGCACTTCACCGGCCGCGGGCGGCAGGATGCCGGCGAGCACGTGCAGCAGCGTGGTCTTGCCGCTGCCGGACGGGCCGATCAGCGCGCAATGCTCGCCGCGCTCGAGCGTGAAGTCATCGACGCGCAGCGCGACGCGCGTGCCGTAGTGATGCACCAGCGACTTGACGGCGAGCATGGCGCCGCGCTGTTCGCCCCGGTCCGAGCGCGGCACCGGCGCGCCCGGCGCCGACTCAGTCGCCGTAGAGCTTCTGCTTGAGCTCGCGCCGTTGCTGCGCTTCGAGCGACAGCGTGGCGGTCGGACGCGCGAGCAGCCGCGGAATGCCGATCGGGTCGCCGGTTTCCTCGCAGTAGCCGTACTCGCCGCTTTCGATGCGGGCGAGCGCCTGCTGCACCTTTTTCAGCAGCTTGCGCTCGCGGTCGCGGGTACGCAGCTCGAGCGCGTGCTCCTCTTCGATCGTCGCGCGATCGGCCGGGTCGGGAACGATCACGGTCTCGCGCAGATGTTCGGTCGTCTCGCCGGCGTTGGCCAACAGCTCCTTTTCCATCTGCTGCAGCTTGTACTTGAAGAAAGCCAACTGGCTCTCGTTCATGTACTCCGACTCCGGCATCTTCAGCAGTTCTTCCTCGGTTGGCAGCCGCTTGCCGTTAACGTAGATCGGCGCTTCGCTGCGAGTCGCCGAACGACTCAGCAGGTACTCGTGCGCGGCGGCCACGTCTTTCGCATCGACCGCCGGCGCCGGCCTCGGCGCAACCGGGCGCGGCGCGATCGGGGCGGCAGCGACCGCCGGCGACGCCACGACTGCCGGCGTGACGGCCGTGCGCGCAACGTTGGCCACGGCCGGCAGCTTGACGGGCGCGGCCTTGGCCGCGGGCTTCGCTCCAACCCTCGCTCCGGCCTTCGCGCCGGCCCTCGCTCCAGCCTTCGCCGGCGCCACCGCCGGCTTGCGCGGCGGCGCTTGTTCGGCCGGCTTCTTTGCCGGCGCCTTGGCGTGTCTGGCGGCGGGCTTCGCCGTTTTCCTGACCGGCGCCTTGACGGCTTTCTTTGCCGGCGCCTTTGCTTTACCTGCCATGTTTCCTACCCCGACTGCTGCTTGTGTAGACCGCTGGCGCGACGCCGGCGCTAGCGCGCCAGACAGGCTTCGAGCCCCTTGAGGATCGCGTCTTTCGGAAGATTGCGGCCAATGAAAACGATCTTGCTGGCCGGCTTCTCGTCCTTGCCCCACGGCCGGCCGACGTCGGCCCCCATCAGCATGTGAACGCCCTGGAAGATCATCCTGCGCGGGCTGCCGTCCACGAAAAGCACGCCTTTATACCGAAGCATGTCCTGCCCGTAAACCTGCGTCAGCGCGCCCATGTAGTCTTCGAGCCTGCCCGGATCGAATGGCCGGCTCGACTGGAACACGAACGCCTTGATCGCGTCGTCGTGATGGTGATGCGGTTCGTGGTGTTCGTCGTGTTCGCAGTGACCGTGCTCGTGATCGCAGTGCGCGTGATCGTGGTGCCCGTCGTGCGCGGCCGAAGCGCGCGCGCTGGTGGCGTCCGGATGTTCGGCGGCGAGAAAGTCCGGGTCGATCTCGAGGATCGCGTTCAGGTTGAAGCCGCGGATGTCCAGCACTTCGCCGATCGGCACCTGCCCCATGTGCACCGGCCTGATCGGCGCCCGCGGATTCATCCGCACGATCCGCTCGCGCAGCGACGCCAACTCGGCGGCGTCGACCAGATCGGTCTTCGACAGCAGGATGCGGTCGGCGAAGCCGACCTGGCTCTGCGCCTCGGGCTGCTGGTCGAGCGTGTAGTGCCCGTGCTTGGCGTCGACCACGGTGACGACGCCGTCGAGCAGGTAATAGGAGGAGATGCTGTCCTCCATGAAGAAGGTCTGCGTGACGGGGCCCGGGTTGGCCATGCCGGTGGTCTCGATGATCACGCGATCGAAGTCGAGCTGCCCGCGCTCGCGCTTGTCCTTCAGCTCGGCGAGGATGCGCACCAGGTCACCGCGCACGGTGCAGCAGATGCAGCCGTTGTTCATCTCGACGATCTGCTCGTCGGTGTCGGCGATCAGCAGCTCGTTGTCGACGCCCTCGGGGCCGAACTCGTTCTCGATCACCGCGATCTTGTGGCCGTGCTGCTCCTTCAGGATGCGGTTCAGCAGCGTCGTCTTGCCGGCGCCCAGAAAACCCGTCAAGACGGTCACCGGTACGTGTGGCTCGGTTGCTCGCATGAGGACTCCTGCGGGTTTCGGCGAAGGCATTCGCAGCGCGTGACGGCGGCGCCCAAGGCGGTGCGCACGGACTCGGGACCCTGCGGTTCGTTCATGCGCCCTTCCGGCTGGGCCCGGGGCCGCAGCTGCCGCGGTCCCGAAAAGGGCGCGTAGTGTAGTCAAATCCGGCGGGCGATCCAGCGGCCCGCCGGATGCCTGACGGACTACCCAGTCCCGTGACAGCGCCCGCTTGAACGCGTCTTGCCGGCGCGGGCGCCGGTTCCGTCATCCCGAGCAGCGCGAGGAATCTCGGCGTTGCAAGCGGGAGAGGCTCCTCGCCTTCGCCTCGGAATGGCGCCGGTTCCGTCATCCCCGGCAGCGCGAGGGGCCTCGGCGTTGCAAGCGGGAGCGATTCCTCGCCTTCGGCTCGGAACGACCGGGCGTGGTTGGCTCGGAGTGATGAGGCGTGGTTGGCTGGTGCGGATGCCTCGGAACCGCGATGCGTGACGGATACGGGCGGCAGGCGGTTGGCGCGTGTCACGAGGACGAGCAATGTTCAACAGATGCGCGTCAGCAGCAACCCCTTCAGATACTCGCCCTCGGGGTGCGTCATCAGCAGCGGATGGTCGGTGCCGGCGGCCAGCCGTGCGAGCATCTGACAGTCGACGCGCGCGTCGATGACCGCGCCGGCGACGATCTTCTGGAACAGATCCACGTCGATCGCACCCGAGCACGAGAACGTCAGCAGATAGCCGCCGGGCACGAGCAGCCGCAGCGCCGACAGATTGATGTCCTTGTACGCGCGCGCGGCGCGTTCGACGTGATGGTGGCTCGCCGCGAACTTGGGCGGATCGAGCACGATCAGATCGAAGCAGCGCCCCTCGTCGCGCAGCGCGCGCAGCGCATCGAACACATCGGCGGCGTGCCATTGCCCGGCCGCATCATCCAGGCCGTTGAGCGCCCAGTTCTGCCGTGCCAGCGCCAACGCGTCGGCTGACGAGTCGATCGACAGCACCGGGCGCGCGCCGCCGCGCGCCGCCGTGATCGAGAAGCCGCCCGTGTAGCAGAAGCAGTTCAGCATCGCCGGCGCCCGCCCCTGCGCGCGCACGAAACGGGCAGCCAGCTCGCCGGCGAGTCGCCGGTTGTCGCGCTGGTCGATGTAAAAGCCGGTCTTGTGGCCGCGCCGCACGTCGACGAAATAGCCGATGCCGTGTTCGCGCACCTCGACCAGTTCCGGCGGTTGCCCGCCGCGCACTACGCCCGTCGACGGCGGCAGGCCCTCCCGCTGCCGCGTCGCGCCGTCGGAGCGGTCGTACACGTTCGCAATGCCCGTGGCCGCGACCAGCGCGTCGAGCAGCACGTCGCGCTGCGCTTCGACGCCGGCGGCCTGCAATTGCACGACGAGCTGATCGGCGTAGCGGTCGGCGACGAAGCCGGGCAAGCAATCCGCTTCGCCGAAGACCAGCCGTACCGCGTCGGTGGCGTCGGCCAGCGCCGTGCGTCGCGCCACGGCGGCGCGCACGCGTGCGGCGAACCACTCCGCGTCGATCGCATCGGCTTCGGCGAAGCTCCAGCAGCGCGCGCGGATCGACGCCGCCGGCGAGTACGCGGCCCACGCCAGCCAGGTGCCGTCGGCGGCGCGCACGGCGATGGTCGCGCCCGCCGCGGGCTTGCCGGCCACGCGCGCGACCGCCGTCGCGTAGACCCAGGGGTGCCGGCGCGCAAGCGAGCGCTCCTTGCCGGGCTTCAGGATCAGCTCGCCGTCGACGTTCACGGCTTGCCGCTCTTGGCTTTCGCGCGCGGATGTGCGGCGTCGTAGGTCCTGGCCAGGTGCTGCCAGTCGAGTTTCGTGTAGATCTGCGTGGTCGCGATGTTGGCGTGGCCGAGCAGCTCCTGCACGGCGCGCAGGTCACCGCTGGACTGCAGCACGTGCGAGGCCATCGAGTGCCGCAGCACATGCGGATGCACGTGCACGCCGAGACCGAGCCGGCGCGCCAGCCGCGCCAGCCGCGCCTGCACGCTGCGTGGCGCGATGCGCGCGCCGCGCGCGGAGACGAACAGCGCGCGCTCGTCGACGCTCGGCAGCGTCGCGCGCGCCGCAAGCCAGCCGCGCAACGCCTGCGCGGCGGCGGCGCCGACCGGTACCGTGCGCATCCGGCCGCCCTTGCCGGTGACGGTGACTTCGTTCGAGTCAAGGTCGATCCAGCTCGCCGACGCCGGCCGGCCGGCCACGGCGGGAAAGTGGCGCCAGTCGAGACTCACGAGCTCCGCGAGCCGCAGTCCGCTCGAGTACAGCAGCTCGACGAGCGCGCGGTCGCGCAGCGCCAGCGCAGAGCCGTCGGTTTCGTGCGCGGCGAGCTGCACCGCCTGATCCGGCGCGAGCGCCTTCGGCAGGCGCCGCGCGCGCTTCGGCGCGCGGATGCCGACGGCTGGATTGGCGCCAATCAGTCCCTGCTCGCCCAGCCAGCGATAGAAGCTGCGCCACGCCGACAAGGTGCGCGCCAGCGATGCGGCGCCGCGCCCCGCGCCGTGCAGCCGTGCGACGAAGCGGCGCAGGTCGGCCACCGCCAGGCGCTCGAGCGGCGTCGCGCCGGCGAGCGCGGCGAGCACGGCCAGATCGCGCCGATACGCTCCCACGGTCAGCGCCGCAAGCCGGCGCTGCGTCGCAATCTCGTGCAGGTAGCGCGCCGCCAGCGGCGGCAGTGCCGGTGCCGCGCCTTCGGTCATCCGCCGCGCAGCCGCGCGAGCGCGGCACTGGCCAGCTCCGCGATGCGCGCGAGAAAGGTCGTTCCCATCGTGATCTGGAACCGATCCTTGTCGGGCGAGCCGAGCACGAGCAGCCCGAATGCGTCGGGACTGGCCCCGACACGCAGCGGCAGCATCGCAAGGCTGGCCACGGCGCTATCGTCGGCGGACATCCAGCGCGCCGCTTCGAAGCCGACGTTGGCGCCGCAAAACGGCGCCTGCATGCTCGACGCCAGCCGCTTGACGTCGTCGCTCACCGCTTCCGCGCAAGCAAGTCCGGCGAACGCGGGTTGCACGTCCCACACGCGGATCGCGCCGAACGGCACCGCAAACAGGCGCCGCAACTCCTCGACCGCCGTCGACGGCAGCTGCGCGGCATCGGTCTGCAGCAGCAGGGCGCGCGCCCATTGCACGAGCTTGTCGGCGATGACGTCGTTTTCCTCGCCATGCCGCAACATCTCGGCGATACGCGTCTGCAGCGCGCGGATGCGCTCGCGCAGCAGCAGCGATTGACGCTCGAGCAGCGAGATCGCCTGGCCGTTCTGCGGATGCGGGATGTTGATGACGCCGAGCAGCTCCGGATGCTGCTCGAAGAAATCCGGATGCTCGGCGAGATACCGCGCCACGTCGTCGCCCTTCAAATCTCGATCTCCCCGTCGAAAACCTTCACCGCCGGACCCGTGAGCCACACCGAGTGCAAAGCGCCGTCATGCGCGCCGCCCCAGGCAACGCGCAGCCGGCCGCCGCGCACGTGCACCGCCACCGGCGAGTCGAGCAACCCACGCTGGATGCCAGCCACCGCAGCCGCGCATGCGCCGGTACCGCACGCGAGCGTCTCGCCGACGCCGCGTTCCCAGACGCGCAAGCGGATCGTGTGCCGATCGACGACCTGCATGTAGCCGGCGTTGACGCGGTTCGGAAAACGCACGTGGTGCTCGATCGCCGGGCCGTCGCGCGCCACCGGCGCGGCATCGACGTCGTCGATCACCTGCACGGCATGTGGATTGCCCATCGACAGCACGGAAAACCACAGCTCGCGCCCGTGCACCGTCAGCGGCCACAGCTGCGCGCGATACTCGGCGCGCGCAACCAGTCCGTTGGCATCGAACGGCACGCGCGGCGGATCGAACGTGGGCGGGCCCATGTCGACGGTCACCTCGCCGTCGTCCTCCAGGCGCGGCTCGATGACGCCGCTTTTCGTCGCCACGCGGATCGCGCGCCTGGTCGTCAGGCCCTGGTCGTGCACGAACTTGACGAAACAGCGCGCACCGTTGCCGCACTGTTCGACTTCGCCGCCGTCGGCATTAAAGATCCGGTAGCCGAAGTCCACGCCCGGTTGCGGCGGCGGCTCGACGAGCAGGATCTGGTCGGCACCGATGCCAAAGCGGCGATCGGCCAGCGCGCGCACCCGCGTGGGTGACAACTCGATGCGCTGCGCGATGCCGTTGAGCATCAGGAAGTCGTTGCCCGCGCCCTGCATCTTGGTAAACCGCAACTTCATGCGGGGATTATCGCGCAGCGCTCGCGAACAGCGACTCGATCACGCGTTTGCGGTGCACGTGGATACCGTGCGTTACCGCTTCGCGGAAGACGCCGCCGCGGAAGGCTGTTTCTCGCATGCTCGCCCATCCTCCGCGATGGATTGACGGAG
>JBBIJJ010000043.1:0-21306 GCA_037446035.1 Burkholderiales bacterium
CCGAACAACGCACTTGCGCGAAACTGCATCGGTGGACTGTCGGATTCTGGCTAAGAGAAGCGCCCGTGCGAGCTCGACGGCGGCGGTCGGACTTCAGGACATCGTGTAGTTGAGCGCGAGCCGGCCGCCGTCGGGATAGACCGTCGAACCGGTGAGATACGACGCGTCGTCGCTGGCGAGGAACACGGCGATGCGCGCGACCTCCTGCGGTTCGCCGAGCCGCCCGAGCGGCGTGCGCGACAGGATGCGCGTGCGCGCAGCCTCGTTGGTCAGCACCGCCGTTTTCAGCAGTTCGGTCGCGATCGATCCGGGGCCGATGCCCATCACGCGGATGCCTTTCGGTGCGAGCCCGATCGCCATCACCTTGGTCAACTGGTTCACGCCGCCCTTGCTGACGGTGTACGGGACCTGGTTGGCAATCGCGACGACGGCGTTGGCGCTCGACATGTTGATCACGACGCCGCGTTCGCTGCCGGCCGGTGCGCCCGCGCGCGGCGACTGCTGCGCCATCTGCCGCGCGGCCGCCTGCCCGCACAGGAAAGCGCCCTTCAGGTTGACGCGCAGCACGCGATCGAAGTCTTCCTCGGCGAGATCGAGGAAGTCGGCCGCGTGCACGATGCCGGCGTTGTTCACGAGCACGTCGAGCCGCCCGTAGTGATCGACGGCGAACTTCACGAGCCGTTCGGCGTCGGCGCGTTCGCCGACATCGGCGCGGCAGAACAGTGCCATTCCGCCGGCCGCGGCGATGTCCTTGACGAGTGCGGCGCCGCCGACTTCGTTGACGTCGGAGGCGACGAGCCTGGCACCCTCGGCGGCGAAGGCTTTCGCGCAGGCCGCGCCGATGCCCTGCGCGGCGCCGGTGACAATCGCGATGCGATCGAGCAGTTTCATCGTGGCACCCGGGTCGAAAGCGATGGCGGCATTGTCCGGCATTTCGGTGCCCGCCGGCCCGCGCGGCGGCCGGACAGACACGCGCAGCGGCCACCCGAGGTTTGCGAAAACCGTTGCCATCGGGCAGACTCGCCGCCCTTTGCCGCGCACCGGTCGGCCAAACGCCACCGCGCCCCGGCAAGCGCCGCAGGCAATGGGCCCGCGCCGCGTACGGTTGCTCTGGCCGGTCGCGGCGGCACCAGCCGAGCGCCGCGCCGGCGGCGGGCGTGTTTGGGCGACAATTCGGTCATCGTGATGAACGCTCCGGACAGAATGTTTCTCCCCGACGTGCAGGCCAGCGCCGACGGCCGCAACCTGGCGATCCAGCGCGTCGGCGTGCGCTCGATGACGTACCCGGTGACGGTGGCCGCGCCGCACGGCGCGCTGGCGACCGTCGCCACGGTCGACATGTACGTCGGGCTGCCGGCGGACAAGAAGGGCACGCACATGTCGCGCTTCATCGAGGTGCTGCAGCAGCATCACGCGCCGCTGTCGTCCGCGTCGCTGGCGCGTTTGATGGACGCGATGCTGGAGCGGCTCGAAGCCGAGCGCGGGCACATCGAGATCCGCTTTCCCTACTTCATGAAGAAGTCGGCGCCGGTGTCCGGCGTGACCAGCCTGATGGACTATCAGGTCGCGCTGCGCGCGGAGCAGGATGCGAACGGGCTGAAGCTCACCCAGACCGTCGTCGTGCCGGTCACCAGCCTGTGCCCTTGCAGCAAGAAAGTCGCCGACTACGGCGCGCACAACCAGCGCTCGCATGTGACCATCAGCGCGCAGCTCGCGGGCGAACTCGGCATCGAGGAGCAGATCCGCATCGCCGAGGCGGTCGGCTCCTCCGAAATGTGGGCGTTGCTGAAGCGGCCCGACGAGAAATACGTGACCGAGCGCGCCTACGACAACCCGAAGTTCGTCGAGGACATCGTGCGCGACGTCGCGGTCGCGCTCGACGCCGACGAGCGCGTGCTCGCGTACTCGGTCTCCGCGGAAAACTTCGAGTCGATCCACAACCACTCGGCTTACGCGTTGATCGAGCGGGACAAGCGCAAGGTCTGACCGCGTCGTGGCTTTGTCGCGCATCGCTGAGCCCCGCGCAGCCTGCGCCGGTCCTGCTGCGGGAGCTTTCTGGCGCCGCAGCCGGCGCGGCCCGAGCGCGCGGCAGCCCGTGCCAGCCCGTGCCCGCCCATGCGCGCGAGTCCGCCGGTCGCGAGCGCGGCGTCGGTGCGACGCATGAGAATCGCGGTCATCGGCGCCGGCATCGCCGGACTCGGCTGCGCCTACGCGCTGCAAAGCGCACTGCGGGGGCGGGCGCGAATCACCCTTTATGAGGCCGCCGAGCGGCTTGGTGGCCACGCCAATACCGTCGACGTCGAGCTCGACGGCGTCTCCCACCCGGTGGATACCGGCTTTCTGGTGTTCAACCGGCGCACCTATCCGAACCTGATCCGCCTGTTTGACGAGTTGCACGTGCCGACCGCCGCGAGCGACATGTCGTTCGCGGTCAGCGTCGCGCGCGCCAGCGGTCGCCGGCTAGAGTGGGCGGGGTCGAACCTCGACACCGTCTTCGCGCAGCGGCGCAACCTGCTATCGCCTGCTTTCCTAGGCATGCTGCGCGACATCGTGCGCTTCAACCGGCAGGCCACGCGCGTGGCCGAGGGCCGAGAGGACGCCGCCGGGCTCACGCTCGGCGAATTCCTGGAGCGCCACCGTTATGGCGGCCCGTTCCGCCACTGGTACTTGCTGCCGATGGCCGCCGCGATCTGGTCGTGCCCGACGGCGGCGATGCTCGCCTACCCGTTCGCGACCTTCGTGCGCTTCTGCCACAACCACGGGCTGTTGCAGATCGCAAACCGTCCGCAGTGGTACACGGTCGCCGGCGGCGCGCGCCGGTACGTGCAGGCGGTCGCCGCCACGCTCGACGACGTGCGGCTCGGCGAGCCGGTGCACCGGGTCGAACGCGACGCCGCTGACGCTTCGGTGCTCGTCGCCAGCCGCACCGCGCGCGAGCGCTTCGACCAGGTCGTGCTCGCCTGCCATAGCGACCAGTCGCTGCGCTTGCTCGCCGACGCGGACCGCGCCGAGCGCGCGCTGCTCGGCGACGTGCGCTATCAGGCAAACCGCGCGGTGCTGCATACCGATGCGCGGCTGATGCCGGCCGCACGCAGCGTGTGGTCGTCCTGGAACTATCTGAGCGACGGCGGCGACGCGCCGCACCTCTCGGTGACGTACCTGCTGAACCGGCTACAGCCGCTACCCTTCGCGACACCGCTGTTCGTCAGCCTCAATCCCATCGTCGATCCGGCGCCGGATCGGGTCATCGCCGAGTTTGATTACGCTCATCCCGTCTTCGACGACCGCGCCGTCGCCGCGCAGCAGCGCCTGGGCGTGGTGCAGGGCCGCCGCCGCGTGTGGTTCGCCGGCGCCTGGACCGGTTACGGCTTTCACGAGGACGGGCTGAAATCAGGATTGGCCGCCGCTGCCGCGATCGCTGCGGCCGCCCCGCACGGCGCCGGTCAGCAGCGGGCGGCGTGAACGACGCCCCGCCGCGGTTCAACGCGGCCGCGCCTGCAGACCGCCGAAGCAGGTCGCGAGCATGATCTCGACGATCTGCTCGTCGCTGTAGTTGCCCGCGAGCTTGAGGTAGTCGGCCACCGGATCGCACGCGCGCGCGTAAAGCGTGTAAAGCACCGCCTCCGCGGGCAGATTCGGATCGATTGAGCCGTCTGCTTGCGCCGCTTCGATCCACGCGCCCAGCCTTTCGCTGACTTCCATCAGCCGCTCAACGTAAGGACGGTGCCTGAGCAGCGCTTCGCGCAACGTCGAGCGCGTTGACGGCAACAACGGCATTTGTCCCTGCAGGTGCTGCATCAGCGCCCAGCGCACCACCGCGCGCAACTTGTCGAGCGGTCGCGCCGATGCCGGCTGCAGCGCGATGACCTCGAGCGTTCGTTCGAGCAGGCGCGTCAGGGCCGCGGCCGCCAGCGCCTCCTTGGACTCGAAGGTCTTGTACAGACTCGCCTTGGCGATGCCGACCAGGGCAGCGACCGCGTCCACCGTCATCAGGTCGTAGCCACGCTCGGCGAGCAGGGTGTTCACGGCCTGCAGGATCGCGTCCTCCTTCAGCTTCGCCTGCTGATCTTTCCAGGATGGTCGCGGTGCGGTGACTGACGGGTCATTCATTGGTCGAGACAGTTTACCGGTTCAGTCAACGCGCGCGCCGCCCAGGCGCACGCGCGCCGCCGCACCTAGCAGCGTGCGGGTTAACACCAATCGGTAGCTAAATGATCTTGTTAGTTTACTAATTGAACTGTACAGTTCACGACCATGCAACACAACCCCACCCGCCCGCACGACGGCGGCCGCAGCGATGGCGGAGCGCCGCCGGCCGGCATCGGCTTCGGCTCGGTGCGCCACGCGCGCACCCGTCCGTCGGCGCACGCTTTCGGCCACGCCGCCTTCTTTCTGCGACTGCCGCTGCGCGCCCTCGCGGCGAGGCCGTGGCCGTACCGGCTGCTGGCGCGCAACGGCCGCGGGTTGTTCGCGCTGAACGACGCGGACCACGGCGACGGCCGGCCGCTGCTCGCGTGGATCGATTCGCTGCTGCGGCGCGCGGGCATCGACGGCGCCGACGGCGAGGTGTGGCTGCACACCTTTCCGCGCGTGGCCGGCTACGTGTTCAACCCGGTGAGTTTCTGGTTCTGCGAGCGCGCCGACGGGCGCCTGCGGGCGATCGTCTGCGAGGTGAACAACACTTTCGGCGAGCGGCACGCATATCTGCTGGCGCATGACGATGGCCGCCCCATCGCGTGGGGCGAAGAGCTGCGCACGCGCAAGGTGTTTCACGTCTCGCCGTTCTGTCGGGTCACCGGCGAGTACCGCTTCCGCTTCGCGCTGACGGCCGGCGCGCCGCCGCGCTTCGTCGCCCGCATCGACTACCACGACGGCGACCAGGGCCCGCTGCTGCGGACCGCGATCGCTGGCGAACTGCGGCCGCTCACCGATCGGCAGCTGGCCCGCGCGTTCTTCCGTTACCCCGCGTTCACCGTCGGCGTCATCGCGCGCATCCACTGGCATGCGCTGCGACTTTGGTTCAAACGCGTTCCGTTCTACCGGAAACCCGTGCCGCCGACGCGCGACCTGACCCGCTGACCGATCCGCATCGCCGCCATGAACGAACTTGCCGTGGGCGCCCGCCGGCTCGAACTCGACACCTCGCGGTTTCCGGTGCGCGCCCGTTATGCGCTGCGGCTGCTCGCGCGCATCGAGTCCGGCACGCTCGCCGTGCAGTTTCCGGATGGCCAGTGCGCCGCCTTCGGCGGCGGGCGGCCGCGTGCGCAGATCCGCCTCGCCAACTGGCGCGTCTTCGACGCCGTATTGAACAGCGGCGACATCGGATTTGCAGAGAGCTTCATCGCCGGCGACTGGACCACGCCGGACCTGGTGCCGCTGCTGGCGTTGTTCGCACGCAACCGTGGCGCGGTCGAACGGTTCGTCTACGGATCGTTCTGGGGAAGGCTGGCGTACCGGCTGCGCCATCTTCGCAATCGCAACACGAAGTCCAACGCGCGCAGGAACATCCATGCGCACTACGACCTGGGCAACGACTTCTATGCGCTGTGGCTCGACCCGTCGATGAGCTACTCGAGCGCGCTGTTCGGGACGCGTGCGCCAGCCCCGATTGCACCCGCCGACGACGCGCGCCTGCTCGCCGGGCAGCACGCGAAGTACGCACGCGTACTGAACGAGCTGCAGTTGACGCCGGGCGCGCAGGTCCTGGAGATCGGCTGCGGCTGGGGCGGGTTCGCCGAGGTGGCGGCGCGCGCCGGGCACGCGGTGACCGGGCTGACGCTGTCGCCGGCGCAGCTCGACTACGCGCGCGCGCGCTTGCAGCGGCAGGGGCTGCGCGCCGAGTTGCGCCTGCAGGACTATCGCGACGTGCGCGGCCGCTACGACGGCGTCGCGTCGATCGAGATGTTCGAGGCGGTCGGCGAGGCGTACTGGCCCACGTACTTCGCCACGCTCGCGCGCTGCCTGAAACCGGGGGCACGCGCGTGCGTACAGACGATCGTCATCGCCGACGAACTCTTCGAGCGCTACCGGCGCGGCACCGATTTCATCCAGCAGTACGTCTTCCCGGGCGGCATGCTGCCGTCGCGGCACGCCTTCGAGCAGGCCGCGGCGCGGGCCGGGCTCGCGGTCGTTGACCGTCTACCGTTCGGGCGCGACTACGCGATCACGCTCGCCAGTTGGCGCGCGCGCTTTGCCGCGCGGCTGCAGGACGTGCGTGCGCTCGGCTTCGACGAGCGCTTCATCCGCATCTGGGACTTCTATCTCGCCTACTGCGAGGCGGCCTTCGCCGAAGGCAACACCGATGTCATCCAGTACACGCTGCGCCGGGCATAGGGTCGCCCGCGTGGCAGCCGCGTGCGCGCTGACGCTGGCCGGCTGGGCAGCCGCGGCGGCGAACGATGCGCCTGCCGTGCTGCCGGCGCCGGTGCGCACCCACCTCGATGACGCGCGCCTCGCAGGCGAGGGGCGGCTGACGTGGTTCGGCTTTCCGGTGTATGAGGCCCGTCTGTTTGTGCCCGCCGGCTTCGATGCGCGCGATCCCGCCACGCAGAGCTTCGTGCTCGAGCTCACGTACGCGCGGCGCCTGACGGGCCGCTCGATCGCCGACGCCAGTCGCGACGAACTCGAGCGACTCGGCTTCGGCAGCGCCGCCGACCGCGCGCGCTGGCATGCGGCGATGGCGCGCATCTTCCCGGACGTGGACAAGGATCGTCGCATCGCCGGTGTGCACCTGCCCGGGCGCGGTGCGCGCTTCTACTTCGACGGCCGCTTCATCGGCGCGATCGAGGACGCACAGTTCGCGCGCGGATTCTTCGCGATCTGGCTAGACCCCCGCACGCGCGCGCCGGCGTTGCGCGCCGCCCTGCTGCGTCTGGTCGCGCCGCAGGTGCAACGATGAGCGCCCGCGCGCCGATCAGCGCGGCGCCGCCGCTCGGTGCAACGGGTGGCGACCGCGGCGCCCTGGCCGCGTACGCCGTGCTCGGTCTGCCCTTGGCGATGATGGCGCTGCCGGTGTACGTGTTCGTGCCGGCGTTCTACGCCGAGGCGACCGGACTGGCGCTGGCCACGATCGGCACGCTGCTGCTCGGCACCCGCCTGCTCGACGCGTTCGCCGATCCGCTGCTTGGCGCCTGGGTCGACGCGCAGGGGCGCGAGCGCGCCGGTCGCGGCCCCTACCTGCGGCCGATTTTGGTCGCCGCCGCACCGCTGGCGCTCGGTTTCGCGTTGCTGTTCCATCCGCCCGGCGGCGGCCCGGCGTTGTCGTCGATCTGGCTCGGCGCCACGCTGCTCGCCGCCTACCTCGGCTATTCGCTGGCCAGCATCGCCTATCAGGCCTGGGGTGCGCGACTCGCCCATGACGACGCGGGCCGTGCACGGATCACCGCCGCGCGCGAAGGCGCGGGCCTGGTCGGCGTGATCGCTGCGTCGGTGGTGCCGGTCGTGTTCGGCGTTACCGCGCTTTCCGTGCTGTTCGCACTGGCGCTGCTCGCCGCGCTGGCGCTGCTCGCGACGCGTGCGCCGCGCCCAGCAGCGAGCGCGCCGGCAACTGCACCAGGCGGCCTGCTGCGCGAGATGGCGGCGCCGCTCGCGGCGTCGCGCTTCCGCTGGCTGTTGGCGGTGTTCGTGCTCAACGGCATCGCCGCCGCGATTCCGGCCACGCTGGTGCTGTTCTTCGTCGCCGACCGCCTCGAGCTGCCGGGCTACGAAGGTCTGTTTCTCGCTTCGTACTTCATCGCCGGCGCCGCGAGCATGCCGCTGTGGGCGTCGCTTGCGCGTCGTCTGAGCCTGCACGCGGTGTGGCTGCTCGGCATGTTCGCGGCGGTGACCGCCTTCGTCTGGGCTTACTGGCTCGACGCCGGCGACCTGCTGCCTTTCGCGGCGATCTGCGTGCTGTCGGGCTTGGCGCTCGGCGCCGATCTGGCGCTGCCGCCGGCGCTGCTGGCGCGTGTCATCGACGACGGCAACGACGGCGGTCGCCGCGAAGGCGCTTATTTCGGCCTCTGGAATTTCGTCAACAAGCTGAACCTGGCGCTGGCCGCCGGCGCAGCGCTGCCGCTGCTGCAATGGCTGGGTTACACGCCCGGCGATCGCGGCGACGCTGCGCTCGCCGCCTTATCGGCGAGCTACGCGCTGCTGCCCTGCGGCCTGAAGCTCGCCGCGGCCGCACTGCTGCTCGTGGCCTGGCGCCAGCGACGCTTCTGAACCTGGAGAACACGATGCACAGGATCCTGCTCGCGCTGCTGCTGTCGCTGCTGCTGGCCGGCTGCACGGCGCTCGATCCGTCCGTCTACGCCGGCGAGACGCCGGCGCTCGACCTGCGCCGCTATTTCGACGGCACGCTCGAAGGCCACGGCCTGGTGACGGATCGCGCCGGACGCGTACAACGCCGCTTCGTCGTGACAATCCGCGCGAGCTGGACGAGCGACGTCGGCACGCTCGACGAGGACTTCGCCTGGTCCGACGGCGAACGCGAGCGACGCGTGTGGACGTTGCGGCGGGCCGGCGCCGACGGCAGCGTGCGGCGCTGGATCGGCACCGCGGCCGACGTGATCGGCGAAGCGCGCGGCACGGTCGCCGGCAATGCGCTGAACTGGCGCTACACGTTCGATCTGAAGACTCGCGAGGGCAAGCGATATGAACTCGAATTTGACGATTGGATGTACCTGATCGACGAGCGCGTGCTGCTGAACCGCGCGACCATGTCCTTGTACGGTATCCGCGTCGGCGAGGTGCTGATCGCGTTCCGGCGGCGCTGATGGCACTGAATCCGAAAATCGCGAGTTGGGCCGATCAACGCGTCTGGGTGATCGGCGCCTCGACCGGCATCGGGGCGGCGCTCGCGCACCAACTGCTCGCGGCCGGCGCGCGCGTGGCACTGTCGGCGCGCCGGCGCGCGCCGCTCGAGGCGATGGCGCGCGCGGCCGCGAGCAACGCGCTGGTCGTGCCGCTCGACGTGACCGACCCTGCGCAGGTCGCTGCGGGCGCCCGCGCGGTGCAGGCGCAGTGGGGCGGTTTCGACCTCGTGCTGATGGTCGCGGGCACCCATGTCGCGATGCGCGCACGCACCTGGGACCTCGCGCGCGCGCGCCAGCTGCTCGAGGTCAATCTGCACGGCGCGCTGAACTGTCTGGACGCCACGCTTCCCGTGTTGCTCGCGCAGGGGCGCGGCGGCATCGCGATCGTGTCCTCGGTGGCCGGCTACATCGGTCTGCCGCAGGCGCTCGTGTACGGGCCAAGCAAGGCGGCGCTGATCAACCTGGCCGAATCGCTGTACGGCGACCTGCATCCGCTGGGCATCGGCGTGTATCTCGTCAACCCGGGGTTCGTCGACACGCCGCTGACCCGCCGCAACGGCTTCGCGATGCCGGCGCTGATGGACGCGCAAGAGGCCGCACGGCGCACGCTGGCGGGTATCGCGCGCGGCGAGTTCGAAATCCACTACCCGCGCCGCTTCACGCGCTGGCTGAAGCTCGCGCGCATCCTGCCGTATCGTTTGCAGTTCGCCGCCGTCCGCCGCGCAACCGGCACGTAAGCCATGGAACCGATCGTGCGAGTCAAACGCTACTTCGAGACGCTGACGCCCGCGGGCGTGGCGCGCATCGGCGACGTCTACGCCGACGACGCCTGGTTCAAGGATCCGTTCAACGAAGTGCGCGGAGCGGCGGCGATCGGGCAGATCCTTGCGCGCATGTTCGCGCAGGTCGATGCGCCGCGCTTCGTCGTGCACGAAGCCGTCGCAGCTGGCGCGCAGGCTTTCCTGACCTGGGATTTCATCTTCCGCCGACGGGGGCGCAACGAGGAAATGACGATTCGCGGCGCCACGCACCTGCGCTTTGCACCCGACGGCCGCATCGCCTACCACCGCGATTACTGGGACGCCGCCGAACAGCTGTATGAGAAACTTCCCGTCGTCGGCGCGCTCGCGCGCCTGCTCAAGCGCCGGGTCGCCCACTGAAACGGCAGGTCGCCATGACGATGCTCTATCCGGAACTGTTCAAGTCGCTCGAAGCCGTTCGCTGGAACCTCGAGAAGGACATCCCCTGGAGCGAATTCGACGCCTCCAGGCTCAGCGACGAGCAGGCGCACACGATCAAGATGAACGCGATCACCGAGTGGTCGGCATTGCCGGCCACCGAGATGTTCCTGCGCGACAACCGGCACGACTCGGACTTCTCCGCGTTCATGTCGGTCTGGTTCTTCGAAGAGCAGAAGCACGCACTGGTGCTGATGGAGTACCTGCGTCGGTTCCGCCCCGAACTGACGCCGACCGAGAGCGAACTGCACGAGGTGCGCTTCGAGTTCGACCCGGCGCCCGCGCTGGAGACGCTGACGCTTCACTTCTGCGGCGAGATCCGGCTGAATCACTGGTACCGCAGAGCCGCCGAATGGCATACCGAACCGGTGATCAAGCACATCTACCGCACCTTGTCGCAGGACGAGGCGCGCCACGGCGGCGCATATCTGCGCTACATGAAGAAGTATCTCGCCGAGTTCGGCGACACCGCGCGCGCGGCGTTTTCCAAGATCGCCGTGCTGATGGCCTCGGCCAAACGCACCGCCAAGGCGCTGCATCCGACCAACCTGCACGTCGCGCAGGCCCACTACCCGCGCGACACGGTGCAGTCGCGGCTGCCGGATCCGGCCTGGCTCGAGCGCTGGCTCGACGAGCAGATCCGGTTCGACGACGCGTGGGAATCCAGGGTCGTCGAGCGCATCCTGCACAACATGGGCCTGCTGTTCGAGCGGACCTTCAACTCGGTGCAGGAGCTGAACCGATATCGCAAGGAAGTCGCAGCGCGGCTGGCGGCCGCCGCGGCGGCGCAGTCCGCTTGAGCGGCAACCCGAAAGCGCGATCGGCGCGCGCCCGGCGCCATTGCGTGGGCGGTCGGCGATGGACATGACAGACGCTCGATCGCCCGTGCGCGCCACCTTTGCATCGGAGCGGGCGAGGCGGGTCGATCGCCAGCGACCGCGCGTACACCACTGGCCGCGGATTCGATGAGGCATGCGCGTTTGCAGCGCCACGCGCCGATGTCACGCCTGCCGCCGCCCCGCCACGTCCCGCTCGTCGTCGTCACGCGCGGCGGCTTTCCGGAGCTGGTCCACCCCGGCTCGATCGCCGTCGTCGATCACGCGGGCAAACTCATCGCCGGCGTCGGCGACCCCGAAGGCCTGAACTTCACGCGCTCGGCGCTCAAGCCGCTGCAGGCGCTGCCGTTCGTCGAGGACGGCGGCATGGAGCGCTTCGGCTTCACGTCGCACGAGCTGGCGCTGATGTGCGCGAGCCACAGCGGCGAACAGGTGCACGTCGACATCGCCGCGCGCATGCTCGAGCGCATCGGCGCACGCGAGTCCGACCTGCAATGCGGTTGCCATCCGCCGACCTACTTCACCGCGACCGCGTCGCAGATGCCGCCGGGCGCGCGCTGGAACCAGTTGCATCACAACTGCTCCGGCAAGCACAGCGGCTTTCTCGCATTCTGCCGGCTGCACGGTGCGCCGCTGGCGAACTACCTCGACCCGGAGGCGCCCGGCCAGCGGCGCGTGCGCGCGGCCGTGCAGCGTTTCGCGCCGGGCGTGGCGCTGCCGACGGGCGTCGACGGCTGCAGCGCGCCCAACTACGCGCTGCCGCTCGCGCGTCTCGCGCATGCGTTCTGCCAGCTTGCCGTGGGCGCCACGCCGGCGCTCGCCGCGCTCGCGTTCGCGATGACGCGCCACCCGGATCTCGTCTCCGGCACCGCGCGCAGCGACCTGGCGCTAATGCAGACGGGCAAAGGTGACTGGGTCAGCAAGATCGGCGCCGACGGCGTGCAGGCGATCGGCGTGAAAAGCCTCGGCATCGGCATCGCGATCCGCGTGGCCGACGGCAACTCGCGCGCGCTGCACGTCGCGACGAGCGCGGTGCTGCAGCAGCTCGGCCTGCTCGATGCGCCGGAGACAACGCCGCTGGCGCCGTTCGCGGCGCGCACGGTGCGCAACTACCGCGGCATCGTCGTCGGCGAGGTCGAGCCGCGCTTCGCGCTGCCGCGGCTGCGCTGAACGCCTGCCGCGCTCAGCGCGTTTCCTGGATGTGCTTGCGGCGCCGCTCTTCGGCGACGAACTCCTCCAGATCCGGGTCGAGCGCGTTGCGCGCCGAGACGATGCCGATCGGCTTGCCGTCCTCGACGACCGGCAGGTGCCGGAAGTGATTCTCGTGCATCAGCAGCATCGCTGCGCCGAAGGTCCTGTCCGGAGAAATCGTCTTCGGCTCGCGCGTCATCACGTCGGCCAGCACCGTCGTGGCCGGATCGAGCCTGCGCGCGATGACGCGGAACACCGCGTCGCGCTCGGTGAAGATGCCGACGAGGCGTTCGTCCTCGACGACCAGCACCGCCGCGACCTGTTTCTTCGCCATCATGACCGCCGCCTGCAGCACGGTCGTTTGCGGCGGCGCGGTGAGCAGCTTGCGCTGCTCCATGATGCTTCTGACCGACTGGGTGAACACCGGGGATCTCCTCGCTCGCCAAGGCGCTGCGACGCGCCGTCCCTTGCAGGCTGCAACCTACGGGGCCGATGAGGATCCCTCATTGACTGCGATCAAGCTTCGCCGACGACTGCGCGCGGCCAAAGGCCGCAGCGACACCGCGCGTGCCCGGTGACACGCACTGAAGCGGGCTCGTGACGCGGCGCATGATCGAACGTGACGAGTCGAACGACACGCACCGATGAACCGGCGCTCGTCGCTGCCGTCACCCGTCACCGAGCGCCAATGCAGCGTCGTCGGCTCGCGGCACCGGCGCGCCGCGTTCAAACGTCGCGCAGCTCGATCTCACCGCGCGGCGTGCGCAGCACGGCGCACAAGGACTTCGGCCCGGATTTCAGTTGCACCGGGCCGGCCACGCGCAGCTCGCGAAACAGCGGCAGCACGCCGCTTGCGGCCGGGTGCGACAGGCGCAACTCGAGCAGCGCGCAGCCACGTTCTTCGAGCGCGTCGCACGGATGGGCACCGCTCCACTGGATTGCCGCCGGCAGCACGCCGCCGAACGGCAGCGCGCCATCCGCGGTCACCGTCAGCCGCCACGCGTACGCACCGCGCGTGAACGCGCGCGGTTCGCCGAGCGCCGGCACCCGCGTGACCGCCTCGACGATGTCGGTCGTCGCGGCAACCCAGGTAAGCAGCAACGGCGCGTGCGCCGCGCGCGCCTGCACGGCCGGATCGTCGAGCGCAAACCAGCGCGGCCGCGCGGGCGGCGCCGCTCGCGGATCGATCGCGATCAGCTCAAGATAAGTGCGCGGGCCGAGCTTCAGCAGCCGGTTGTGCGTGCCCATCGTGGCGTGTTGCCCGCCGGGCTGCGGCTCGACGCCGAGCGCATCGGCCGCCCACGCCGCACCCTGCGCGAGATCGGCGCAAGCGACGACGAGATGGTCGGGTTCGGTGCGCAGCATCGGCGACTCGCGCGGGCAATGCTGCCGATTTGTCCCGCGCGCGGCAATCGGCCGAACGCCGCTGACTGCGCGTACCGCGCCCGCGCTATCGCCGGACCGTAACAGCGGCGAGCCCGATCCGCGATCGACGCATGCGCGGGGCCCGAACTGCGCTCGGGCGATGCGTCTGCAAGATCCGACCGACTCGCGATGGGCTAGAAGTGCGGCACACCCTTCGGCCCCTCGATCACGATGCGCGGCCAGTAGGCGACCGAGCTGAAGGCGTCGTGCCACCAGCCGACCCGCAGATAGGGCGAGTTGGTGCCGACGCGCGTCTCGAGCATGTTGGCGTCCGCGCTGTTGTCCGTCCTGATGCCGATCGCAAAGGACGATCCGTTCAGGTGCCCGAGCCCCACCTGGGCCACGCGCCAGCCATTCTTCAGCGTTGCGCTCCTGAAGAAGACGTCCTCGCCCTTGTGGCCAAACAGCAGGTTGCCGAGGTCGACGCCTGCGCGGCACCACGGATGGCAGACGTTGCCGTCCAGGGCGCCCGGCCCGCCGATGCTCGACTGCTCGAGCTGTGGCGCGAGCACCCGCGTCTCGGTCGCGGGCACGAACTCGAATGCGGTCGAGGCCGCTGCGGACCCGGCACGCTCCACGCTGAGTTGCCCCCGGTAGGGCGCGGGGATGCCGCTCGCGTCCGGCACCTTGGCCAGGATCGCGTTGTCGCTCCAGACGACCACCGGCGCCGCGAGCGCCTGGCCGGGGGCAATGGCGATGCGGACCGTCCCCGCCTGCGAACCGAAACCCGATCCGTGGATCAGCACCGGATCGCCCGGCACGCCGCGGCTCGCGCTGAGCGACGTGATGGTCGCTGCGATCGCCGCCGTGGCCGGCGCGCCCTGTGAACCGACCGGCGCAACGCCTCCGGCGGACGGCCCCGCGGCCGGCGGCAACGCACGGCCCTGCAGGAGCGTCGGACCCGTGCCGCCCGGCGCGGCGGCCGCTATCGGCGCGGCCCGCGTCGAGGTACCGCTCGCCTTTTGCAGCGGCTGCCCGCTCGCGAGCGTTGCCCGCAACTGTTCCAGCACGGCGCGCTGGCGCGCGGCAAGCGCGGCGTCGGCCTGCGCCTTGGCGGCCTGCGTCTCGCGCTCGACCACGGCCGAAAGCTGAACGCCGGCCGCCTGCGTCATCCGCTGCGCGCGCTGCTGCACTTCGGCCTGGGCGCGCGCGGCATCGCCCGGCGGATGGCTCACTGCGACCGTGCCCTGCGCGACGATCGGCACCTCGCGGCGCAGCGGCTGCTCGGAGACCTGCGGCGCGGCGCCGGGCGCGGCGCCGGCCGCCCGCACGCCCAGCAGCCAGACCTGGCCGCTGCCGTTGTCCTGCGGCGTCACCTGGACCTGCAGCCGCACCTCCCCGCTGCCCGTGTTCTCGACCTTCGTCCCGTTGGGCCGCGTCAGCGTGACGACGATCGGCGCCCCGGTCGCGCGAACCGTGACGTCGATCGTCCCCGGCTGCCCGATTACGAGCCCCCAGCTCATCCGCTCGCCGGCGCCGAGCGCGAACTGCTTCATCTTGCCGGCCTCGGCTTTCATGGTGGCGGGCGCGCTGAGCGTGCGGGGCTCGAGGGCCTTGCCGGCAGCGGGCCGCGGCGGCGGTGGCGCGAGCTGGGCGCTCGCGGGGGCCGCCAGCGCGAGCGCGGCCACGGCCAGTGCGATGCGCACGGTCGCGGCGCCGCCGGCGCCCGGTCCGGGGCAGCGAAGGCTCGGTTCATTCGATGCGTGCATGGTGTCCTCTGCGTTGCGATGCGATGTCAGAGCCTGCCGCTCACCTGCGCGAGCGGAACCAGGTCGGCCGGAATTGCGTTGACGCCGACGTTGCGCGGGTCCGGTGCCCGCGTGTCGGTCGTGGTCAGGATGCAGCGCCAGCCCGTGACCAGCGGCGTCGATTCGCGCGGCAGCGCGATGCCGATCGGAAGCGTGGTGTTGGCCGCGCCACCGTTGACGGTGACGTAGCCCACCCCGATGCCAAACGGCGCCTGGCCGCCCGTCATCGGCAGCGCCAGCGGCTTGCCCGCGGCGTTCAGCAGTTCGCACCAGACGGCGGCTCGGCTGCCGCCGTAGTTGCTCATCTGCACGGGCACGTTGAGCGTGATGCTTGTCAGCGGCGGCGTCTGCGCGAAAGCGACGCCGGTGGCTGCGACCAGCACGGTGAGCAGGCTCGTTCGGATCGGTCTCATGTCAGGGCTTCCCCAAGGGTGGAACAGGCAGGCGCGGCGGCAAGGCCGGCGGCGACTTCGGCTGCGAGGGCGCAAGGCGCGGCAGCGTCGACGCCGCTATGCCGGGCGCAGCGTTGAACACGAGCGGCGGTGTCGTCACGGGCGCAGCGGGCCAGGCGGGTCCCCGGAAGGCGAGCGCGGGCGCGCTGACCGCGGCCGCTGCGGGGGGGCGTGCGGAGTGGACCAGCGGCGGCGTGGTCACGGCGGTCGCAGGCCAGACGGCGCCGCTGTAGCGCAGCGCCGCAGTGGTCACGCTGCCGTTGGGCCACGCGGGGCCGCGAAAGACGAGCGCGGCCGTTTCCACCGTCGTCGCACGCGGTGTCGTGCGCAGGTCGACTTTCGGCTGCGCGGCCGCGCGTTCGCCGTAGGCGAACGGAAGTGCGGTCGCCAGCAGCGCAACGAAGGCCGATGCCAGCGCTTGGCAGCGACGGGCTTTGCCGGTGATATTCATCGCCGGATGACCTGCAGCGTCTTGAACATCTCGGTCGCGGCCGGCGCGAGACGGTTGAACGCCTCATCGCTGGCCGCGACGAAGACCATCAGCGCGAACTGCTGGCCCTGTGCCAGCGCCAGAAAACTCATGTAGCGCGGCCCGCCGTCGCTGTCGTAGCTGGCGAAGTACGCGGCGTACGGACCGCGCGCCGACTGGCCGCGCTGCGGCGCCACCGGCGCCGGCGCACGCAGGCCCCAGAACTGTTCGAGTGCGGCGCGCTCGGTTGCGAACTGCTGGTCGAAATCTCCCGTCAAGGGCTTCGGCGCGAGCACCAGCACCTGCGCGGTCCCGGCCTGCTCGGCCGCGGGCGTGAGCACCTCGGTGTCACCGTCCTGCGCGCGGTTCCAGCCGGCGGGCGCGGCGAACTGGTAGACGGCGGGTGCCGTCTGCGCATGCGCGGGCCGAGGCAGCGGCAGCGCGAGTGCGGCCAGCAGGGCCAAGCGCAGCGTCAGTCGTACAAGCACGTCGGCTCCCTGTGTGCGTGCCATCAGCGGTCGCGCGGGTCCGCCAGCCGAACGCGCCGCTCGCCGCCGGCCATCTGCACCACCGCGGCGTCGGCCTCGAAGCGCACGTCCTCGCCGGCGGCCGGCAACTCGACCGTGTGCGCGGTCTCGCAGCGCGTGAGGTCGAGCGTCAATGCCGCGAACTGCGGCTCGCCGCGCAATTTGGTCAGCGCCACCGCCCACAGCCCGTCGGGCGAGTGAACGACCCGCTGCACGCGGAAGTCGCCGAGCGGCACGTGGCGCCGCGGCTGACCGTCGGGGCCAAGCAGGCTCATCGTCTGGCGGTCGGGCGACGGCTTGACGCGGCAGGTGCCGCCGGGTGCGCTCGGCACCGGCGCCACCATCGCGACCTGCGGGGTCGCGCCGCTGCCCGATGACTGCGGCTGATACGCCTGCCCATACGCCGATCCGTAAGCGCTGCCGCCAGCGGCGCGCTGTTGCAACGGCGAGCCGGGCGACTGCGCAGCCTGCCCCGTCGCCGACGATCCATAGCCGGGCTGGGTGCCATAGGCGCCCGCTGCGCTGCCTTGCGGCTGACCGAATGCAGGCTGCTGCGCAGGGTCTGCCTGCGGAGTCGCGGCCGTTCCGTAGCCCGGCTGCGTGCCGGCGGCGGGCTGTTGTCCATAGACCGGCGGCTGCTGCGCTGGCGCACCCTGCGCCGGCGGCGTGGCGCCCGGCTGGCCCCGCGGCGGCAACTGCGGCGTCTGGATGCTGATGCCCTGCGCGGCCGCGACCAGCGGCGGCAGGCACATCAGCAGCGGCGAGGCCCTGCGGATGCAGCGGGTGAGTGAGCGCGGCGTCATCGCGGGACCTCGGACGCCGGCGGCGCCGCGCGCTGCTGGATCGGAAGCTCGATCACCGCGCTCGCGTTGCGCGGTGCGTTCAGCGGACTGGGCGGGATCGCCGGCGCGAGAGGACCGGACGCCTCGTCCGGGCGCGGCGACCACCACGGCGTGTCATCGACCTCCAGCACGATGCGCGAGCGCGCCTGCAGCCACACTGGCCCCGGCCAATCGCCGGCCAGGCTCCATTGCTCGATCAGCAGGAAGACGCCGTCGGCACGACTGGCTGCCGGCAGCGCCAGCGGTGCCGTCAGCAGCACCGCGCGCCCGCGAACCGGCGCTTTGCGCACCGGGATCGGCACGGCCACACTGGGTGTGCCCCAGGGCGCGGCGTCGAGCGCGGTCACGCGCACCTCATGCGTTCGAGCGCGCTGCCAAACCCAGACCTGCACCGGCCACTGCGGCGACATCGGCAGGAACGCGGCTGCGTACCAGGCGCCCGGGCGCGATGCGAAGCGCTGCAGCGGACCGCTCGCGGGCACGGCCGGCGCGAGCGGCAGCGGCGCGTCATCGACGAACAGCACATCGGCGCCGTCGACCGTCGCCTGGACCCAGCCATGCGGATCGACGGCCGGCGTGCGTGGCGGCAGCGCGCCGGGTGCGGGCACGCCGTAGGCCGGCGGCATCGGGCCTGCCCCGGCCTGCGCGCCTGCGGGCGGCGCGATGGCCGCGAGCGCGGGCAGCAGGGCTGCGACGGCGAGTGCGCGCATGGGAGCGAGCGCCGGCACGCGCGGTTCCGCCTACTCCGCGTGCAGGCGCCGCGCCAGCTCCGCGACGGCCACCTCGATGCAGGCGCGCAGCGCGCGGGCCACGCCCTCCTTGCGGCTGCTGCGGCTTTCGGCGTCCACCGGCACGGGCACCACGTTGCGTCCGCGCAGCGCCGAGACCGAGTTCAGCAGGCTGCCGATGCCGCTGACCTGCGTGGTCGTGGCCTCGATCTCCTTGACCACGTTGATGGCGTCCACCACCAGCCCGGTGTGCGCATCGACCACGCGCACGTCCATGCCGATCGCGTCGGCGGCGCGCCCGGATTGCACGCGCAAACCGCCGACGTTGACGCCCTGCGCGCTCTCGGCAGCGCCGGCGTTGGCCTCGGACACGACGACCTCGAAGACGTAACGCGCGGCCGCAACCTGGCCGCCTGCGCCGCCGGCGGTGACGCCCTGCGCCGCAAGCTGGCGTTCGCGCATCACGCCCTCGGTCAGGCGCGTGCGCTCGGCCACGGCAAACGCGCCGGAGCGCACCAGCGCGGTCATGAACATTTCCTGCGCGCCGGCGACCTGCACTTCGGGCACCGCGCTGCGAAACTCGTAGATCGTGACGATCGTCTTCTCGCCGGGCGCGCGCTTCAGTTGCTTCAGCGCCTGCGCCGACGGCGAGTCGTCGACGCGGGCCGGGGTTTGCGCTTGCGTGGTGACGGTCAAGGACAGCGCCGTCGCCAAGGCCAGCAGCCCTCGCAGCGGCGTGCGCGTGCGCGCGACGGGCGGATTGTTCGCATCGTTCGACATGTCAGGACTCCATGGGCCCCTACGGAAGGCGTTCGATCTGCAGCCACAGCGCGTAATCGCCGGCCAGGCGGTCGTCGTCGCGGAAGCGCACTTCGATCACGCCCGGCGGTTTCGGGCCGGGCTGGCGGATGAAGGCCGGCAGCCCGGGCAGGTTCGGCACCGGCGGCTGCGGCTGCGTGATCAACTTCTCGGCCGTCTTGAAGTTCAGGAGCAGCACCTTCGGCATGAACATGTACTGGTCGTTGACCAGGGTCTGGCCGATCGGGCGGTCGGCCGAGACACCCACCACCCAGGTGATCTGCTTGCCGAACCAGCCGGCCACCGCGCCGGGCCAGTTGGCCGGATTGATCGCCTTCAGGAACTCCGACAGCGCAGCGACCGGCGCGCTGTTCTCGGCGACCTGGTTGAGCGCGGCGAACATGACGTCGTTCGACGACGGGTTCAGGCTGCTCATGATCTTGAACACGTCGCCGGCCGTGCGCGAGATGTTGCTGTAGCCGCCCGCCAGCCAGTCGCCGTTGTCTTCCTCCCAGACCATCGGCGAAATCGCGATCGAGTTCTGGCCGTCGGTCAGCGTGCCCTCCCACAGCAGTTGCGGCAGGCGGTCGTTGGCGATCGGCGCCTTGCGCACCCAAGGATCGGCGTACGGGATCGCATCACCGGTGCGGATGCCGCCCTTGTCGCTGCGGCTGCCCGCCTGCAGCCTCTGCGGAAAGCCGTTGATGTCGCCGTAAACCAAGGACTTGCGGCGCACGGGCACGAAGGCGCCGCGCGGCGTGAACTCCTGGATGTCGGTGACGAAGAACACCTCGTCGCCCTTGCCGTCGGTCTGCAGCGCCGTGTCCCAGGTCTCGCGATAGACGCTTGCGCCGAGCAGCGTCACCCGATACCGGCCGCTGCGCGCGGCGGCTGGTGGCGGAGGCGGTGGCGGAGGTCCCGCGCCGCCCGCGGACGGTGGCGGCGGCGTACCGGTGCCCTTAGGCGGAGGCGGCGGCACGGTCGCCTGTCCGACCACCAACGGCGGCGGCAAAGGCCTCAAGCCGCCTGCGGCGGGCGGTGGCGGCGCCGGTGGTTGCGGTGGTGGAGGCGGCGGCGCCGCAGCCACCGCGCCGGCGCCATCGTTGACCACCACGCGCCCGGTCACCAAAGGCGCATTCGGATTCGGCGCTCCCTGCAGGCCGACGATCGCCACCCAGCGCCGCCCGTGCGTCTGAATGTCGGCGGCCGTGATGTCCACGTCCAACCAGGCGCGGCCCGTGCCGTCGGCCCGCGAAACCCGATTGCTACCGCCGATCGAGCCGGGCATGGCGATCAGGCTGAGGCGCTGCGCCGGCGCATCGAGGGTCGCTTCAATGCGCACCCGCATCGGCTGCGGTACCGTGAAGTCCACGGCGGCGGACGCGGCACCCGTGGTCAGCGCGATCGCATCGTTGCGCAGCTCGGTCGCCGCAACGACGTTCGCCAGACCAGCGGCGAACGCCACGGCCGCGAACACAGCCATGCGCCGCAGTACGCGGCAAGCCGGGCCATCGAGGCGGGAGCGGCTTCGGGAAGACACAGCCATAGGCGTCGGTCGGAAGTTCATCGGGCGTCGGCTCCGTGAGACGGGATGGGTCTGACACGAAGCCAGTGTGCCGACCGGGGCGTCACGCCAGCGTCACACACGCCGCCGCCGGCAGTGCGAGACGCCTCGGTCCGCGGCGGCCCGACGGACGGCAAAGCGCCCGAAACGTGCGCCGGCGGCACGGCGCGAACACGGATAGGGCGCGCAGAAGCGATGCGGCCGAGCGCGCGCCCGCGCCGTGGACATGGCCCACGGCATTCGCGTGAGCACTGCCTCGAACCGACACGCCCGTTCGCCGGATCGGGCCGCACCGCCGGTGCGCGCAGGATGCGCGTCGTTCAGTCGATCCGTTCGGCTTGCGGCTTGGCGCCGGCATCAGGCCACAGCAAGGCGACCAGCACCTCGGCGATCAGCTTCGATCCGGCAAACGCGAGCAGGATCGTCCGCGGCTCGGCCGCCGTCAGTGCGAGCCAACCGCCGAAGATCACGACGAGGTGCAGCACGGCGACGCGGGCATACGGCTCGGCCATCAGCCGCGCCGCGCGCGCATGCGTCCAGCCGGCGTGCGCCCGCCATCGTGTCCGGTAGTCGGCCAGTTGCATCGCTGCGATGACCAGCGCCGAGATCCACCAGCCGTCGTGCCGCTCCGATAGCCCGCCGGCGATCAGTCCGAAGAAAACCAGCACCAGCAACCCGTGCACGACGGTGAAC
>JBBIJJ010000044.1:0-21193 GCA_037446035.1 Burkholderiales bacterium
CATTCCGAGCCGAAGGCGCGGAATCTCAGCCGCTCGCAACGCCGAGATCCCTCGCGCTGCTCGGGATGACGGAACTTTCTCGTCATTCCGGGTCGATACCCCTCGTCATTCCGGGTCGATGCCCCCTGTCATTGCGAGCCTACGAACCCATGTCGTCGCTGCCGTCTTGGTCGTATGCTCTTTCATGCACGCCTCCTTCCGGTCAAGTGGTTGCTTCATACATCGCACTTTGGCACACCGATGCCGTCGGATGGGAAGGCGTCCATCTCATTTTTCCGAGCCAACGCTGCTTGTCGCTTGTCATTCCGAGCCGGAAGGCGAGGAATCTGGGCGGCTCGCAACGCCGGGATCGGTCGCGCCGCCCGGAACGAGGCAAACGGCGCCCGCGAGGGCGAAACGCACTCGCAAGGTGGCGGTGTCGCGAGATTGGGGGATCCTCAACAACCCGCGCGCAAGACCTGTCGCGCGCACCCTCGCGCGCATGCCCCCTTTGCGCAACGGGGCTGGGGCGCGGTCCGGCGTGGATCGCCCCCGTCGCGCGCGACGGGGTGCGGGACCGCAGCACGCGCGGTCACGCGGTGCGGCCGCCGCGCACGAGCAGCACGTCGCACGGCGCCTCCTGAACGACGTGCGCGCTGACGCTGCCCAGAAAGGCCGCTTCCAGCTCTGACCTGCCGTGCGCGGCGATCGCGACCAGGTCGACGGCCAGCTCGACGATCCACTCGTCGATGCGCGCCGGCGGGTAGCCGTGCCGCACGTGCGCAAACGCTCGGCCGGGCGTGGCGTCGAAGTCCTGCACGAGCTGCGCGATCTTTGCCTCGAGCGCGCGCTCGGCCGCACTCCGGTAACGGGCGACGGCATCGTCGGCGGCGCCGGCGTAGCGCATCAAGCCGTCGTACGGAAGCTCGAAGGCGTGGACGAAGTGAAACACCGCCGTCGGCAGCAGCGCGCGTGCGGCAGCCGCCGCCTGCGCCGCTGGCGTCGAGAAGTCGGTCGGCAGCAGCACCGTGCGGTAGTCGAAAGGCGGCGGTCGCTTGACGACGAGCACCGGACACGGCGCAGTGCGCAGCAGCCTGTGCGCGGTCGAGCCCATCAGCAGATCCCGCAGCCGATGTTCGCCGTGCGCGCCGACGACGAGCAGATCGGCGCCCAGTTCGCGTGCGGCGGCGGCGATCTGCGCCGCCGGCCGGCCATAGCGCACGTCGACGGTGCAGCCCGGGCCGGCACCCGCGGCCGCCTCGTCGGCGACGCGCTGCAGCCGCCGACGCGCCTCGGCGCGCGCTCGCTCGGGATCGGGCGAGCCCGCGCCGACGAGGTCCGCGAGCCACTCGTTGGCGCCGTCCCACAACGACGACGGCACCACGTGCACGAGCGCGAGTTGCGCGCCGTGACGATCGGCGGCGAGCGCAGCGCGGCGCACCGCGGCGTCGCCCGCCGGCGAGAAGTCCGTCGCGCAGACGATGCGTTCGGGCGGCAGGCGCATGCGCTTTCCGGTGGGCTATTCGCCGGCGGATTCGCGCGGACGCCTGAGGTCCAGCAGCGGTCCGAGCAGGTCCATCGGCAGCGGGAACACCACCGTCGAGCCGCGGTCGCCGGCCACCTGCGTCATCGTCTGCAGGTAGCGAAGCTGCATCGCCTCGGGCTGCCGCGCCAGCATCTGCGCGGCCTCGAGCAGCGTCGCGGCGGCCTGCTTCTCGCCTTCGGCGTGGATGATCTTGGCGCGCCGCTCGCGCTCGGCCTCGGCCTGGCGGGCGATCGCGCGCACCATCGATTCGTTCAGATCGACGTGCTTGATCTCGACGTTGGTGACCTTGATGCCCCACGCGTCGGTCGCGGTGTCCAGGATCTTCTGGATGTCGAGGTTCAGCCGCTCGCGCTCGGCCAGCATCTCGTCGAGCTCATGCTTGCCGAGCACCGCGCGCAGCGTGGTCTGCGCGAGCTGGCTGGTCGCGACCAGATAGTTCTCGACGTTGATGATCGCGCGCTGCGGATCGACCACCCGGAAGTAGATCACCGCGTTGACCTTGACCGACACGTTGTCGCGCGAGATCACGTCCTGCGCGGGCACGTCCATCGTCACCACGCGCAGGTCGACGCGCACCATCTGCTGGACGCCCGGCACGATGATCACCAGCCCCGGCCCCTTGACCTTCCAGAAGCGGCCGAGCAGGAACACGACGCCGCGCTCGTATTCGCGCAGGATGCGGACCGACGCGACGATCAACGCGATCAGCAGGAACAGCAGCGAGCCGAAACCGATCTGCAGGTCGAGCAGCATGAGCGATCTCCCTTGGTGTCAATCCTTCTTGACCGCGACGAGCGTCAGCCCGTCGACGGCGGTGACGCGGATGCGGTCGCCGACCGCGAGCGGCGCGTCGCTGCGCACACGCCAGCGTTCGCCGTGCACTTCGGCCCAGGTGCCGTCGGCGTCGACCGCGACGATCGTGCCGACGACGCCGGCCATCTCCTCGCGGCCGCTGACTACCGGCCGCCTGCGCGCGCGCAGCGCCAGGCCGCCGACACCGAAGATCAGCGCCGCGCTGGCCACCGCCATCGTCACGATCGCCGCCGGCGGAATGCCGAAGCCAGGCACGTCGGTGTCGATCAGCATCAGCCCGCCGACGATGAAGGCGATGATTCCGCCGACGCCCATCGCGCCGAACGCCGGCATGAACAGCTCGGCGATCATCAGCGCCATGCCGAGCAGCACGAGCGCGACGCCGGCCCAGTTCACCGGCAGCAGATGGAACGCGTACAGCGCGAGCAGCAGCGAGATCGCGCCGGCCACTCCCGGCACGCCGAAACCGGGGCTCGTGAACTCGACGAACAGGCCGTAGACGCCGATCATCATCAGCACCAGCGCCACGGTGGGATTCGACAGCACGCCGAGAAGCTGCGAGCGCCAGTCGGGACTGAGCGTCTCGATGCGTGCGCCGGCCAGCTCCAGCGTGGCCGTGGCGTTGACCAGCGTGACCGTGCGCCCGTCGATCTTCTTCAGCAGCTCGCGCACGTCGGTCGCGATCACGTCGATGACGCCGGCGGCGAACGCGTCTTCCGAGGACAGGCTGCGCGCTTCGCGCACCGAACGCTCGGCGAAATCCGCGTTGCGTCCGCGCAGTTGCGCCAGGCTGCGGATGTAGGCGGCCGCATCGTTGACCGCCTTTTCGGTCATCGCGTCGCGCGGGCCGCCGGCCGGCATCTTTTGTGCCTGCTCCGTTCGGTCGGACTTCTTGGCCGCGTCCTTGGACTCGGCCGGCCGGTCTTCGGGCGACACTTTCGGCTTGTCCTCGGGCGCCTTGGGCGGCTGCGAACCGGGCATGCCGATCGCTACCGGCGTGGCCGCGCCGAGGTTGGTCGCCGGCGCCATCGCCGCCACGTGGCTCGCGTACATGATGTAGGTGCCGGCGCTGGCGGCGCGCGCGCCTTCCGGGGCGACGAAACTCGCGACCGGCACCGGCGAGGACAGGATGTCCTTGATGATCGCGCGCATCGACGTGTCGAGCCCGCCCGGGGTGTCCATCTGCAGCACGAGCAGCCGCGCGCCGCGCCGGTGCGCCTTTTCGATGCCGCGGTGGACGAAGTCCGCCGTCGCCGGGCCGATCAGGCCGTCGATGTGCAGTACGACGACCAGCCGCTCGGCCACCGACTGTTGTGCAGCGAGCAGCGCGGCGAACCCGAACGCAGCCAACGCGGCGAACAGCATGCGCCGGAACGGGGTCGGGAGCAGCTTCATGGCCTTCAATTTAGCCCCTTTTGTGCTACACGCACATGCCGTCGATGCCGCCCCTACAGCCGCTGCACGCCGAAGCGCCGCAGCACCGCCTTTTCCACCTCCACCGCCAGAAACTTGCCCAGGCTCAGCGCAACGATCAGCGCCCAGGCGGCGGCGTCCAGCGGCGTCGACTTGAACAGCGCCTGCATCGGCGGCGCGTACGTGAATGCGATCTGCAACAGGATCAGCACGACCGACACCCAGAACGCAACCCGGTTGCCGGTCAGCGTGTCGCGCGCCATCGAGTGCGCGACGAAGTGACGCGAGTTGAACAGGTACACGAGTTCGCCGATCGCCAGCATGTTGACCGCCGCGGTGCGCGCGGTCTCGAGCGACGAGCCTCGCGCCATCTCCCATTGGAACACCAAGTACGTGACGGCGACCATCAGCAGGCTCACGTAGACGACACGCGCCAGCAGCAGCTTGGTGATCAGCGGCTCGGTGGGCGGGCGGGGCGGCCTTTGCATGACACCGGGCTCGGCCGGCTCGAAGGCGAGCGCGATCGCCAGCGTGACGGTCGAGACCATGTTGATCCACAGGATCTGCGCGGGGGTGACCGGCAGCGCGAGCCCCAGAAAGACCGCCAGCAGGATCACGCCCGCTGCGCCGCCGCTGGTCGGCAGGATGAACAGCAGCGACTTCTTGATGTTGTCGAAGATCGTGCGGCCCTCGCGCACCGCATGGTCGATCGACGCGAAGTTGTCGTCGGTGAGCACGATTTCGGCGGCTTCCTTCGCGGCGTCGGTGCCCTTCCTGCCCATCGCCACCCCGATGTCGGCGCTCTTCAGAGCGGGCGCGTCGTTCACACCGTCGCCGGTCATCGCGACGATGTCGCCGCGCAGCCGCAGCGCCGCCACCAGACGCAGCTTGTGCTCCGGGCTGGCGCGCGCGACGACATCGGTCTGCTTGAGGCGCTGCGCGAGCTGCGCATCGTCGATGGCTTCGATCTCGCGGCCGTCGAGCGCGCGCTCGTGCCGCAAACCGAGTTGCGCACCGATCGCCGCGGCCGTGACGCGGTGGTCGCCGGTGACCATCTTCACCGCGATGCCGGCGGCCTGGCAGTCCGCGACCGCCTCGATCGCCTCCGGACGCGGCGGGTCGATCATGGCCGCCAGCCCAAGCAACGCGAAGCGGGGACGGATGTCGTCCAGCGACAGCGCGGTGGCGCCCCTGGGCAATTCGCGGGTCGCCAGCGCGAGCACGCGCTGGCCGGCGCGCGCGGCCGCCTCGATCGCGGCGTCCCAGCGCGCGCGGTCCAGCGGTGCGCCGTCGGCGGTCGTCGCGCACAGATCGAGCACGCGTTCGGGCGCGCCCTTCAGGTACACGCGCGCGTGCCCCGCGTGGTCGTGGTGCAGCGTGGCCATGAAACGATGCTCGGACTCGAATGGAATCTCGTCGACGCGCGGCAAGTCGGCGCGCTCGGCGTCCGCGTCGAGACCCGCCTTCAGCGCCAGCGTGACGAGCGCGCCTTCGGTGGGGTCGCCCGCCATCTGCCAGGCGCCGTCGACGTGGCGCACGGCGGCGTCGTTGCACAACAGCGCGCAACGCGCGAACTCGGCGAGGTCTTCCGCGGATGCCGGGTCGATCGGCCGCCCGTCCTGCGCGAAGCCGCCCTCGGGCGCGTAGCCCGTACCGCTTACGTCGAGCGTGCGCTGCGGCAGCAGCGCGCGCACGACGGTCATCTCGTTTTTGGTCAAGGTGCCGGTCTTGTCGGTGCAGATCGCCGTCACCGAGCCGAGCGTTTCCACGGCCGGCAAGCGCCGCACGATGGCGTTGCGCGCGGCCATTTTCTGCGTACCGATCGCCAGCGTGATCGTGACGATCGCCGGCAGCCCTTCCGGGATCGCGGACACCGCGAGCCCGACCACGGCGAGAAAGATGTCGATCGCCGGAAAGTCCCGCACGTAGTGGCCGAACAGGAACACGAGCGCGGCGCCGATCACGATGAAAACCGTGATGCGGCGCGCGAACTGGTCGAGCTTGCGGGTCAGCGGGGTGGCGATCTCACGCACGCCGGCGACCAGCGCCCCGATGCGGCCGATCTCGGTGGCGCCGCCGGTGGCCACCGCCACGCCGGTCGCCTGGCCGTACGTGACCACCGTACCCGAATAGGCCATCGAGCGGCGTTCGGCGAGGACGGCATCGGCGCCGACCGGCTCGACCGACTTGTCGACCGGCACCGACTCGCCGGTCAGCGCCGCCTCGTCGATGCGCAGGTTCTTCGCCTTGACGAGCCGCAAGTCGGCCGGAACGCGATCGCCGGAGGCCAGCAGCACCAGGTCGCCCGGTACGACCTCGGCCGCAGGGATCTGGCGCCGCTGGCCCCCGCGCAGGACGGCCGCCTCGTGCGCGAGCATCGCGCGCACCGCCTCGAGCGCGCGCTCGGCCTTGCCTTCCTGGATGAAGCCGATGACCGCGTTGACGATCACCACGCCGAAAATCACGCCCGCGTCGGTGAAGTGGCCCAGCGCCAGCGTGATCGCGCCGGCGGCGATCAGCACGTAGATAAGAAGGTTGTGGAACTGCAGAAGGAAACGCTTCAGCGCGCTGCGGCGCGCGGCCGGCGGCAGCTCGTTGCGGCCGAACCGCGCGAGCCGGCGCGCCCCCTCGTCCGCCGACAGTCCGCCAGCCGGCGTGGCGAGCGCGCCGAGCACCGCGTCGGCGGACCTTGCGTGCCACGCCTCGTTTGCGGTGGGCGACGTCGGTGCCGGCGCTTGCGTGTCGTCGTGCATGCTTGCGCGGCCGCGCGAGCGATGGGCGCGCGCTCCGTCAGACGGTCCCAAGAGCATGCACTGACCCGGTCACGCTTTCATCGCGCGTGCGCGATCGGCCGTTGCGGCGCTCCAGCGTGCCGCTGCATCGTGTCACGCCGAGCGCGGCGAGGTGTCTCGCCGCCGGCCGCGGCCACGATTTGTCGCGCTGGGCGGCGAAGGGCACGCGCTGTCCTCCCGAGCGCCCCTCGTCAACGTTCCGAGCGGTGACCTTCTCGTCCCGAGCGGCGCGCGGAATCCCGGCGTCGGGGGCGGCGGTTGCTCCCCTCCGGCTCGCAATGAGAGCGGGCTTGTCATCCCCAACGAGGCGAGCATCGACGTCGCGAACCCGCCATAGCCTCGGATGACATCGAGCTCGTCGTCCCGAGCAAAGCGAGGGACTCGCCGTGGCGAGCGGGCGTGGTTCCTCGCCCTCGGCTCGGGATGACACCGGAAGTCGGCGCGGAACGACGCGGAGAGCCGGCCCGGCATGCCGGGGAAAGTCGGCTCCGGGCGACGCCAAACGGGCCGGCGGCGAAACGGCGCGAGCGGCCGGCGCGGAACGATGCGGACTGCCGGCGCGGCATGACGATCGTTGGGCGCGGCTCATCGTGCTTCGTCGCTGTACCTATCGAAGACGGGCCGTATTCATAGCAGGCATCGCGGCTGCGCGGGTGTGCGGCCGCGGCGGCCATTGATGGCGGTCAGCCCCGTCGCACCAACAAGTGTCAATCCGGATTGCGTCTGAACGGCCGTTCGCATTCTTGATCGGAGTCGGCGCGGATCGGGACCGCGCGCGCAGGATATCCTATCGACGGTGCGGCGTCGCCACGTACGGAACGCGCCCGAGAGAGATGGACACAGAAGCGGCGCATCGAACCCGCGCACTCGAGCAGGCGCTGCTCGCGCTCGTCGCGGGCACGCTGCGCGACCTGCAGCCCGATGCGCCGCTGCCGCCGGTGACGCTGGCTTCGAGCCTCGACCGCGATCTCGGGCTCGACAGTCTGGGCCGGATGGAGCTGCTGCTGCGCATCGAGCGCGAGTGCGGCGTCGATCTGCCGGAGGACACGCTCGCGCGCGCCGAAACCGTCGGCGCGCTGCTCGACGCGGTACGGGACGCGCAGGATCGCGCGCACCCGCGCCGCGCGCGTGCGCCGGCCGTGCCCGTGGTGGAGCCTGCGGCGCCCGCGGCGGAAGCGGGCGAACCGGCCGCGGCAGCCACGCTGCTCGACGTGCTCGACTGGCACGTGGCCGCGCACGCGCAGCGCACGCAGATCACGTACCTCGGCGATGGCGCCGCGCAACCGATCAGCTTCCGGAGGCTGGCCGACGGCGCGGCGGCGATCGCCGCCGGGCTGCAGCGCGCCGGACTCGAGCCGCGGCAGTGCGCGGCGATCATGCTGCCGACCTCGCCCGAGTACTTCGACGTGTACTTCGGCATCCTGGCGGCCGGCGGGATTCCGGTGCCGATCTACCCGCCGGCGCGCGCCGCGCAGCTCGAGGAACACGTGCTGCGGCACGCGGGGATCCTCGCCAACGCGCAGGCAAAGATGCTGGTCACGGTACCGGAGGCGATGGTGGTCGCACGCCTGCTGCAGGCGCGCGTGCCCGGACTGCGGCACGTCGCGACGCCGCAGGCGCTCGCCGAACGCGGCGGCGCGTTCACGCCGGTCGCCGTGCGCGGCGACGACATCGCCTTCATCCAGTACACGTCGGGCAGCACGGGCGCACCGAAAGGCGTGGTGCTCACGCACGCCAATCTGCTCGCCAACATCCGCGCGATGGCGCGCACGATCGAAGCGAGCCCGCACGACGTGTTCGTCAGTTGGCTGCCGCTGTATCACGACATGGGACTGATCGGCGCGTTTCTGGGCACGCTGTACGTCGGCTGCCCGCTGGTGGTGATGTCGCCGCTGGCGTTCCTGTCCAAGCCGGCGCGCTGGCTGCGCGCGATCCACGAGTGGCGCGGCACGCTGTCGGCGGGGCCGAACTTCGCGTGGGAGCTGTGCGTCAAGCGCGTCGACGATGCCGAGCTGGAAGGGCTCGACCTGTCGTGCTGGCGGCTCGCGTTCAACGGCGCCGAGGCGGTGAACCCCGACACGCTCGCGCGCTTTGCGCAGCGCTTCGCGCGCCACGGGCTGAGGCCGGAGGTCATCACGCCCGTCTACGGCCTGGCCGAAGCGGCGGTCGGCCTGCTGTTTCCGCCGCTGCACCGCGGTCCGCTGATCGACCGCGTGCAGCGCGCGGCGTTCACACGCAGCGGCCGCGCGCTGCCCGCAGCCGCGGACGACGCGACCGCGCTGCGTTTCGTCTCGTGCGGGCAGCCGCTGCCGGGCCACGCGATCCGCATCGTCGACGACGCCGACCGCGAAGTCGGCGAACGCATCGAAGGCCACCTGCAGTTTCGCGGCCCGTCGGCCACGCAGGGCTACTTCCGCAATCCGCAGGAAACGGCGCGGCTGTTCCACGACGGCTGGCTCGACACGGGCGACCGCGCCTACGTCGCCGCCGGCGAGGTGTACGTCACCGGACGCGTCAAGGACATCATCATCCGCGGCGGCCGCAACCTGTATCCGGAGGAAATCGAGGACGCGGTCGGCGCGGTCGACGGCGTGCGCAAGGGCTGCGTGGCCGCGTTCGGCGCACCCGACCCCGAGCGCGGCACCGAGCGCCTCGTCGTGCTCGCCGAAGTGCGCGCGACCGACGACGCAACGCGCGCGCGGCTGCACGCGGCGATTGCGCGCGCGGTGCTCGACGCGATCGGCGAGCCGCCCGACGAAGTCGTGCTGGCGCCGCCGCACGCGGTGCTGAAAACCTCCAGCGGCAAGATCCGCCGCGCCGCGTGCCGCGCGCTGTACGAGCAGGGCCGTCTGCGCGCGCCGGCGCGCGCGCTGCGCTGGCAGGTGCTGCGGCTGGCGGCGGGTGCGGTCGGGCCGCGCTTGCGCCAGGCCGCGGCTGCCCTCGGCGCCGCGCTGTTCGGCCTGCGCGCGGCGGTGACGTTCTGGCTGCTCGCTCCGCCGGTCTGGTTGCTGACTCTGTTCACGCCGACGCCGGCGGCCGCCTGGACGCTGGGTGGCGCTGCAGCGCGGCTGCTGTTGCGGCTGGCCGGCGTGCCGCTCGCGGTGCGCGGGCTCGAACGCCTGCCGGCCGGCCCGTGCGTGCTGGTCGGCAACCATGCGAGCTACCTCGACGGCATGGTGCTCGTGGCGGCATTGCCGCGGCCGTATGCGTTCGTCGCCAAGCGCGAGCTGCGCGGGCAGTGGATCGCCGGCCCCTACCTGCGCAAGCTCGGTGCGGAGTTCGTCGAGCGCTTCGACATCAGGCGCAGCGTCGAGGACGCCAACCGGATGGCCGACGCGGTCCGGCAAGGCCGCTCGCTGCTGGTGTTCCCCGAAGGCACGTTCGTCGGGCGTCCGGGGCTTCTTCCGTTCCGGCTCGGCGCGTTTCTCGCTGCGGCCGGCGCGCGTGTACCGGTCGTGCCGTTGACGATCCGCGGCACGCGCGAGCTGCTCGGCGCCGGGCGCTGGTGGCCGCGTCGCGCCGCGCTGCAGGTCGACATCGGCGCGCCGATCGAATGCGCGGCGCCGACCGACGAACTGTTCACCGCGGCCGTCCGCCTGCGCGACGGCGCGCGCGCCGCGATCCAGGCTGCGCTCGAGCCCGCCCGTTCGGCACCGTGACCGCGCGGTGCACCGCCGAACGACGCGGACCGCCGCTACGTGTCGCTGTGGGCGAGCTGGTGCTCCAGCAGCGTCGCTTCGCCCAGCGTGCGGTCGATATCGGCTTCGGCGGCGAGCCAGTCCTGCAGTTCCCAGCCGGGCGCGAACCCGCGCCGCTGTGCCCGGTAATACGCCGCTTCCGCGATCATTGCGTGCCTTCGCTCGGGGCTGATCGATCGGGTGCCGCTGCCTCGGCGCGCCTGTGGGGCGCGCGAGCCGCGCCGGGCCGCGCGCACAGTCGGCGCCTTGCTCGAATGCGCTTTGGCTCTCATCTGCGGTCTCCTCGGATCATGCTGGCAGATTAGGCGGCGGGCGCGCGACGCAATTGCGCGCCGTCAACGAGTGCGCTGCGGCAGGGCCGCGCCCTCAGGCGAGCAGCGCCCAGGCAAGCAGCACGCCGATCGCCCCGGCGCGTCCCGGCGCAGCGTGCCACGCGCGGATCAGCAGCGGCGTCCGCCCCAAGTCCACGCGCGCGCGGCAACGCGCGATCGACGGGCAGCGCGATCCCTGCGGCGCACAGCCGCCGCAGCAGATCGGCGGTGACCCCGCCAATCGCACCGAGCACGCGGCGGCCCAACGGGCGCGTTTCGACCGGCACGCTGCCCGACGGCGCCCACGGCCGCGCGGTTACGCCGCCCCGGGATTGAACCCGGAAACCGCAGTCGACCGCTGGCGGCGTCGATGAATGCAAGGCTTGCGCAATCGTTTCAGCGCTTCGGTGCGTTCACCCGGAAGGCGAGACCGCTACGCACGGCAAAGCGCGCACGGCAGGCCGCCTGGCGTTGTTGCTCCTGCTGGCGTGGGACGGCCCCGCGTCGTCGTCGCGCCTAGCCAGCCGGCCTGCCGCACGCACTCGGCCGCGCGTTCGACGGCGGTTTCCAGGTTGAAGACGCACCGACGAACGCGGTCGCTCCGCGCCAGGGTTTTCCCGAACGATGGCCGCCTGCGCGGGTGCGGTTCCGTTGCGCCCGGCAAGATGCGTTGCGCAGGCGCAAGCCGCTGCGTCCGGGTGCGCGCGATCATGCGATCGAACGGAGCGGGCGCAAGCCCGCCGTTCCGGTGCCACGGAGGATCTCGATGAAACTACTGATTCCGGTGGACGGCAGCGCGTTCAGCGACGCTGCGGTCGAATTCGTTGCCGCACGGCCGGCGCTGGGCGAGTCGCCGCCGCAGATCGACCTGCTCAACGTGCAACTGCCGGTGCCGCCGCGCGCGGGGCGCGCGGTCGGCGGCGACATCGCGCACGCCTGGTACGAGGCCGAGTCGAGCAAGGTCCTGAAGCCCGCGGTCGAGCGACTGCAGGCGGCCGGGCTCGAGCCGGCGTGGTTCTATCGCGTCGGTTTTCCCGGGGTCGTGATCGCCGACTGGGTCCAGGAGCACGGCGTCGATCTGGTCGTGATGGGCTCGCACGGCCGAACCGCGCTGCGCAACCTGCTGTTCGGATCGGTCACGCAGTACGTGCTGGCCGCCACCGCCGTGCCTTTGCTCGTGGTGCGCACGCCGCAGGCCCCGCAGTCCGAGTCGCTGCGGGTGGGCATCGCGGTCGACGGCAGCCGCTACGGCGAGGCGGCGGCCGAGTTCGTGCTCGCGCATCGCGCATTGTTCGGGCCGCGGCCCGAGATCACGCTGCTGCATGCGGTCGAAACGCGCGTGACCGACGTTCTGCCGGCCGGCCGACTCGATGAGGCTCGGTCGCTGCCGACGGCGGCCGAGATCGGCGCGCGGGAGCGCGCGGTGTTCGAGGAAGTGGTCGCGCCGATTCGCCGGCGGTTTGCCGACGCCGGCGTCGAAGTGCGGGAGGCGTTCCTCGTCGGACGCGTCGCCGAGCAGATCGCGCACTTTGCGCAGGCGGCTGCGCTCGACGTGCTGGTGCTCGGGTCGCACGGTCGCGGCGCGCTGACGTCGGCGTTGCTGGGTTCGGTGGCCTGGGCCGTCGCGGCGAAGTGCAGCACGCCGCTGCTCTTGATCCGGCTGCCGCGGTGACGGAACGACTGGCCGCCGGCAGCGGGTTCAGCCCTTGCGGATCAGCAGCAGCGGCGTCGTGCAGCGCGCCGCCACCCGTGTGGCCACCGAGCCGAGCACTGCGGCCTTGAAGGCGCCCAGACCGCGCGCGCCCAGCACCAGCAGGTCGAGTTCCCGGCGTGCGTAGTCTGCGAGCGCATCGCCCGGGTTGCCCGCCAGGCACTCGGTCGCGTAGTCGACGCCGGCCGCGCCGAGCAGCCGCAGGGCCGAGCGCATCGCCTGCTCGCAGGCTTGCTTGCGCAGCGCGCGCACCTTTTCGTGCGTGAAACTCGTGCTGGCGAGGTTTTCGAGCAGCGTTTTCATTTGCAGCGGCAGTTCGGGCACCGCGTGCAGCAACGTGATCTGCGCGCGCGCGCCGAACCAGTCCCGATGCCGAAGCACGAAGCGCACGGCCGCCTCGCCGTAGCGGCTGCCGTCGACCGCAAGCCCGATGCGCAGCGGCTCCGCCTGCTGCTGCGGCGCCGGCGCACGCACCAGCAGCACGGGCGTATCGCCGAAGGCAAGCACGGTCTGCGCGACCGACCCCATCCACATGCCGGCCAGCGCGCTGCGGCCGTGCGAACCCATCACGATCAGGTCCACGCGGCGGGCCGCGGCGACGCGCGCGATGCGCATGCCGGGCGTGCCGACGACGTAGGTCGATTGCGCCGCCAGCCCGGCCCGGCGCAGCGCGTTGAGTGCCGGCTGCAGCACGCGCTGCGCGCGATCCTTGTAGAGGTTCGCCAGTCGCGTGCGCCCCTGCGGCGTCGGGAAACTCGTCGCCGCCGGCGCCTGCACGTTCAGCACGAGCACGCTCGGCTGCGCGCCGGTCGGTGCGGCGCGCGCGGCGATGAAGTCCAGCGCCGCCTTCGCGTGGCGGCTGCCGTCGTAGGGGATCAGGATCTTCATGGTCGAGCCTTTTGTTCGCCGAGGGGTTGGTTGGGGCGTGCCGCCGGCACGATGCCCGGCGGGTGCGGCGCGCGGCGATGCTGCGCGCGGCGCGTCACCCGCCGTCGAGCCATCGCGGCCCCCGCGCGCCAAAACCGTCGACGCAGGCAGCGAGCGCGCGCGTCGGACGTGGCGACTCGCCGCGTCGAAGATGCCGTGCGGCGCACTGTCGGCGCGCGCGCTTCGAACCGCTGCTGCGAACGATCACGACGAATATATTTTCGAACGCCGGCTGCGCCGCGCGCGCCAAACATCGGCCATCGTTGACCTGCGTCAGCCGCACCATACGAGCGACAGCCGGACGCCGGCGGCGGCCGTCGTGCGGGGGTGCCGATGGCAGCGCCGGTGTTCGGGTCGGCCGGCGTCCCGACGCCGCCGCGTCTGCACGATCAGGCCGCGCCTTGCTCTCCCGGCTTGACCCAGCGAAACACCCGCATCGGCGGCACGTTGCGCCACTCCCAAGCGACGGTCGCGGCGCCGAGGTATGGCGTGGCGTAAGCGGCCACGTGCGCTCGCAGCTGATAGGCGACGAAGCGGCCGCCCGGTGCGAGCGTTGCGTGGATGGCGGCGGCGATGCGCCGTGCCGCGTCGGCCGGCAACGTCGAAAACGGAATGCCCGAGACGATCACGTCGGGGGCGGGCAGCCCGCGATCCGCGAGATGCTCGGCCAGCGCCTCGGCGCTGCCCTCTTGCGCCATCAGCCGGGCGTCGTCGATGCGACGGCGCAGCCGCGCGCAGAACCGCGGGTTCACCTCGATTGCGAGCAGCCGCGCCTGCGGCGCCGACGCCCGCAGGAGCGCGCGGGTCGTGCCGCCGGTACCGGGCCCGAGTTCGACGACGCAACGCGCGTTCGCCAGCCCGGCGGCCTCGACCACCCGCTGCTCGAGGAAAACCGAACTCGGCACGATGGACGCAACCTCCAGCGGGCGGGCCAGAAACCCGCGCAGAAACGCCAGATCGTCGGCCAGCCGCGAAACGCCGGGGCGCCGATCCTCGCGCCGAATGATGTCGGTGATCGCGTCGGCGGCGCGCGACACGGCCACGGCGTTCTTCTTCGTCCCATTGGACATTCGTTCTCTCCGAGGCGCATGGGTGCGCCGATGAGTGCGCCGCCGGCGGTCGCCGGCGGCGCGAGCGAAGGCTACCGCACTGCGGGCAGGGTTGTGTGTGGACCATCGGCCCCGCCTTCACTCGCCCGGCTCCGCACGAGGCGCCGCGCGGTCGACCGGATGGGCAAAGCCGCGACCCGAGCCCGTCGAAGGGGCGCGCAGCGGGCTCGTCGAAGGGCTGTGCCCCGGGCTTGATCCGGGATCGGGTCCAGGGCAAGCGCCGTGCGCGGATCCGCGGATGAAGTCGGCCATCTCTCGCGCCAACGGCGATGCCATCGCGTCCATCTGCGCGAGGATTTCGGCCAGCGACAGACCGGAACGCAGCAGGCGGAAGGCGCGCTTCAGTTCGAGCAGCGCGGCGGAGTCGAACCCGGCGCGGCGCAGACCCACGACGTTCAACGCCCGCGCGCGGGCGGGATGCCCTTCGGTGATCACGAACGGAAGGCAGTCCTGGACGATGCGGGCGCTGCTGGCCACCATCGCGAGCCGGCCCACGCGGCAGAACTGGTGCACTCCGACCAGGCCGGAGATGAACGCCCGTTCGCCGACGCGCACATGGCCGCCGAGAACCGCGCCATTGGCCATGATCACGCCGTCGGCCAGCTCGCAGTCGTGCGCGACGTGCACTGTGGCCATCAGCATGCAGCGGTTGCCGATTCGGGTCACGCCGCCTGCGCGGCTGCTGCGATGGATCGTGACGCCTTCGCGAATGACGTTGTCGTCGCCGATCGTCACGAAGCTGGCGCAGGCTCTGAACCTGAGGTCCTGCGGCTCGCCGCCGATGACCGCGTGCTCGTGGACGCGGTTGCCGCGGCCCAGCCGCGCATGGCGTTTGACGACGGCATGCGCGGCGATCGTGCAGCCGTCGCCGATCTCGGTGTCGGCCTCGATGACCGCGTACGGGCCGATCTCGATGCCTTCGCCGAGACGGGCGCCGGCGTCGACGATGGCGGTGGCATGGATGCGGCTGGACATCGGCGAACTCGCACGCTACGCACGTGCGCGCTCGCGCGCGCCGAGCGCCGCGGCGACGGCGCGGCCGACCGCGTCGATGTGTTCGGGCCTGAGCAGCGGCGACATCGGTAGCGACAGCACCCGCTGCGCGGCGTCCTCGGCGTGCGGCAGGTGCAGGTTGGCGTAGGCGTCCTGCCACAGCGGCTGTCGATGCAGGGCGATCGGATAGTGCACCGCGCTCGCGATGCCCTGCTGCGCGAGCGCGGCGCGGATGCGTTCACGCGCGCCGCTCGCAATCGTGAACTGGTGGTAGACGTGGGTTCCGAAGCCCGTCTCGACCGGTAGCTGCAACGGCATGCCGGCCAGCACTTCGCGATAGCGCCGCGCGTGATCGCGGCGCCGGCGATTGAACTCGTCCAGATGCAGCAGCTTCACGCGCAGAACCGCCGCCTGCAACTCGTCGAGGCGGCTGTTGTAGCCCAGCGTCTCGTGCCGGTAGCGCGTGGCGCTGCCGTGATTGGCGAGCATCCGGACGCGGGACGCGAGCGCGTCGTCGTCGGTGACGACCATGCCGCCGTCGCCGAACGCGCCCAGCGTCTTGCTCGGATAAAAGGACAGGCATCCCGCGTGGCCCCACGCACCGACCTTGCGCCCCTTGTAGTCGGCGCCCATCGCCTGCGCGCAATCCTCGATCAGCCGCAGGCCGTGGCGGTCGCACGCCGCGCGCAGCGGCTCGAGATCCGCGGCCTGGCCGTACAGATGCACCGGCAGCACGGCGCGGGTTCTCGCGGTGATCGCCGCCTCGACGTTCGCAGGATCCAGGTTGAAGGTCAGCGGATCGATGTCGACGAACACGGGCGTGGCGCCGGTCATCGCGATCGCGGAGGCGGTGGCGATGAAGCTGAACGGCGTGGTGATCACCTCGGCGCCGGCTCCCACACCGGCCGCCTTCAACGCCAGCATCAGCGCGTCGGTGCCCGAGGCCACGCCGATGGCGTGGCGCACGCCCAGATACTGCGCCACCTCCCGTTCGAACGCCCGCACGTTGGGGCCATGGATGTACTGGCCCGAGGCCAGCGCGGTTCTGACCGCGGGCAGGAGTTCGGGCTCGAGCAGCGCGTACTCGGCGCTCAGGTCGACCATCGCGACGTTCATGTCTGCCTCCGCATCGATTCGTGCATCCGCGCGCTGACCCGCAGCGCCACGTCGAGCGCACGCCGGGCCTGTTCGCCGCCGATCGCAGGCGCAGTGTTGCTGCGCACGGCGTGCACGAACGCCTCGATCTCCCGCATCAGGGGATCGCCCTTGCCGAGATGGCGCTGCTCGAATTCGATGCGCGGCTCCCCGCTCGTGCCCGGCTGCCGGCGCGCGATCGCGATGCTGTCGTGCATCGTGTCGACCGCGACGTAGCGGTCGCGCTGGAACACGCGCAGCCGGCGCATCGGTTGCCGGCTGACGCGGCTGGCGGTGATGTTGGCCACGCAGCCGCTTTCGAACTCGAGTCGTGCATTGCCGATGTCGATGTCGTCGGTCAGTACGCTGGCGCCGCTCGCGCGCAGCTCGACGATCGGGCCCGCCGCCAGATCGAGCACGAGGTCGATGTCGTGGATCATCAGATCCAGCACGACGTTGACCTCGGTGCCGCGCGGCTTGAAGCAGGCGAGCCGATGCGACTCGATGAAAAGCGGCCGCGTGATCTCCGCGCGCAACGCGACGAGCGCGGCACTGAAGCGCTCGAGGTGGCCGACCTGCAGGCGAAGGCCATGCGCCCGCGCGGCCGCGATCAGTTCGTCGGCCTGCTGCAGCGTGGCGGTCATCGGTTTTTCGACCAGCACGTGGATTCCGGCTTGCAGGCAGTCCCGGGCCACCGCATGGTGCGCGTCGGTGGGGACGGCGACGGACACCAGATCGACCGCGCCGAACAGCGCGCGGTGGTCCGTATGCCAGGGTACGCCCAGCTCGGCGCCGACGCGCCCGGCCGTGTCGGCGTCCGTGTCCGCCACCGCCGCGAGCGTGACGCCCTGCACGGCGGCGTACTTTCGAGCGTGCAAACGGCCCATGTGGCCCACACCGATGACGCCGGCGCGCAGTGGGGGGGTGGGTCCGTCCACGGTGGCTGCCTCCCAGCCGGATCGAGGTTTCGCTCCGTCGCAGCGGCGCGGGGCGCATGGTTTCAGCGGCACCGGTGTGGCAGCCACTCGTCGTCGACGGCCCATCCGCCGCAAGCGGATCCCGCGCCGTCCCGCCGATCGCCGCCGCGATCGCCGGGCTCGGCATTGATGGTAGCCCACAATGCGGGGCGACCAGGCGACGTCGAGCATCCGATCGACACGCCGGCGCAACGCGCCGACCGCCCGCCGCCGTGGACAACCCTGCGCTGTGCCATGCCCACTCCCTTGACCAGCCGGAAGGTAGTCCAGTGAGCGCGATCCTGCGGGAGGGCATGCCTGCGCTCCCGCCCCGGCGATCCGGCGCATCCTTGGCTTCGCTCAACAAGCCGGGCCGGGTTCCGGCCAACACTTGCGTCGCGCACCCGACGTGCACAGCTTGCCGATGAGCACCGAACGGACGACCCGTGGAGCGCGGGGAAAGGCCCGCGAGCCCGTTTTCGTCGCGCGTGGACTGACCAAGGTCTATCGCATGGGCGAAGTCGAGGTGCACGCGCTGCGCGGCGTCGATCTGGACATCTACGCGTCGGAGTTCGTCGTGCTGCTGGGGCCGTCGGGCAGCGGCAAGTCGACGCTGCTGAACATCCTCGGCGGGCTGGACAAGCCCACCGGCGGCAGCGCGCGCTGGCACGATCAGGAGCTCGCGACGGCGACCGAGGCGCAGTTGACGCGCTACCGGCGCGAGCACGTCGGCTTCGTGTTCCAGTTCTACAACCTGATCCCGTCGCTGACCGCACGCGAGAACGTCGCGCTGGTCACTGAGATGGCCGCCGACCCGATGCGGCCCGAAGAAGCGCTCGGGCTCGTGGGGCTGGCCGACCGGCTCGACCACTACCCGGCGCAGTTGTCCGGCGGCGAGCAGCAGCGGGTGGCGATCGCGCGCGCGATCGCCAAGCGGCCGGACGTGCTTCTGTGCGACGAGCCGACCGGCGCGCTCGACTATGCGACCGGCAAGGTCGTGCTCGCCGCGATCGTGCGGATCAACCGCGAACTGGGCACGACCGCGGCGGTGATCACGCACAACGCGCCGATCGCGCGCATCGCCGATCGCGTGATGCGGATGGCCGACGGCCGCATCAGCGAAGTGATCGTCAACGCGCACAAGCTGTCGCCGGAGGAGATCTCGTGGTGACCGCGAGGCATCGAGTTCGCAGGGCGAACACGGCCGACCTGCGGAGCGCCGCGTGTCCCGCCGGCCCTCGGCGCGTGGTCCGTGCCCTTCGTGTCGAATCCCTGCGCCTTCGCGCAGCGCGAATCGATCACGGAGCGCACGCTGGCCACGAAGGCAGGCGCAGAAGGCATTCGGCCGTGCCCGCCGTGTCGGATGCGGCGCGGCGTTCGTCTGCGGTGGATGCAACGCGATGAGCATGCTGGCCCGCAAGCTCGCGCGCGACCTGTGGCAGGTCAAGGGCCAGGTCGTGACGATCGCGCTGGTCGTCGCCAGCGGCATCGCCGCCTTCAGCGCGTCGCTGTCGACGCACGAGTCGCTCCAGCGGATGCAGGCGTCGTACTACGAGTCGGCGCGTTTCGCGCACGTGTTCGCCGCCGCGCGGCGCGCGCCGAACGCGACCGCTGCGCGGCTGCGCGAGATCGGCGGCGTGGCCGAAGCGGAGACGACGATTTCGTTCGACGTGCTGCTCGACCTGCCGGGCGTGCTCGAGCCCTTGATCGGCCGCATGATCGCGCTGCCCGCGCACGGGCTGCCGGCGATCAACCGGCTCGCGCTGGTGAACGGCCGCTGGATCGACGCGCCCGAATCCAACCAGGTGCTGGTCAACGAGACCTTCGCCAGGAAGCGCGGGCTCGGGCCCGGATCGAAGCTCGGCGCGCTGCTCAACGGCAAGCGCGAGACGCTCGAGGTCGTCGGCATCGTGCTGTCGCCCGAGTACGTGTTCGCCGCCGCGCACGCCGGCGGCGACGACTCGAACTTCGGCGTCTTCTGGATCGGCCGCAAGCGGCTGGCGGCGGCGTTCGACATGGAGGGCGCGTACAACCGCGTCGCGCTGCGGCTCGCGCGCGGCGCCTCCGAGCGCGCCGTGATCGACGCGCTCGACCGCCTGCTCGAGCCTTACGGTTCGTTCGGCGCGCACGGCCGCGCCGAGCAGCCCTCGCACCAGGCGGTCACGCAGGAAATCGGCGCGCAGCGCGTCTTCGGCGTCGTGCTGCCGAGCGTGTTTCTCGGCGTTGCGGTGTTTCTGCTGAACGTCGTGCTGACGCGGCAAGTTGGCACGCAGCGCTCGCAGATCGCCGCGCTGAAGGCGCTCGGCTGCGCGGACTGGCGCATCGGGCTGCACTATCTGCAGTTCGTCGTCGTCATCGTGGCGGCCGGCAGCGCGCTCGGTGTGGCCGCGGGCGCGTGGCTCGGTCATCTGCTCACCGGGCTGTACGCGCAGTTCTTCCACTTCCCGGCGCTCGACTACCGGATGCCCGCGTGGATCCCGCTCGTCGGCGCTGCCGCCGCCTTGCTCGGCGCGGCCGGCGGGGCGGCCAACGCGGTGCTGCGCGTCGTGCGGCTGCCCCCGGCAGAGGCGATGCGGCCGGCGAGCCCGCCGATCTTCCGCCCGACGCTGGCCGAGCGGCTGGGCCTCGGGCGCCTGTATTCGCCGGCGGTGCGCATGATCGTGCGCGACATGGAGCGGCGGCCGGCGCGCGCGCTGGCAACGATCTCCGGCATCGCCGGCGCGCTGGCGATCCTGATCGCCGGCACGTGGTGGAGCGAGGCGACCGACTTCCTGCTCGAAGTCGAGTTCCGCATGCGCGAGCGGCAGGACGTGAGCGTCGTGCTCGCCGAGCCGGCGTCGACGGCGGCGGTCTACGATCTGGCGCGCCTGCCGGGCGTGATCCGCGCCGAGGCCGACCGCAGCGCGCGCGTGCGCTTTGCGAGTGGGCATCGCACGCAGCGCGGCGAGATCACCGGGCTGCCGCGCGACTCGACGATGCGCACGCTGCTGGACGAGCGTCTGAACGAGGTGCCGTTGCCGCCGTACGGGCTGGTGTTCAACCGCACGCTCGCCGAGCGGCTCGGGGTGGCGCCCGGCGACACGGTGCGCATCGAGTTCCTGCAAGGCGCGCGGCTGGTGCGTGACGTGCCGCTGGTCGCGCTCGTCGACGATCTGATGGGGCTGCGCGCGTTCATGGACCGCGACGCGCTCAACCGCCTGCTCGGCGAAGGCGACGCCGTGTCGGGCGCGCGCCTGCAACTGGACAGCGCGCAGCGCGCGGCCTTCCTGCAGCAGGTCAAGGCCACGCCGCGCGTGGCGTTCGCGCTGGAGATCGGGCCGATGATCCGCTACTTCCGCGAAACCTCCGCGCGCAACATCCTGATCTTCACGACCGTGCTGTCGATCCTGGCCGGCACGATCGCGGTGGGCGTGGTCTACAACAACGCGCGCATCGCGCTCGCCGAACGCGCGTGGGAACTGGCCAGCCTGCGCGTGCTCGGCTTCACCCGCGCCGAGGTCTCGGGCCTGCTGCTCGGCGAGCTTGGGCTGGAAGTCGCGCTCGCGCTGCCGATCGGCTGGGCCGCCGGCTACGCGCTGTCGGCGTTCATCGTCGAGCTGATCCGGCCCGAGACCTTCCGCATCCCGCTGATCATCGGTCCGCGCACCTACGCGTACGCCAGCCTGATCGTGCTCGCGGCAGCCGTGGCGAGCGCGCTGCTCGTGCGTCGCAGGATCGATCAGCTCGACCTGGTGGGCGTGTTGAAGACGAGGGACTAGCCCGGATATTTCAGTGCGCCGTGAAAAGGCGCTGTCTTCCAGTGGGTGCGAAT
>JBBIJJ010000045.1:0-21168 GCA_037446035.1 Burkholderiales bacterium
CCTAGGGTTTGTTGACAGATCCCTCAGGCCCGCACGATCCCCGCAGCCGCCGGCAGGTGGCGCGGTCTCGGACTGGCTCGGTACAAGCGCCGCGAATGCGGTGCGCTTGGACGCAGGACAGCGGGATCGCCCGGTGAGGCGGGCTGCCTTCAGCGGGATGGCGACGTTGCGGCTCGGTCCGTGGTTCTTTGGACAGCCAGACCCTCGCCGCGGCTGGCCCAGCGGCCCATCCGACGCGCCGCAGCCCCGATCTCTATGCCAAACGGACCACGGCGTGCCTCACCACTTGAAGCCGGGCCGTTGCGGCGCGGCCGGATTCGGCGTCGCCACCGCACCGTTTTCGATCGTCGCGCTGGCGGCCGCAGGCTGCGCCGCCCGCGGCGCGGCGGCGCGACCGGGTGTCGCGGCGCGCGGCACCGCGCGTGCCGGTGTCGCGGTGGACGCGGTCGCTTCCTCGATCGCCTTCGAGGACATCGGTGCAGCGAGCGTATAAAGCGAGATCGCGACCCGGCCGGCAACGAAGCGTGCCGGCAGCAGGCGCATCGCCGCAGCGCCGAACCCGCGGCTGACGACGCTGGCCGACTGGAACAGCGGCGTACGGCCGAAGCGCCGGTGCAAGGCGTCTTCGAGTTCGCGCTGCTGCGAACGCAGCGCGTGCAAGGCATCGCGTCCGCCGCGTAGCGCCAGAGCGACGAGCACGGCGACGAGCGCAGCGAAGAGCGCCAGACCGGCCAGCAGCAGCCGGTTTCCCTGCAGCGGTGTCGACCGGCCGAGCACCAGCACGATCAGCCAGGCGTTCAGCAACAGCGCCTGTGACAAGATCAAGCAGTTCAATTGCTGGCCAAACATGGCATGCTCCGCCTGCAAGGCGTGCTGGACGCGGTCGAGCTCGCGCTCCATCCGCGTTCGCTCTTCGGGCGCGGGTGCGGGCTCGGTCCGTGGGGCGCCGGCGACGTCGATGCGCAACGTGGTGCGCGGTGCATCGGCGTTCGGTTCCAGCGCGGCAACGATGCTTATGACGGGTCTTCTCGGCAGCTCGGGTGTCGCGAGTTTTGCCACGGCGGCGGCCGGCATCCACCGATCGGCGGACGTCGCTCACCCGTTCCGGCTCGGCCGATCGGCTGAGCGCGTGTTCAGCTGATGCGCTGTCGATCGGCGGCGCGAACTGGGCCGCTGCCCGGCAAGCGCACGGGGCGAAGAAAATTGCGGCGCGGCGGGCCGCTCATCGGCTCCCGCTCGCGCCGCCAAGTGGAGACAGTCGTTGCGCCGGCCGCGTAGCGCTAATTCGCTAGGCGGCGGCGCGAAGCTCGGCGAAATCCTCCTCGACGAACAGCGACGGCTCGTGCGCTGCCGGCCGCGTCTGCACATCGAGCCGCAGGGTCAGGCAATACGCCGCGCCGCCTGCGCGGTTGAACGAATCGAGCGCGACCACGTGCGGCCGGTAGCCGCGCTCGGTCAGCGCGCCGCGCAGCGCATCGCTGGCGTAGCACAGCACGACGTCGCGCCCGAGGCAGACCGAATTGACGGCAAGATGGTGCGCATCCTCGTCGCCGGCGACGATCAGCTTGTCGCGGCCGACCAGTTCCTCGATCAGGCCAAAGCTCTTCGGTGCGAACGCCGGCCGGTAGGCAATGACCTCGCCGCCGGCCAGCACGCACAGGCAGGTGTCGAGGTGATAAAAGCGCGCATCGATGAGCTCGAGTGCGACCGTCGGCACCGCGTAGGTCTCGGCGAGCACGTACTGCATCTCGACGCTGGAGCGCTGGCCATGGCCGGTCCACAACACGCCGCGCGCCGCGTCCCAGATCGCGTCGCCGGCGCCTTCGAAGTAAAGCGTGGCGGGCGTCTCGACGATCTCGTCGATCGCTCCGCGCGCGCGCAATGCCTGGAAAAACGCGCGGTCGTGCGGCTCCTCGCCCTGCCGCTCGGGGCACAGGAAGCGCGCGAGCAACGCCTTGCGGTCGAGCACGACCGCGGCGTTCGCGGTAAAGACCATGTCGGGCAGCCCGGGCTGCGGCGGCTGGACGTCGATCTGCGCGCCGAGCCGTTCGTAGGTGGACTTCAGCTGCTGCCAGCCACGCCGCGCCTCCTGCGCGAGCCGGTCCGCGGACACGGACCACTGCGCGGGGTCCATCCACGGGTTGATGCGGTAGCTGACTTCGAAGTGATCCGGTGCGCACATCATCAAGTGCGCGCGTGGCTGGCTGCCCGATCGACGCTGTTCTTCGTGCACGTCTTTTCTCCTCCGTGTTGCGATTCTCGGCAGTGCGGCGTCGTCCTTTTCGCGCCGCGGCGTGCGGTCGAACTCGCGCAGGGTCTCGACGAAGACGTCCAGGCCCCAGTCGAGCGCTTCGCGCGAGATCGTCAGCGGCGGCGCAAAGCGGATCACCGTCTCGTGGGTCTCCTTCGACAGCACGCCGCGTTCGGCGAGCCGCTCGACCACGCGGCGCGCGTCCACCCGGCGGCGGTCGAGCTCGACCCCGGCCCACAGCCCGCGGCCGCGTACGTCGACGACGAGCAGGCTTTCGATCGCGCGCAGCCGCGCGAGCAGATGCGCGCCGAGCGCGGCACTGCGCGCGACCAGCCCTTCGTCTTCGATCACGCGCAACGCTTCGAGACCCACCGCGGCAGCGAGCGGATTGCCGCCAAAGGTCGAGCCGTGGCTGCCGGGCTCGAACACGCGCATCACGTCGTCCGTTGCCACGAAGGCGCTCACCGGCAGCAGACCGCCGCCGAGCGCCTTGCCGAGGATCACGCCGTCCGGTTTGATGCCCTCGTGCTGGAACGCGAACCAGCGTCCGGTCCGGCCCAGGCCCGACTGGATCTCGTCGAGGATCAGCAGCACGCCGCGCTCGTCGCACACGCTGCGCGCGGCGCGCAGAAAGCCGTCGGGCGGAACGACGATGCCGGCTTCGCCCTGGATCGGTTCGATCAGGACGGCGCAGGTGTTCTCGTCGATCGCCGCGCCGAGCGAGTCGATGTCGCCGAAGTCGAAGTGCCGGAAGCCCGGCGCGAACGGGCCGAAGTCGGCGCGGTAGGCGGCCTCGGTCGAGAAGCCGACGATCGTCGTCGTCCTGCCGTGAAAGTTGCCGCGGGCCACGACGATGTTCGCCTGCTCGGCGGCGATTCCCTTGACGCGATAACCCCAGCGGCGCGCCGCCTTGATCGCGGTTTCGACCGCTTCCGCGCCGCCGTTGGCGGGCAGCGCGCGATCGAGTCCCGTCAACTGCGTCAGGCGTTCGAGGAAGGGGCCGAGCTTGTCGTTGTAGTAGGCACGCGAGATGACCGCGACGCGCTGCGCCTGTTCGGTCAGCGCGCGGACGAGCCGCGGATGCGCATGTCCGTGGCTGACCGCCGAGTACGCGCTCATGAAGTCCAGGTAACGCCGGCCGTCGACGTCCGTCAGCCACTCGCCGCGCCCCTGCGAAAGCACGACCGGCAACGGCTCGTAGTTCGCCGCAGCGACACGACGTTCGAGTTCGATGGCCTGTTGCGCAGTGCGGTCCGGCGCTTGCACGGCAGCCCTCCGGGACGGATCGAGCAGAGTCTAGGCAGGCGCCATCGCATCGGCGGCGGATTTGCTCGGGTGCGCTTGCCGACTTTGTCGTCAGGGCCTGCGCGCACCGCATCTTCTGCAGTTCCGCGTGCTGCGGCGCGGCGAGCGCTTCGCGCCAGGCGAATATTCCGGTTGGCGCAGGCGGTCACCGGCAATAGCATGCCGCGCATGATCCCCACCGCTGCGTTGAACGCGGGCCACCCGGCGCTCGCGCCGCTGATCGCAGCAGGGTTCGGCGCCGATCGCATCGAGCAGGTGCTGCGCTTCTACGACGAACCGCACCGCCGCTATCACGATCGGCGCCACCTGCTCGAGATGCTCGACGCGGCGGTCGCGCTCGAACTGCCGCTGACGGCGCCGCAGGCGCTGGCGGTCCTCTTTCATGACGCGATCTACGTTCCGGGTGCCGCGCGCGGGTTAAACGAGACGATGTCGGCGCAGTTGTTGCGCGTGTACGCGGCGGGGCTGGCCGCGCCGGCGGTCGAGGCCGCCTGCGCGATCGTCACCGATACGGCCGAGCACGTCGCGCGCAGCCGCGCGGCGCGGCTCGTGCTCGATCTCGACCTGATGCGGCTGGCCGCGCCGCGCGAGGACTTCATCCGCTATTCGCGCGAGGTCTTCGCCGAGCAGCGGCCGCTGATTCTGATCGACGACGACGACGACGCGTGGGACTTCTTCGCGCGCCGGCGCGTGCAGTTCTTCGAGCGCCTGCTCGAGCGGCCCGCGATCTACTGCCTACCCGCGTTTCGCGAACGCTTCGAGGCCGTCGCGCGCAGCAACCTGAGCGAGTCGATCGAGTGGGTCAAGGCAGCGGATAGCCACGGAATGCCTTGACCGTCTGCAGTTCGGGCTTGGACGCGATGCGCTCGACGCCGAGCGTCGGGTCGTCGGTCCATGCGTTGGTCAGTTCCCGGTAGTGGTCGAGACTGCGGCAGGCGAGCCGCAGCACGTAGTCGCAACTGCCGGAGACGAGAAAGCACTCGATCACCTCGTCGCAGGCGCGCATGCGCTGCTCGAAACGCGCGTGGGTGGCCTGGCTCTGCTCGCGCAGCGAGACTTCGACGACGATCGTCAACAGCCCGCCGAGCTTGCGCGGTTCGACGAGCGCCATGTAGCCGCTGATCACGCCGGTGCGCTCGAGCCGTCGCACGCGTTCGAGGCAGGCGCGCGGGCTCAGCGCCACCTTTTCCGACAGCGCCTGGTTGGTGATGCGCCCGTCGCGCTGGAGGATCTCGAGGATCTGCCGGTCGATGCGGTCGAGGCTGTTCATGGGCGCGCAGGATAGCGGGTCGCCCGCCGGCGTCCGCGTGCCGTTAACATCCGGCCGCGGAGCGCGCATGCCCCTGTTCGATCCGGAAGCCCTGAATCCCGGCGTCACCCGCGGCGAAGTCGCGGCGTGGGCCTGTTACGACTTCGCCAACTCGGGCTACACGACGGTCGTGCTGACGGCCGTGTTCAACGCGTACTTCGTCGGCGTGGTTGCGGCCGGGATGGCGCATCCGACGACGGTGTGGACCTGGGTGCTGGCCGTGTCGAACGCGCTCGTGATGGTGGCGATGCCGTTGATCGGCGCCTACGCCGACCTGCGCGCGCGCAAGAAGTGGCTGCTGGCGCTGTCCACCGGCGGCTGCGTGGCGGCGACCGCCGCGCTCGCGCTGGCGGGTCCGGGCGACGTCGTGATCGCCTCGGCGGCGATCATCGTGTCGAACTTCTTCTTCATGACGGGTGTGGCGCTGATCGCCGCGTTCCTGCCGGAACTGGCGCGGCCGCAGGCGCTCGGCCGCGTGTCCGGCTGGGGCTGGAGCTTCGGTTACGTCGGCGGGCTGATCGCGCTGGCACTGTGCCTGGGCTATGTGGTGTGGGCGCGCGGGCAGGGCGCGACCGCTGAGCAGTTCGTGCCGATCACGATGCTGATCGTCGCCGGCGTGTTCGCGCTCGCTGCGATCCCGACGCTGCTCGTGCTCAAAGAGCGCGCGCAGCCGCAGGTTGGCGCGGACGTCGGCGGCTATGTCGCGGCGGCGCTGCGCCGGCTGTGGCACACGCTGCGAGAGGCGCGCCGCTATCGCGACTTCGCGATGCTGCTGGCGTGCGGCGCGTTTTATCAGGCGGGCGTGACGGTCGTGATCGCGCTGGCAGCGATCTACGCGCAGGAGGTGATGGGGTTCGGTTTCGAGCAGACGATGCTGCTGGTGTTGATCGTCAACGTCACCGCGGCGCTCGGGGCGTTCGGTTTCGGCTACGTGCAGGACGCGATCGGCCATCGGCGCGCACTCGCGCTGACCCTGCTCGCGTGGCTGGCGATGACGTGGGTCGCCGCGGTGGCGACGACCGAGACGATGTTCTGGGTGGCGGCGAACCTGGCGGGGCTGGCGATGGGATCGAGCCAGTCGGCCGGGCGCGCGCTCGTCGGCCTGTTCGCGCCGGCATACCGGCTCGCCGAGTTCTACGGGCTGTGGACGCTCGCGACCCAGCTGGCGGCGATCGTCGGCCCGCTGACCTACGGCGCGGTGATGCTGGCGACCGGCAACCAGCACCGGCTCGCGATCGTCGTGACCGGCGGGTTCTTCGCGGTCGGGCTGCTTCTGATCGCCGCGATGAACATCGAGCGCGGCCGGCAGGCCGCACTCGCGCCGGACTGATCCTACGCGCCAAGCGCCGCGATGCCGGCCCGCGCGATCTGTGCATCCTCGGATGACTTGACGCCCGAGACGCCGACCGCGCCGATCGTCTGCCCGTCGATCACGATCGGCACGCCGCCTTCGAGCATGCCCGCCAGCGGCGCCGACAGAAAAGCCGTGCGGCCGTTGTTGATCATGTCCTCGTACACCTTGGTCTCGCGCCGGCCCAGCGCCGCGGCGCGCGCCTTCTCCGGTCCGATGGAGGCGGAGATCGGCGCCGCGCCGTCGAGCCGCTGCAGCCACAGCAGATGGCCGCCGTCGTCGACGATGGCGATCGTCACCGCCCAGTGGTTCTTCCTCGCTTCGGCCTCGGCGGCCGCGGCGATCCTGCGTGCATCGTCGTGCGTGAGCACTTTCTTGGTCTGCATGGGGGTTCCTCCGATGAGTCCGTCACGGGTCGGCGAGCCGGTCGCGCAGCCGATACCAGGCGATGCCAAGCCACTCGCGCAGCGCGATATGCGAGACGCGCAGGCCTTCCGCGTTCGGGATCAGGTGCAGCGAGCGAAACGCGGCCTGGCCCAGATAGCCGGTCGGCGCCGGCGTCACTCGCAAACCGTGCCGCTCGAACGCCGGCTGCGCGCGCGGCATGTGCCAGGCGTCGGTAACGAGCAGCACGTGCGTGACGCCGGCCGGCCGCAGCATGGCGGCCGACAGCCGTGCGTTGTCGTAAGTGGTGTCGCTGGCCGCTTCGACCCAGCGCGGCGCAACGCCGAGTTCGTCCCGCAGCATGTCGCCCATCAGTTCGGCTTCCGCGACGTGGCCGCCGCCCGGCTTGCCGCCGGTCACCAGGACCGGCAGGCCCGTTTCGCGGGCCAGGCGTGCGCCGTAGCGCAGACGCCCGAGCGTCAATGCGCGCACCGTCTCGCCGCCCCACTCGGGCGCGCCGCGGCTGCGACCGCCGGCGAGGATCACGATCGCCTGCGCGCCGGCAGCGCGGGCATCGACGAGCGGCGCCGGTTCGAGCGTGCGGATCAGGGCCTGGGATGCGACGCCGCTGGCGAGAACGAGCAGGCCGGCCAGCGCCACGGCCGCCAGTCCGAGCCCGAGCCGGCGCGCGCGCCGCGTCCATGCCAGGCCCAGCAGCGCCAACGCGACGAGCGACGTGGGCGGCAGGACGAGCGCGGCCGCCGCATACGAAGGCGTCTCGATCATCGCGGACCGGCGAATGCCGTTAGCGGCCGGCGACGGCGGCGCGGATCTGGTCGAGCGCGGTCGGGTCCTCGATCGTCGTGAGGTCGCCCGGATCGCGCCCTTCGCAGATCGCCTGGATCGAGCGTCGCAGCAGCTTGCCGGAGCGGGTCTTGGGCAGCACGCTGACGAAGTGAACTCGCGCCGGCCGCGCGACCGCGCCGAGCTGCGAATCGACCGTCTTCATCACCTCGCCCTCGTGCGCGAGTTTCAGTTCCGGTGTGGCGATCTTTGCGGCGTCCTTGACAACCGCGAAAGCGACTGCCACCTGGCCCTTGAGCGGATCGGCGACGCCGACCACGGCGACCTCGGCGATGTTCGGATGCGAGCTGATCGATTCCTCGATCTCGCGCGTGCCGAGCCGGTGGCCGGCGACGTTGATGACGTCGTCGGTGCGGCCGAGGATGAAGTAGTAGCCGTCTTCGTCGCGTATGCCCCAGTCGAAGGTCGAATAGACCTGACGATTGGGCACGCTGGTCCAGTAGGTCTTGACGAAGCGCTCGTCGTCGCCCCAGACGGTGGACATGCAGCCCGGCGGCAGCGGCCCCTCGATGCCGACCACGCCCTTCTGGTTGGCGCCGACTTCCGAACCGTCGACCTCGCTGAAGAGCCTGACGTCGTAGCCGTAGCAGGGCAGGCCGGGCGAACCGAACTTCGAGGGCAACGGCTCGACGCCGCGGGCGATCGCCAGGATCGGCCAGCCCGTTTCGGTCTGCCAGTAGTTGTCGACCACGGGTTTGCCGAGCCCGTCGGCGATCCAGCGCGCGGTCGGCTCGTCGAGCGGCTCGCCCGCGAGGAACAGCAGCCGCAGGCTCGACAGCTCGTACTTTCTCAACAGTGCCGGATCCTGCTTCTTCAGCACGCGGATCGCCGTCGGCGAGGAGAACATCGTCGTCACCTTGTGCTGTTCGACGATCTTCCACCAGATGCCGCCGTCGGGGCGGATCGGCGTGCCTTCGTACATCACGGTGGCCATGCCGGCGATCAGCGGCCCGTATACGATGTAGGAGTGCCCGACCACCCAGCCGATGTCGCTCGTGGAGAAATACGTTTCCCCGGCGTTGCCGCAGAAGATGTGCTTCATCGACGCCGCCAGCGCGACCGCGTAGCCGCCGGTGTCGCGCTGCACGCCTTTCGGCTTGCCGGTCGTGCCCGACGTGTACAGGATGTACGAAGGCTCGCTCGATTCGAGCCATTCGCACGGTACCTCGTCGTTCATGTGCGCGGCGCGCAGCGTCGCGTAGTCCAGATCGCGCCCGGCGACCAACGGCAGCTCCGCGAGCCCGCGGTTGACCAGCACGACCTTGCCCGGTGGAAACTTCGAAAGTCGAATCGCCTCGTCGAGCAGCGCCTTGTACGGCACCGGCTTGCCCGCGCGCGAACCGGCGTCGGCGCTGACGATGACCTTCGGCCTGGCATCGTCGATGCGGGTGGCGAGCGAAACCGACGCGAAACCGCCGAAGACCACCGAATGGATCGCGCCGATGCGCGCGCAGGCGAGCATCGCGAACATCGCCTCGGGGATCATCGGCATGTAGATCAGCACGCGGTCACCGCGGCCGACCCCCAGCCCTTTGAGCATGCCGGCGAAGCGGTTGACCTCGCGGTAGAGCTGGTTGAACGTGTAGGTCTTTTCCTGTTCCGTCTCGGTCGAGACGTAGATCAGCGCGTTGCTGTCGCCGCGGGTCGGCAGATGGCGGTCGACCGCGTTGTGGCACAGATTCGACGTGCCGCCGACGAACCATTTCGCAAACGGCGGCCGCGAGTAGTCGAGTACGGCGTCGAACGGCTTACGCCAGTCGATGAGCGCCGCTTGCTCGCGCCAGAAGCCGTCCCTGTCGCGGATCGATCTAGCGTGGAACTCCTTGTACGTCGTCATTGCGTACTCCCTCCGGCCCTGTGGCTTGTAGTTCGCGCTGCTGGCGCACGAGCTTCAGCAGCGGGTTGATCTGGTCGAGCAGCCGCGGCAGGTGCGGCACGACCTCGCCCGCACGGCCGGCGCGGATCAGCGCCAGCGCAAGATTGATGTCCATGGCACCTTCGTCCGGACGCGCCTCGAGGGCGCCCGGCGCCACGCCTTCCGCCGTGCCCAGAATGATCCGCCGCGAGCGGCTCGACTGCGCCTGCTGGGCGCGCTTCTGCGCGAGCATCCGCAGCTCCTCGGCGCCGCGCCGCAGCTCCTCGGACAGGGTCGCCACGCCGATGCAGGTCCAGACCTCGACGCCGGGGCCGGCGGCCTCGACGTTTTCCAGCACTTTGCGCAGCCGCGCGGCAAAGCGCAGCACGCCCGACAAGCCGTTCGCCTGGGTGGCGACGCAGAACTCGAAACGGTCCGACCGCGTGCCGAGGTCCTCCAGCCGGATCGACGCCGCGAGCGCGCGGCCGACCAGCTTGACGCGCTGCTCGATCTCGCCCTCCCAGGTCTGCGATTTCGGCATCGACAGTTCGACGCGCACGCAGATGACCGCGACGTCGGTCAGATTGCGGCGCGCGTACGAGATGAGTTTCTCGACCTGCTTGTCGAAAAACGGCAGGTTCAGCAGCTCGGTGTCCGGGTCGACCGTGCGCGCGGACTCGAGCGAGGCCTGGCTTTCCTGCAGCGCTTCGCGCGTGGCGGAAAGCCGCACCAGCACCTCCAGCCGCGAGATCAGCTCGGCTGCGCCCGCGCCCTTCTCGATGAAATCGGTCGCACCCATCGAGGCGGCGCGCTCGCGTTCGGCGACTTCGTCTTCGGCCGAGATCACGATCACCGGCATCTCGCGGATGCGCTGCACCTTCGAGCTGCGCACGCGCGTCAGCAGCTCGAAGCCGTCGACTTTCGGCATCGTCAAGTCGGTGATCACCACGCGAATCGACGCATCGAGCAGGATCGCCTGCCAGGCGGCTTCGCCGTCGGTGACCTCGCGGATTTCGAAACGGTCGCGGATGTGTTGCGTGATCGACGCGCGCACGATGCGAGAGTCGTCGGCGATCAGCACGCGCGCCTTCGGCGCGCCGGCAGGAGTGGGGGCCATGGTCTCGCTGGCCACGCGTTAACCGGGAGTTGCTTCGAACGGAGCGCGCGTTGCGCGCTGCTGAGTCGAGTCGGCAATTTACCGGAATTGCGCGATGTAAGCGCTGGAAAGGACTGGGTTTTCCCCGCGCTATCGGCGATCTTCGACGCGTCCTGAAGCGTTCCCATGCGCTCGCCCATCACGCATTCACGGAACTGGCGTCGCATCGCGCGCACGGGCGCGGGTGTCGCCGCGCTGCTGTCGGCGCTCGCCTGCACCGTCTCGAGGGCGCAGACCGTCGATGAGCGCGGCGCGCTCACCGGTGCCGATATCGTGCTGCGGGCGCTTGCCCAGGTCGGTGTGCCGTACCGCCATGGCGGCGAGGAGCCGAGTCGCGGCTTCGACTGCAGCGGGTTGGTGCGTTACGTGTTCCGTGACGCGCTTGGGGCGGAACTGCCGCGTCGCTCGGAGGAGTTGGGCCGCCGCGGGGGCGCGATCGAGCGCGAGCGGCTGCAGCCGGGCGATCTGGTCTTCTTCAACACGCTCGGCCGCGCGTTCTCGCACGTCGGCATTTACATCGGCGACGGCCGTTTCGTGCATGCCCCGGCGCGACGCGGGCAGGTCCGGATCGAGTCCCTCGACGAGCGTTACTGGTGGAGTCGCTTCGATGGCGCACGCCGGATCATGGCCGCGAGCGAAACCGCGGCGGATCCGCCAGCGCCGGTCAGGAGCGTCGACGATCCGCTCTGGCGCGGGTCGTGACAGTCGCCCGGCGGCGGCTGTCCGTGCTGGTGCAGCGATCCGTAAGCCATTGAACCATCGAAGGAACAGGGCAACCGGCAGCGGCGGACGCAGGTCGCTGTGCGACGTTTGACCAAGATCAAACGAGAATCAGTTGCATTTGAGAATCGTTCGCGATAGAGTCCCGCTGCCGTGCTTGCCGAGCCGCGCGATGCGTCGGCGCCGGATCGCCCGGCGGCTTCCGTTGACGAAAGGGACTGCAAACATGAAGCGAACGATCGAAACGAACCGCGCCGAACTCTGGCTCGAACGCGCCCTGCGCTGGACTTTCGCGCTCGGGCTTGTGCTGGGTGTGGCGGCGCAAGCCACGGATGCGCAGGCGCAGGACAAGGTGCTGAACCTGTACTCGGCGCGCCATTATCAGACCGACGAGGCGCTGTACTCGAACTTCACCAAGCAGACCGGCATCAGGCTCAACCGCATCGAACTCGGCGACGAGGCACTGCTGCAGCGGTTGAAGAGCGAAGGGGCGAACAGCCCGGCGGACGTCGTGCTGCTGGTCGATGCCGCCCGGCTGTGGCGCGCGCAGATCGACGGGCTGTTCCAGCCGATTCGCTCGAAGATCCTCGAGGAACGCATCCCCGCCAATCTGCGCTCCGAGGACGGCACCTGGTTCGGCTTTTCTACCCGTGCGCGCGTGATCGTCTACAACAAGGCGACGGTGAAGCCGGGGGATGTCGACACGTACGAGAAGCTGGCCGATCCGAGGAACAAGGGCAAGGTCTGCACGCGCTCCGGTTCGCATCCGTACATGCTTTCGCTGATCGGCGCAATGATCGAGCGACTGGGCGAAGCGAAGACCGAGGAATGGGCGCGCGGCATGGTCGCCAACATGGCGCGGCCGCCGCGTGGCGGCGACACCGATCAGATCCGCGCGGTCGCGAGCGGCGAGTGCGGCGTGGCGCTGACCAACACGTATTACTGGGTGCGGCTGGTCCGCTCCGAGGATCCGAAGGACAAGGACGTGGTCGCCAAGGTCGGTTTCGTCTGGCCGAACCAGGCGACGTCCGGCACGCATGTGAACATCTCGGGGGGTGCGGTCGCGCGGCACGCGCCGAATCGCGACCACGCGATTCGATTCCTCGAGTACCTGGCGAGCCCGGAGGCGCAGACTTATTTCGCCAATGGCAACAACGAATGGCCCGCGGCCAGGGGCGCGGAATTGAGCAATCCGGCGCTCGCCGCGCTCGGCACGTTCAAGCAGGAGAACGTGCCCTTGTCGGCGATCGGCAAGGGACAGATCGCCGCGCAGCGCATCCTCGACCGGGTGGGCTATCGGTGATGTGAGCTCCTGGATACTTGCACACGTCGCGTGCAGCCTGCGCCTGGGTAACCGGCAAGGGCTGCGCGCACTGCTCGATCGCAAGCCAGCGAACGCCGGTACGGGTATGCCGCGTGTCGGTTGCCCGTCTGGCAAGCCAGCCAGCCCGCGTTTTACATCGACGGATGCAGACTGGTGAGTAGGCAAATGGATCAGGTTCGAAGTGTGTCGTCAGCAAACGCCTCATTGCCGTCCATGGCCAAGGAGCCGCTCGTGCTCCAAAGCCGGGATCTGTTCGTGCGCAATCGACATGTGCTCATCCACCATGGCGCGGACACGTACGTACTGCGGCTGACGCGTCAAGGCAAGCTCATCTTGACCAAGTGACCCGCGGTCGGGACGCAGACCCTGACCGATCCTCGGAGTTTTCCGAACCCACAACCCAAGTTCCAGCCAGCCAGCGGCACGGCGCCACCGCTCGGTGGCGCCGGCGTCGACGAGCACGCCCAGCGGAAACCCCGGCCCGTGCGGCCGGTGACCCCTAAGGAGCCATCAGTGATTGCTCGCCGCCGCACTCCAAAGCTGCATGACCGCTGGTCCTCTCGGGTCTGGGGCGCGACGCTGGTCGCCGGGCTACACGGCGCCGGCCTGTCGATCGCACTGGCGGTCGGCCTCGAGAGGGCTGTCTCTTTGGCGCCGCCCGCTGTCCAGGTGCGGCTGATACCCGATCCGGGCCGAAGCGAAACGACGCTGACGGCGCCGGTTGTCGCGCCTGCGTTGCGCGCGCCGACGTCGATCGCGTTGCCGCCTCTGCCCGAGATCTCCATCGAGAGTCCGCAGGTTCGGGCGATCGCGCAGCCAACCGATGCGCCGGTCGGCGGTGCTCCACGGACGATTGACCAAGCTGACATGCACGCCGCGACGGACGCTGGCGCAACCGTGGAGCCCGAGTACCTCCAGCACGTTGAATACGCGCTGTTCGAACCTCCGGTCTATCCGGAGCTGTCGCGGCGCCTGGGGGAGCAGGGGCTCGTCGTCGTTCGGGCGTACATCGACGAGCTGGGCCGGCCGGTGGAGGTCACAGTGTCCGTCTCGTCCGGCTTTCCCCGTCTTGACGAAGCGGCCGTGCGCGCCGTCCGCGCGGCGCGCTTCCGCCCTCGCCACGAGGGCCACCGCGCCCGACCCGCGTACGCACTGATACCGATCCGCTTCGCTCTGAGCTGACCATGCACAACGACGAAAACCTCGACGCCGCGACCGTTCCGGCCGACCGCATCGTCTGCGGTCTGCTGTACCTGTTGACGCAATGGTCCCTGCGGGGCGGCCCCGCGCCGCTCGCGCTGGCGGTCGGTGGGCACCTGCAGTTGCTTGCCGAGCACCCGGACACCAGCGCGCCGCTGCGCGCGAACTGCCTGCGGCTGCGCGAGCACTGGTTGGCCCACGCGGCGCGGGCCGCGGCGAACGCGCCTTGCGGTCCGCTGCACTAACGATGTGATCGCTGACGACGAAGGAGGATCGAGCCCACATGCAATCGACGAGAAGAACACGGCGCACGTGGACCGCGGGCGTGCGATCGCGCGCTGCGGTGATGGTCGCTTTCGCATGCGGCGGCGCGTTTGCGCAACACGCGCCAGAGGCCGAAGACGCGAGCCTGAAGGAAGTGGTCGTCACCGCCACGCGGACCGAAGCCGAAGCGCAGAAGGTGCCCTCGACGATCACGCGCATCACGCGCGAAAACATCGACCGCCGACTGCCGGCCGACGAATCCGAACTCCTTAAGAACGAACCCGACGTGGCGTTCGGCCGCGACGCGCGCCGCTTCGGCGCCACGCGTCCGAACATCCGCGGTATCGAGGACAACCGCGTGCTGCAACTGGTCGACGGCGTGCGCCTGCCGAGCTTCTACAACGGTGGCGGTCCGACGAATTTCACGATGAATGCGCCGCTCGGCGCCTCGCCCGAGTTCCTCAAGCGCGTCGAGATCCTGCGCGGGCCGGCGTCAAGCCTGTACGGGTCCGACGCGATCGGCGGCGTGGTCGGCTTCCTGACCCTTGATCCGGCCGCTCTGCTCGCGACGGACGCCGCGCTCGGCGCGCGCGTACGCGCCGCTTACGCCGGCGCCCACGAAGGGGCGACGGCAACGGTGCTCGGCGCCCTGCGCAGCGGCGCGACCGAATGGCTGCTCGGCTACACGCACACGCAGGCGCGCGAGTTCCGCAATCGCGGCGACGCTGACACCGTGTCGCCCACCCGCACGCGCCCGAACCCGCAGGACGTCAGTGATCGCGGCGTGATTGCCAAGGCGGTGCTGCGCGCCGCCGCGCGCCACAGACTCGCGTTGACGGTCGAAGGGCGCGACCAGGATGCCGCCATACAGGTGCTGCGGTTGTCGCCGGCGCTGCCCAAGGTGACCGCCGCGGACGGCGACGACCACACGCGACGCGCGCGGGCCAGCCAGGAGTGGGAGCACCGCGGCGGCTGGTACGAGCGCCTGACCGCGCGGCTGTATCACCAGCAGACCGACACGGAGAACTTCAACCGCCAGCAACGCACGAACACGTCGGCGACCTGTTCCGCTGCGGCGGGCGCGGGCAACGTGTGCCGCGTCGAGCAGGACTTCTTCTTCGAGCAGACCGCGACCGGCGGCGGCGTACAGATCGAAAAAGCGCTCGGCGAGCGGCAGTTGTTCGTCTTCGGCGTCGATCTGGCGCGCGTGCGCACCGAGGAGCTGCGCGACGCGCGCGTCTGGAACCTCACGACCGGTGCGTTCACCAAATCGCTGGCCGGCGACATCTTTCCGCTGCGCGACTTCGCACCGGGCACCACCGACACGGTGGGCGTGTTCGTGCAGGACGAGATCGCCGGGCTAGCGGGCGGGCGGCTGACGCTCGTTGCGGGGCTGCGCTACGACTGGCACCGGCTCGAACCCGAAGTCGATGCCTTGTCGCAGGCCGTGCTCGCGGCGATCGGCAGGCGCGCCGTGGCGCCGACCGACAGCGCCGTTTCGCCCAAGCTCGCCGCGGCGTGGCGGTTCACGCCGGCGCTTTCCGCGTACGGGCAGATCGTGCGCGGCTTCCGCGCGCCAGACTACGAGGAGGTCAACGGGCACTTCCGCAACACTGCGCAGAGCTACGGCATCACGCCCAATCCGGACCTGCAGCCGGAGACGAGCACCGGCGTCGAGCTTGGGCTGCGCTGGAGCGCCGAAGCCCTGCGGGCGCAATTGGCCGCGTTCGACAACCGCTACAGGAACTTCATCGCGACCGCGCAACTGGCCTGCCGCGGCGATCCCAACTGCATCGCCGGTCTGGGCACGACCTCCATGGCCGTCAATCTGTCGCGCGTGCGGATCTACGGCGCCGAGGCGCGTCTGGCCTGGCAGCCCGCGCCCGGCTGGCGCGTGTCGGGCGCGGTCGCGCACGCACGCGGCAGCGACGAAGCGAGCGGTCGGCCGCTCGACAGCGTGGAACAGACGCGCTACGTGCTCGCGCTCGCCCGCGAGGCGCAGCGCGGGGCAGTGGAGGCCACGCTGCGCGCGGCGGCGGCCGTCAAGCGCGTTAACGACTTCAGCGGCTCGATCTTCTCGCCGTGATTCCGGCCGCCGCGCTACGAGGTGCTCGATCTGGCCGCGTGGTGGGCGCCGGCGCCGCGCCTGCGGCTGGCACTGGCGGTCAACAACGTGTTCGACCGCAAGTATTGGCAGTGGAGCGACATCCGCCTGGCCGACGCGCGCAACCCGGCCGGGGTCGACTTCTACTCGCAACCAGGCCGCAACGTCGCGGCGCGCGTCGAGTACCTGTTTTGAGAGGAGGCTGATCCATATGCAGACCGAAACGATGTTCTCGCCGCCGCGCGCGATCGGCGACGATCCACAGGCGCTGTACGCGGCGTTCAATACCCTGCGGCTCGAACGCAAGCTGCGCCATCGGGATGCGGCGCTCGTGCTCGGCGTGACCGAGTGCGAAGCGATCGCGGCGGCGGTCGGGCAGCGCGCGCCGATGTCGAGCGTACGGCTGGCCGGGCCCTGGCCCGAGTTGTTCGAACGGATGCCGCGGCTCGGACGCGTGATGGCGCTGACGCGCAACGACACCACCGTGCACGAAAAGACCGGCTGCTTCGAGAACATGTCGCACGAAGGGCGCGTGGGACTCGCGCTGGGCAAGGACATCGACCTGCGGATCTTCTACTCGCGTTGGGCGCACGCCTACGCGGTCAGGGAAGACACACCGCGAGGCGAACAGCGCAGCCTGCAGTTCTTCGACGCGCACGGCGTGGCGGTCCACAAGGTGTTCCTGCGCGATGGTTCGGATCCCGCGGCCTGGTCCGAACTCGTGGAACGTCACGCCGACTCGAACCAGCGCCCCGGTGAGCGCGTGCAGCCAGCCGCGCCAGCCGCAGCACCGACGGCCGACGACGAAGTCGACGCGGTGGCGTTTCGCGAGGCGTGGCAGGCGCTGGCCGATACGCACGAGTTCTTTGCGCTGCTGCGCAGGTTCAAGCTCGCGCGCCTGCAGGCGCTGCGGCTGGCGCCGCCCGGCTTCGCGTACGCCGTCCGGACGGACGCTGCGCGCCTGCTGCTGCAGGAAGCCGCGCAACGCGGCATGTCGATCATGTGCTTCGTCGGCAACCCGGGAATGATCCAGATCCACAGCGGGCCGGTGCAACGGGTCGAGATGATGGGGCCGTGGCTGAACGTGCTCGATCCCGGCTTCAATCTGCATCTGCGCGAGGACGCGATCGCCGCGGCCTGGGTCGTGAAGAAGCCGACGCGCGACGGGCACGTGACCTCGCTCGAGTTGTTCGACGCCGCGGGCGGCACGATGGCGATGTTCTTCGGCGAGCGCAAACCGGGCAGCCCCGAACGAGCCGGCTGGCGCGCACTCGTGGAACTGCTGCCACGCGTCGACGGATGACGGCGCTGGATGCCCGCCGGCGCGCGTTGACGATCGCAGCGGTGTTCGGCGGCGCGGCGGCGGCGGCGCGTGCGCCGGCGGCGGATGCCGGCACGCCGCCGCGCGTGGTGACGGTCGGCGGTGCGCTGACGGAGATCGTCTATGCGCTCGGCGCCGAAGCGCTGCTCGTCGGCACCGACACCACGAGCCTGTATCCGGAGTCGGCGCGGGCCACGCCGAAGGTGGGTTATGCGCGCGCGTTGTCGGCGGAGGGCGTGCTGTCGCTACGGCCGACGGTGCTGATCGCCGGTGCCGAGGCCGGCCCGCCGATCGTGCTCGCGCAGCTGCAGGCCGCAGGTGTGCGGCTCGTGCGCGGCGACGGCGGGCATTCGATCGACGCGCTGTTGCGCAACGTCCGGACGGTCGGGGCGGCGCTTGACCGCAGCGCGCAGGCGCACCGGCTCGCCGCGAAACTGCACGATCGATGGCAAGCGACAGCGGCGCGTATCGCGCGGCGAGCGCCTGCGCCGCGCGTGCTGTTCGTGCTGTCGCACGTGGCGACCAGCGTCCAGGTGGCGGGCGAAGGCACGGCAGCGGCGGCGATGATCGCGTTGGCCGCGGCGCGTAACGCGCTCGCGGGCTTCTCGGGCTATCGACCCCTGACTGCGGAAGGGGCGGTGGCGGCCGCGCCCGACTTCATCCTCACGACGACGCAGGGGGTGGAAGCGCTCGGCGGCATCGACCGGCTGCTGGAGCTGCCCGGACTCGCGCTGACGCCCGCGGCACGCGCGCGCCGTGTTCTGGCGCTCGATGCGCTGTATTTGCTGGGCTTCGGCCCCCGTCTGCCGCAGGCTGTGGCCGACGTGGCGTCCTTCGTTGGCACGCTGGCGTGAACCAGGCTGCGACGCCGATCGACCGTGCCGCCTCAGCCGTGTACGACGAACCGCGCGCGCGGCGTCTGCCGGCTTCGGTGGTACTGCCCGCGTTGGCGCTGGCGCTTGGCGTCGTGGCGCTGCTCGCGATCGGCCACGGCGCCTATCGGATCGCGCCGGTCGAGGTGCTGCGCATCCTCGCCGAACGCGCATCGGGGCTGGCGCTCGGCGCCGACGTTCAACACGCGGCCGTGCTGACCACGATCCGCCTGCCGCGCGTGCTGCTCGCCGTGCTCACCGGTGCCGGGCTGGCGGTCGCAGGCAGCCTGATGCAGGGACTCTTTCGCAATCCACTGGCCGATCCTTCGCTGATCGGCGTATCGGCCGGCGCAGCGCTCGCCGCCGCGAGCGTCATCGTGCTCGGCGCGTCCGTGCTGCCCGGCGCGCTGCGCGCAGGCGCGCCTGCGATGATCGCGCTGCCGTTGGTGGCCTTCGCCGGCAGCCTGGCGGTCACCGCGCTCGTCTATCGCATCGGCCGCGCGCGCGGCGTGCTGTCGTTGCCGATGACACTGTTGGCGGGCATCGCCGTGAACGCGATCGCGATGGCCGGCGTCGGACTGCTCACCTACGTGGCGAGCGACGAGCAGTTGCGCACGCTGGCTTTCTGGAACCTCGGCTCGCTCGCCGCCGGCACCTGGGCGACGCTTGCAGCGGTGGCTCCGCCGGTCGTGCTGGCGCTGGTGGCAGGCTGGCGGCTCGCGGGGCCGCTGAACGCGCTCGCGCTCGGCGAGGCGCGCGCCGAGCACTTGGGTGTCGATGTGCCGCGCGCGAAGCGACATGCGATCGTGCTCGCCGCGCTCGCCACCGGCAGTCTGGTGGCGGTGACGGGAGTGATTGGCTTCATCGGGCTGGTCGCTCCGCATTTGGTGCGGTTGATGTGCGGACCCGATCACCGCGTGGTGCTGCCCGGCGCGGCACTGCTGGGCGCGGTGCTGGTGCTGGCTGCGGACATGGTCGCGCGCACGATCGTGGCGCCGGCAGAGCTGCCGATCGGCATTCTGACTGCGGTGCTCGGTGCGCCCTTCTTCCTGTTGCTGCTGCGGCGTCGCGCCGCGGGGAGTCTTTGAATGCTCGCCTGCTTTTCGCTTTCGGTGCGCGCCGGCTGGCGCCACCTGCTGAACGACATTGACGTGGCGGTGCGCCCGGGTGAGTTCGTCGCCGTGCTCGGCGAAAACGGCGCCGGCAAGAGCACGCTATTGCGCGCGCTGGCGGGCGAGTCGCTCGCGCCGCTGCGCGCCATCGGGCGGGTCGAGCTCGCCGGCCGGCCGATTCATGCCTGGTCCTCGCGCGAGCGCGCCCGGCTGCGCGCCGTGCTGCCGCAGCACGCCGAGCCGAGCTTTGCGTTCACCGCGGAGGAGGTCGCGCTGCTGGGCCGTTTCCCCTATGGCTCGACCGCGGTCGACCGCGCGATCGCGCGGCAGGCGCTGCAACTGGCCGATGCCGCACATCTGGCCGAGCGCGACGTGACCACGCTGTCGGGCGGCGAGCGAGCGCGCGTGCTGCTCGCCGCCGTGTTCGCGCAGTTGTGGGAAACGGAAGCCGAACACCCGCGCTATCTGCTGCTCGACGAGCCGACCGCCGCGCTCGATCTGGCGCATCAGCATCATCTGCTCGCCACCGCACGCGAGTTCGCCGCGCGGCGCCGACTCGGGGTACTGGCGATCCTGCACGACCTGAATCTCGCCGCGCAGTACGCCGATCGCGTGCTGGTGCTGCGCAGCGGGCGGCTGCTCGCGCAGGGCGCGCCGCGCGACGTGCTGTCGCCGCAACTGATCGCCGACGGCTTCGCGGTCGCGGCCCACGTGCTGGCGCACCCGCTCAAACCGGCGCCGCTGATCGCGACCGCGCAGCGGTCGGCGCCGCAGCGCGTACCATGCGCGCCGCCATGCCCGAACGTAACCTCGACGTTGTCGTCATCGGCGCCGGCCAAAACGGCCTGACCTGCGCGTGCTATCTGGCCGCCGCCGGTCTGAAGGTGTGCGTGCTCGAACGTCGCGGCGTGGTCGGCCGCCGCGGCGCCCGCTTTCCGCCCTGACCGCGCAGCGGCACGCGACCCGGCGCCGGTGCCGCGCGACGTTAGGCGGCTCGAGCGGGACACGCTCGCGTGCCTGGCAGTCATCAACTGGCGGGTGACGATGCGATCGAACCGGAGGTGATCGAGGCCATCGACGATCGCGCCTTCGTCAGTACAACCGAACCGCCGTGTCGAAGCGCCAGGTTCGGCGAATTTCGATCACGTCGAACCTGCGTGCCAATGCAGGCGGAAACTCGGGGTAGGGCCGATGGGATTCGACGATGCGCCGTATCGCGTCATCGATTTCCGCCGCACCACTGGAGAGCTCGAAGCTCACGGACTCCACGGATCCGTCGCTTCGGATGGCCACTGTCACCAGCGCAGGGGCGTGGGGCCGGTTCGCGATTTGGCGGACCGTTTCGACGGGCGTGTTGTGTTGGACCTTCATGGCCCACGCCTCCGCATACTGGACGAGTTCGAGGTCGGGGTGGGCGCGCCCCCACAGCCGCACGCGACGTGCAGTGCTCAACGACAGGGGCAGCGTGGCAGGCGGATCGGGTGTCGCGGCGGCTTCACGCCGGGCCGCTTCTTCTTCGAGCTGGCGGGCCATCGCCCGGCGCCGCGCTTCGCGTCTGGCATCCTCCTCTTGTTCCTCCAGCGCGCGCGCGGCCTCTTGCCGTTGCGCTGCCTGTCGAGCGGCTTCCTGGCGTTCGGCCTCGCGTCGCTTGGCATCGATGCGGGTTGCTTCCTCGCGCGCGGCTGCTTGACGCTGTGCCTCGTGCAGTTGCGCGGCCGCTTCCCGTTGCGCGGCCTGGCGAGCGGCTTCCTGGCGTTCGGCCTCGCGTCGCTCGGC
>JBBIJJ010000046.1:0-20974 GCA_037446035.1 Burkholderiales bacterium
GCCATGGCGAGTTTCGGCGCTCAACACGTCGTCGGCCGGCGACAACTCCGCCCGGCCGCCCCAGGCGAGACAGCCGCGCACCTTGCGCACGATCTCGCCGAGCCGCTCGAACGGCAGCTCGACCTGGGCGAGGCACTCCATCGTGTCGGCGGTGCCGGCGGGCGAGGTGATCGCGCGGCTGGAAGTCTTGGGCATCAACATGCCGTGCGCGGCGACGATCGGCACGACCAGCATCGACGTGCGATTGCCCGGAATGCCGCCGATGCAGTGCTTGTCGACGACCGGGCGCTCCTTCCAGTCGAGCCTGCGGCCAACGGCGACCATCGCCTCGGTGAGAAACAGCACCTCGTCGCGATCGAGCTCGAACTGGTTGGTCGCGACGACGAAAGCCGCCAGCTCGATCTTCGAGTAGCGGTGCGCCGCGATGTCGCGCACGACCGCATGCAGTTCGTCGCGCGTGAGGCGCTCGCCGCCGATCTTGCGTTTCAGCGCCGAGATCGACGGCGGCGGCTCGGCGTGCGCGATGTGCACCGGCTCGCCCTCGGCCGCACCGAGCTGCGCGAACGCCTCCGCCGAAAGCCCGAGTTCGCACTCGCCGATCAGCCGCACGTCGTCGACGACGTTGAGCACCGCCATGATCGTCCGGCCGTTGGCGTGCACCTCGACCTTCGACAGCGCCTGGAAGCCCTCGGCGCGGTACACCGGGCAGTCGCGCCGTAGGTACACGACGTTTTCGCGGTAGGTGTCGATGCCCACCTTGCGTGCGGTCAGCGCGGCCGGTGCGGCGGGTGCGGACTCAGACGTCATAACGAATCTCCGGCGCGGCCACCGTGGGACTCCACTTCAACTCGCGCGCGATGCGCGCGGACAGCGCATGCGCGGCCTCGGGCTCGCCATGTGCAACGAAGGCGGCCTTCGGCTTGTGCGGCACCGCGCGCAGCCATGCCATCAGCGAGTCCTGTCCGGCATGTGCCGACAGCCCGCCGAGCGTGTGCACGCTCGCGTGCACCGGGATCGTTTCGCCGAACAGCCGCACCGAACGCGCGCCGTCGACGATGCGGCGGCCGAGCGTACCTTCGGCCTGAAAACCGGTGAACAGCACCGCGCACTCGCGCCGCGGCAGGTTGTGCCGCAGATGATGGCGGATGCGGCCGGCCTCGCACATGCCGCTGGCGGCGACGATCACCGCGCCGTTGCGGATCGAATTCAGGAACATCGAGTCGTCCACGCTTTCCGTGTAGCGCAGCGTAAACGGCAGTTTGCGCGCGCGCTGGGCGACGTGGAACTCGTGCGCGAGCGCATCGAGCGCCTCCAGGTGCGCAAACGTGACCTCGCTGGCCTGCGTCGCGAGCGGCGAATCGACGAACACCAGCGGCACCCGCACGCGGCCCTCGCGCGCCAGCCGATACAGCAGCACGAGAAACTCCTGCGTGCGGCCGAGCGCGAACGCCGGCACGATCACGTTGCCGCGCCGCTCGTGCAGCACGTCGCGCAAGACTTCGACGAGCTCGTTCTCGGTGTCGGCGAGCGCGCGGTGGTTGCGGTCGCCGTAGGTGGATTCGACCACCAGCACGTCGGCCGCGCCCGGCGCGTCGCGGTCGCGCACGATCAGTGGCGACGCCTCGCCCAGATCGCCCGAGACGACGAGCGCGCGTTCGCGGCCGCCGTCGCGCAGCCGGATCTCGGCGAACGCCGCACCGACGATGTGGCCGGCGCTGCGCATCCGCACCGCGACGTTCGGGTGCGGGCGGAATTCGACCCCGTAGGGCACTGCGCACAAGCGCGTGGCCAGCCGGTCGATGTCCTCGATCGCGTACAGCGGGCGCTGCGTCGCGCGCGCGCCGCCGCGCGACGGACTCGAGCCGCGCGCCTGCACGTAGGCGCTGTCCTTCAGCATCACCGGCACCAGGTCCGCGGTGGGCTTGGTGCAGAAGACCATCGGCGCGCCGCGTCCCGCAGCAAAGCGCGGCAGCAGCCCGCAGTGGTCGATGTGCGCGTGGGTGAGCAGCACGAAGTCCAGCCGGCCGAGGTCGCGCGCGTACGCGACACGATTCTTTGCCGCCGCGTCGCGCCCGCCCTGGAACATTCCGCAATCGACGATGAAACGAACATCGTCGGCCTCGACGCGCAGGCACGATCCGGTCACCTCGCCGGCCGCGCCGAAGAAAGTCAGTCGCACTCGCGAACCTCCTGCGGGCAGTCTAGCGGTGCCAACGCAAGCGAGCGCGGCCGGTCCTTGAGCGCGGTCATAATCGGCCCATGCCTTCGATCGTCCTTGCCACCATCAACGCCCGCTATGTGCACGCAAGTTTGGGGCTGCGTTACCTGCGTGCCAACCTCGGCGCGTTGCGCGACGACAGCCGCATCGTCGAGTTCGTGCTCGGGCAAAAGACCGAGGACATGGTTGAGCAGTTGCTCGCGCTCGCGCCGCGCGTGGTCGGGCTGGGCGTGTACATCTGGAACGTCGAAGCGACGACCAAGCTGGTGGCGCTGCTCAAAGCCGTGGCGCCGCAGGTGACGGTGATCGTCGGCGGGCCCGAGGTCAGCCACGAGCTCGAGGGTCAGCGCATCTGTCGGCTGGCGGACTTCGTCGTCACCGGCTGGGGCGATCTGACGTTCGCGCAGCTGGCGCGCGCCGTGTTGCACGGACCGCGGCCGCTTGCGAAGGTGCACGCCGGCGCGCAGCCGGAACTTGCGCAGCTCGCGTTGCCGTACGACGAGTACACGGACGAGGATCTGCGCCATCGTTACGTGTACGTGGAGGCGTCGCGCGGCTGTCCGTTCAAGTGCGAGTTCTGCCTGTCCGCACTCGACCGCACCGCGTGGCCGTTTCCGCTCGAGCCGCTGCTTGCCGCGCTCGGCCGTCTGTACGGGCGCGGCGCGCGCCACTTCAAGTTCGTCGACCGTACTTTCAACCTGAAGGCGGAAACCGGGCGCGCGATCCTCGAGTTCTTTCTCGAGCGCATCGAGGCCCATGCGGACGACCCGCCGTTTGCGCACTTCGAGCTGATCCCCGACCATCTGCCCGAGCGGTTGCGCGAGCCGATCGCGCGCTTTCCCGCCGGCACGCTGCAGTTCGAGATCGGCATCCAGACCTTCGACGTCGAGGTGCAGAAGCGCATTTCGCGCCGGCAGGACAACGCGTTGGCGGAGGCGAATCTGCGCTGGCTGCGCGAGCACACCCACGCCCATCTGCACGTCGATCTGATCGCGGGGCTACCGGGCGAAGACCTGGCGACGTTCGCCGCCGGCTTCGATCGGCTGGTGCGGCTGCGTCCGCACGAGATCCAGGTCGGGATCCTGAAGCGACTGCGCGGGGCGCCGATCGCGCGCCATAGCGACGCGTTCGGGCTGCGCTTCAACCCCGAGCCGCCGTACAACGTGCTGGCGACCGACCGCATCGACTTCGCCACGATGCAGCGCGTGGCGCGTTTCGCGCGCTACTGGGATCTGGTCGGCAATTCGGGCCGCTTCGCGCGCACGCTGCCGCTGCTGCTGGGCGACGCGCCGTTCGCGCGCTTCCTGGCGTTTGCCGACTGGCTGTACGCGGCCACCGGCCGCACGCACGCGATCGCCAACGAGCGGCTGTACGAGTTGCTGCACGGGTTCCTCGTCGCGCGGCTCGGCGTCCCTGCAGCCGACGCCGCTGCGGCGCTGGCCGAGGACTACCTGGCGAGCGGAGCGCGCGGGCGGCTCGGCTTTGTCGACATCGAAACGCTCGCCGCCGCGCGGCGGCGGCGCTTGCCGGTGCCCGCCACGCCACTGCGGCAGTCGCGCCACCTGCAAGGCTGACTGATCCAGCTGCGGCGCCGCTTCGTCGCAGCGCGCTGTGGTGTGCGGCGCGCGCTGCGTACGCAGCGCGCAGCAGCCACGCGCAGGAACAGACGATGCGAAGGATCGCGATGCTGGGAGCAGTGCTGATGACGACGTCGATACATGCGGCACCGGCCGACGAAGTGCTGGCCGCCGAGCGCGCCTTCGCCGCAGCGGCGAAGGCGCGTGGCGCCCAGGCGGCATTCGTCGAGTTCGCCGCACCGGATGCGGTGCTGTTCCGCGCGGGCGTCGGCCCGTTGCGCGGGCACGCGGCGATTGGCGCCGCCTTCGAGGGGCAGCCGTTTTCGCTCGAGTGGTAACCCGAGTCGGCCGACGTCGCGGCGAGCGGCGATCTGGCTTGGAGCTGGGGCTATGCGCGCTGGACCGCGCAGGACGGCCGCGGCAAGACGGGCACGTCGAACGACGTGTCGATCTGGCGCCGTCAGTCCGACGGCGCATGCAAGTGGATCGTCGACATCGGCGTGCCGGCGCCGCCGAAGCCTGCACCCGCGAAAGCCGATTGAGCGGCCTTCGCGGGAGTGGAACTCATTCGACTGCGAGGCCGTCGCCGCGCTAGCCTTCCTGCATGGCGTGGCAGCCCGTCGAAACCGTCCCGATCGACCTCGGCACCGGCATTGCGCCGGACCGGGCGCAGGCGATCGCAGCGGCGCTGACGCGACGCGTGCTGCCGCTGTTGCGCCTGCTCGACGGCCGGCCGGAGCCGCTCGCCAGCGCGGCGCTGTTTCGCGCCGACGGCCGTTGGCTGCTGCTGACCTGCCGCCACCTGTTCGAAGCGGGTGCAGCGCTCGGCGATCTTGGTGTCCCGCTCGGCGCGAGCGGACGCATCCTCTGGCTGCGCACCGCGGCGCCGCGCGTGATCGAACATCCGGCGCGCGATCTCGCCTTCGTCGTGATCGGCGATGCCGCTGCCGCGGCAGAACTGGCGCGCCACTGGCGGCCGGCGCTGCTCGCGCCCGAAGAGTTCGCCGCCGCCGGCGAACTGTACGTCGTCGCCGGGTATCCGTACGCGCAGACGCGCCGCGAGAACGCCGTCGTCTACGCCCGCCCGGTCGTGCTGTTTACGCACGCGCGGCAGATCGGCGCCGGGGAGCTGCGCGTGGCCTACGCGCGCATCGCGCGGCGGCTCGACGGCGTCGACATCCACGCACCACCGCTCGACGGGGTATCGGGCGCGACCTGCTGGTCGGTGTCGACTCGCGACGAGCACGACACCTGCCTGCTGCGCCCGGCGGGCGTGCAGGTCGCTTTCACGCACAGCCGCGAAATCCGTGCCGAGGCGCTCGCCGCAGCGCGCGAGATGTTCGAGCGGCTGCGCGCCTCGTAGCGCCTTACGCGTGGGCCCAGCGCGAGTACCTGGGCAGGGTGGCCTGCAGGAAAGCCATCTGGTCGGCGAGGATGCGGCGGTTGCTGAGGATGAAGCCCTCGTTGCGGCAGACCGCGTAGGGCACGTAAAGCAGCGGCATCCTTGCCTGCTCGGGCGTGCGGTTGCCCTTGCGCGTGTTGCACGAGCGGCAGGCGGTCACGACGTTGGTCCAGGTGTGCAGCCCGCCGCGCGAGACCGGAATGATGTGCTCGACCGTCAGCTCGCCGTCGGGAAAGTTCTGCCCGCAGTAGGCGCAGACGTGGCGGTCGCGGATGAACAGGCGGTGCTTGGTCAGGCCGACGTGCGCGTGTCCGCTCGGAATGCGGTGCCGCCCGCGGATCATCACGATCGAACTGGTGACGAACTCCGAGCGCTGCCCCGATTCTTCCTGCACGCCGCCGCACATCGAGAAGAGGCTCTCGCCGAGATCGGTCAGCACCTTGCCCGACGCGTAATAGCGCGCGGCGCGCGCCAGCACCGCCCAACGGACCGGTTGCCCGTGGGAGTCGACGATCAGGATCCTTGGCGCAGACTCCGAGGTTTGCATAAAGAGAAGTGTGCCACGCCAGTTCGCCCTTTGCATGAGCTCCCCCGTCTAACGGGTTGTCGGTAAAGGCGGTGCACGGCGGCCGGAACCCGGCACGGGACGTCGGCCGGGTGAGGCGGGCGGGCGGTGGCGGGGAAGGCGCTGTCCGGGGCGGCCATCCCGCAGCGCGCTTCGGGCCACTTTGGCGGCTTTTCAGAGCGGCCGCCAGCAACCGGCCGAATAGGCCTCGCGAGCGCCCTTGTCCGTGACGACGACGACCCGCGGCGGGCGATCGTCGCGGTCGATCGACAGCCGGCCGACGTCGCCGGTCGCGGCGTGGCGGACCGCATCGCCTTCGCGCAGGCCGGCGCGCGCCAGTTCGCGCAGCAGCGCAAGCACGTCGCGCTCGTGCGCGATGCGATCCAGCTTGTTCTGCAGCGACAGCGCGGGCGAGTTCGGCAGTGTGTCTTGCTCCACGTCGCAGAAGGCGAAGCGGTTCGTCGGCTGCGCATTCTCGCCCGCCGTCCGGCGCGGGCAATCCGGTATTTCCCGACGAGGATGACCCAAGATCAACCTAGATTCCTCACCACAGAGACGCAGAGGCACAGAGAAAGGCGAAAAATCAAGTCCTCGCTCGGATTCGCCGCCTGACCCGCTGGGTGAGAAAGTCTATTCGCACAACGGTTTGTTCTTCCTCTGTGTTCTCTGTGTCTCTGTGGTTCAAATGCGGTTTTCAGGATCAATTCGCTGCAGCGCGCGGCGTAGCGTGGCAACGGTCGGCACGGCGCGAGCCGGCAACGAACAACGACGACTGCCCGAAGGAGGTAACGATGAGCAAGTGGCTGCACGCCGCGCTGGCGGCGCTGTCGATCGTGCTGGCCGCCGGTTGCGCAACGGTGCCGATGGCGCCGCCGGAGGCGGACGCGAAGGCCAAGACCTTTGCCGTCGAGCCCGGCAAGGCCAACGTCTACGTGTACCGCAACGCGCCCTTCGGCGGCGCGATCCCGATGACCGTGGCGTTGAACGGCAAGCGGGTGGGGCAGACCGGCCCGCAGACCTATTTCTTCTGGCAGGTCGAACCGGGCAAGTACGAGATCCAGTCGATCGCCGAAAACACGTCGACGGTCGCGCTCGACGTGCAGCCAGGGAAGAACGACTTCGTCTGGCAGGAAGTGAACATGGGTCTGTGGATGGCGCGCACGGCGCTGCAGATCGTCGACGAGGCGGCTGGGCGCAAAGGCGTCGGCGAGTGCAAACGCATCCAGTAGCGCGTGGCCGCCGCGCGCGGCCAACGGCCTGTCAGCGGTCGCGGTCCAATCCGTTGCGCAGAAAGCGCGGATCCGGGCCGGACTCGACCTTGCGCACGACGCCGCTGCCGTCGAAGTACACGGCCATCTCCGAGTTCCACACGCCGTTTTCCTTGTACGGATACATCCAGGCGGTCAGGCCCGACAACGGGTACGTCTGCTCGTAGAACGGAATGCCGAACTCGCGCAGCACCACGGCGCGATCGTCGACGCCGATGCGCAGGCGCGCGAACTTCTCATAGGTCAGCACCTGCTCGACACGCTGCACGCGGCCGCTGGCATCGACGTCGACCATGTACTTGGTCTGCTGAAACGGTCCCGTCAGGTATTCGAGGCGCTTCGCGCCGGCGTCGAGCGCATGGTCCGCGGTCGGGCGCCCGAAGTGCGCGCGCAACTGCGCCTCGGGGGTGCCCGGGGCGACGGTGGCCGGTGTCGCGCACCCCGCGATCCACGCAACGCACGCCGCGGCAATCAGCGATCGACACATGCGGTTCAGGTGGCAAGATGCGGTGGTTTCATCATAGTGGGAGGAGACGACGATGAAATGGCCGATTCGCGTCGTGCTGGCCCTGATCGCGCTGGCGCTCGTGTTCGTGGGGATCGGTTTCCTGTTGCCGTCGCAATTCCATGTGGAACGCAGTGTCGTGGTCAACGCGCCGGCGGAAAAGGTCTATGCGCTGATCGCCGATCCGCGCGAATGGAAGCGCTGGACGGTCTGGAATCAGCGCGATGCCGCGATGCAGATCGAGTACGCGGGCCCGACCGCGGGCGTCGGCGCCAAGTGGTCCTGGCGGAGCCAGACCGAGGGCAATGGCGAGATGGAATTCACGGAAGCGGCGCCGCCGAACCGGCTCGGCTACCGGCTCAGCTTTCCGGACTTCGGCATGCAGTCGAAGGGCCTGCTGCGCGTGGTGCCCGACGGCGCGGGGGTGCGGGTGTCCTGGTCCAACGAAGGCGACATGGGATCCAACCCGCTGAACCGCTGGTTCGGCCTGCTGATGGATCGGCTGGTCGGCCCGGACTTCGAGGGCGGGCTGGCCAACTTGAAGCGCCTGGCCGAGGCGTCGTAGGTCGGCGCCGGCCGGCTGGCTGAGCGACGGGCCAGAAGCCGCAGCCTCCGTGTGCCGCCCAGCGCGCCTCGCGGCGCGCGGGGCAGCGCCACGGGCTGTCGTGCCCTGTTGCCGGGTCTCGGCGCCCGCTGGACGGGCGCCGGTGCGATTACCGCGTCGAACTTGCGGGTTTGCGCGGGTAGTTGACCCAGATCACCTGCGTGCCGAAGCGCTTGGCCGCCCCTTCGACCGCGGCCACGTAGGCGCTGTCGATCTCGCTGTCCGCCGCAGGACTGCCTCCAATGGCGGCGCAACCGGTGGCGAGCACGGTCGCCGCAGACAGCAGAAGGATCCGTTTCATCGCGTCCCCTCGAGCGTGCCGCCCAAGCCTGTCGAAGATTACGCGACCTCGTGACACCGCCGGCTTGCGAGTTCGCTTCGCCTTCGCTGTAGCCGGTGCCGTCATCCCGAGCGAAGCCGAGGGATCTCGGTACTGCGAACAGCGGAGATTCCTCGCCCTTGGCTCGGAATGACCAGGGCTCACGCATGCAGACGCCAAGCGGTTGGCACGTGTCCCGAGGATAGTAATGGTCAATAGGGAAAGGCTGGCATTGACCCATTTTCGTCGGGCCACGGCCGCGTTCAAGCCCCGTGCGACGAAATCCGGGGGGTATCCGCGCGAAGTCCGGCTAGCGGCTGCCGGCCCGGGTCAGCAGCTCGTGCGCGTTCGGGTAGCCGTATTCGAGCAGGAACGGTTCGAACGAAGGCAGATCGGCGACGACCTTGCGTGCGTAGTACTCCAGCGGCAGCGCCACGTCGTCGAAGTTCAGCAGGCCGATGTTGACGAAGTGCTGAAGCTGCTCGATGCGATCGAACAGCTCTTCGAAGCAGTCGCGGATGAACATCTCCTTGTGATCGAACGTCAGGTGCTCGGTGCGCAACGCCGCACCCAGGTCGGCCGCGCGCACCTCGAACGTGTGGTCGCCGTCGCTGTACTGCCGGCCCGACCAGTCGAGCATCTGCAGCGCGGCGCGCGCCTTAGCACTCGCGAACAGGTCCTTGAGCATGTCGCGTGCGGCGAGCGCCTGGTGAATGCGGTTTTCCCGCGCCTTTTCGCGCGTGCCCAGGGCGAGCTCGCGCAACGCCTTCCACGCGCCGGCGAGCGCGGCGGGAATGCCGACGATGACCAGCAGGTTCTTGACGATCTCGACCCAGTCTTGTCCCATCGCGATGCCCCGGTTCGTCGACCGGCGCGATGCTACCCGGGTAAATTCGCGTCCTGCCGATGAGCCCAGCCACCGTCGCGCTGATCGCCACGACCGCGATCCAGATGGCCGCCGCGGCGGCCGCGCTGACGCTGCCCGCGATCGCGCCGGTCGTCGCGCGCGATCTGGCGGTGCCCACCTCGATGGTCGGCACGTTCATCGCGCTGCTGTACGTCGGCTCGTCGACCGCGGCGCTTGCCGGCGGCGGCATCGTGCGGCGGATCGGCGCGATCCGCCTGTCGCAGCTGTGCCTGCTCGCCTGTGCCGGCGGCTTGGCGCTCGGGTTGGTGCCCGCGCTCGTCGTCGTGGCGGCGGCCGCGATGCTGGTCGGTCTCGGTTACGGGCCGATCACGCCGGCGTCCAGCCACGTGCTGGCAAAGACCACGTCGCCCGAAAAAATGGCGCTGACGTTTTCGATCAAGCAGACCGGCGTGCCGGCCGGTACCGCGGCGGCGGGGCTCGTCGTGCCGCCGCTGGCGGTGGCTTTCGGCTGGCACGCGGCGGTGCTGGTCATCGCCGCGGCCTGCGCGCTGCTGGCGCTCGCGGTGCAGCCTTTGCGCGCGCCGCTCGATGCGGACCGCGATCGTTCGGCGCGCCTGTCCACGGGCCAGCTCGTCGCGGGGCTCAAGCTCGTCGCCGACTCCGCGCCGCTGCGAACGATGGCCGCAGTGTCGTTCATCTACGCCGGCATGCAGATGTGCGTGTCGAGCTTCATCGTCGCGTACCTGGCGGAGGAGATCGGGCTGTCGCTGGTCGCCGCGGGGCTCGGACTGACGACGGCCAACGTCGCCGGCGTGGCCGCGCGCATCGTCTGGGGCGCGATCGCCGATCGCTGGCTCGCTCCGCGCGCGGTGCTCGCGTGGCTCGGCGCGCTGATGGCGGCGGCGAGCGTCTTTGCCGCGCTGTTCACGCAGGCCTGGCCGCTCGCGGCGCTGCTCGCGGTGGCTGCTGCGCTGGGCGCGACCGCGATCGGCTGGAATGGCGTTTATCTCGCGGAAGTCGCGCGGCTCGCACCCGCCGGCAAGGCAGGGCTGGCGACCGGAGGCTGCCTGTTCTTCACCTTCGTCGGCGTGGTCGTCTGCCCGTTCCTGTTCGGCGTGCTGCAGCGGGCGACCGGCAGCTACGCGCTGTGCTTCGCAGTGGCGGCGGGCGTGTGCGCGCTGGCCGCGGCCGCGCTCGGGCTGTCGGGGCGCGTCAGGGCGCCTTCCGGATCTGCGTGACGATCAGTGTGTCGCCCTGCTGCTCGGCGGTGAACTTCACCTTGTCGCCAACTTTCAGGTCCTTCGCTGCTGCCGGGTCTTTCAGCTTGAAGCCCATCGTCATCGCGCCCATGCCGAGGTTCGGGATGTCGCCATGTTTCAGCAGGATCGTGCCGCGCTCCGGATCGATGCGGCGGATCTCGCCGTCCGACATCTGGGCTGCGGCGGCGGCCGGTGCAGCGGAATGGTGCCCGCTGTGTTGCGCGAACGCTGCGGCGGAGGCGCCGGCCAGGGCGGCGGCGAGCAGGAGGCGGGAGAGTGTCATTGCGGTTGCTCCAGGGTCGGGATTGATCGGACGACGGCGGGCGCGCGTTTCATTCGCCACTGCATAACGAGCGCATAGATCGCCGGGATGACCGCCAGCGTCAACACGGTCGACGAAATCATGCCGCCGACCATCGGTGTGGCGATGCGGCGCATCACCTCGCTGCCCGCGCCGGTGCTCCACATGATCGGCAGCAGCCCCGCCATGATCGCGACGACCGTCATCATCTTCGGCCGCACGCGTTCGACCGCGCCGTGCATCACCGCCGCGTACAGATCGGCGAGCGTCGGCGCGCGGCCTTCGCCGGCGCAGCGCTGCGTGGTCGCGCGCCAGGCGTGGTCGAGATAGATCAGCATCACCACGCCCGTTTCCGCCGCCACGCCGGCCAGCGCGATGAAGCCCACCGCCACCGCCACGCTCAGGTTGTAGTCCAGCCACCAGAGCAGCCAGATGCCGCCGACCAGCGCGAACGGCACCGACAGCATCACGATCAGCGATTCGGTCACGCGACGGAAGTTCAGGTACAGCAGCACGAAGATGATGCCGATGGTCAGCGGCACGACGATCTTCAGTTTCTCGAGCGCGCGCTCCATGTACTCGAACTGCCCGCTCCAGGTCACGTACATGCCGGGCGGGAACTTGACGTTGTCGGCGACCGCGCGGCGCGCATCCGCCACGTAACCGCCGATGTCGCGGCCGCGCATGTCGACGAAGATGTAGGCGCTCAACAAGGCGTTTTCGGTGCGGATCACCGGCGGCCCCTGCGTGAGCTTGGCGCGCGCCACCTGGCCGAGCGGGATCATCGCCGCCGGCTTTCCGGCTTGCCCCATCAGCGGCACCAGCACCTCGCGCTCGATACGCTGCGGATCGGCGCGCGCATCGCGCGGGTAGCGCACGATCACGCCGAAGCGCGCGCGGCCCTCCACCGTGGTCGTCACCATTTCGCCGCCGAGCGCCTGCGCCACCACGTCCTGCAGTTCGCCCACCGACAGACCGTAGCGGGCGAGCGCGGCGCGGTCGGGTTCGATGTCGAGATAGTAGCCGCCGGTCAGCCGCTCGGCGTAGGCACTGGTCGTTCCCGGCACGTTGCGCACCACCGTTTCGATTTCGCGCGCGACCTTCTCCATCTGCGCGAGGTCGGCGCCGAACACCTTGATGCCGATCGGCGTGCGAATGCCGGTGGCCAGCATGTCGATGCGGGCGCGGATCGGCATCGTCCACGAGTTGGCCACGCCCGGAAACTGCAGCGCGCGGTCCATCTCCGCGATCAGCTTGTCGATGGTCATGCCGGGGCGCCACTGCGACTCGGGCTTCAGGTTGATCACCGTCTCGAACATCTCGATCGGCGCCGGGTCGGTCGCGGTCGCCGCGCGGCCGGCCTTGCCGATCACCGATTCGACCTCCGGGAAGCTCTTGATGATGCGGTTTTGCGTCTGCGCCAGCTCGGCCGCCTTCGTGATCGACATGCCGGGCAGCGAGGTCGGCATGTAAAACAGCGTGCCCTCGTTCAAGGTCGGCATGAATTCGGTGCCGAGCCTCGCGGCCGGCCACAACGTGGCGGCGCTGACGGCCACCGCGGCGAGGATCGTCGCCACCTTGTGGTTCAGCACCCATGCGATCACCGGCCGGTAGACCGCGATCAGCGCCCGGTTCACCGGGTTGCCCGACTCGGGCAGGATGCGGCCGCGGATCAGCCAGATCATCAGCAGCGGCACCAGCGTCACCGAAAGCAGGGCCGCGCCCGCCATCGCGAAGGTCTTCGTGTAGGCGAGCGGCGCGAACAGTCGCCCCTCCTCGGCCTCGAGCGTGAACACCGGCAGGAAGCTCACGGTGATGATCAGCAGCGAGAAGAACAGCGCCGGCCCGACTTCCTTACCGGCTTCGATGATCGCGTGCGTCCTGTCGCCTCCCGCCGCCAGGCGCTCCAGGTGCTTGTGCGCGTTTTCGATCATCACGATCGCCGCGTCGATCATCGCGCCGATCGCGATCGCGATGCCGCCCAGGCTCATGATGTTCGAGTTGATGCCGAGCGCGCGCATGCTGATGAAGGCGATCAGCACGCCGACCGGCAGCATGATGATCGCGACCAGCGCGCTGCGGACGTGCAGCAGGAACAGCACGCAGACGAGCGCGACGATCAGCGATTCCTCGATCAGCGTGGTAGTGAGCGTGTCGATCGCGCGGTGGATCAGGTCCGAGCGGTCGTAGACGGTTTCGATCGTCACGCCTGCGGGCAAGCCCGGCTTCAGCTCCTCGATGCGCTGCTTGAGGCCGTCGATCACGCGCAGCGCGTTTTCGCCGAAACGCGCGACCGCGATGCCGGAGACGACCTCCCCCTCGCCGTTCAGCTCCGCGAGCCCGCGCCGCTCGTCGGGGCCCAGCTCGACGCGCGCGACGTCGCGCACGCGCACCGGCGTGCCGTTTTCCGAACGCAGCACCAGGTCTTCGATATCGGCGGCGCCGCGCAGGTAGCCGCGGCCGCGCACCATGAACTCGGTTTCGGCCATCTCGACGACGCGGCCGCCGACGTCGCGGTTCGAGTCGCGGATCGCCTGCGCCACGCGCATCAACGGGATTCCGTAGGCGCGCAACTTGACCGGGTCGACCACGACCTGGTACTGCTGCACGAAGCCGCCCACCGACGCGACCTCGGACACCCCCGGCGCCTTCGTCAGTGCAAAGCGCAGGTACCAGTCCTGCAGCGTGCGCAACTCGGCGAGCGTGCGCTCCTTGGCCAGCACGACGTACTGGTAGACCCAGCCAACCCCGGTCGCGTCCGGCCCGATCTGCGGCGAAACGTTCGCCGGCAGCCGCGCGGCCGCAAAGTTCAGATACTCGAGTACGCGCGAGCGCGCCCAGTAGATGTCGGTGCCATCCTCGAAGATCACGTAGACGAAGCTGGCGCCGAAGAACGAGAAGCCGCGCACGATCTTCGACTTCGGCACCGCGAGCATCGCGGTCGTCAGCGGATACGTGACCTGGTCTTCGACCACCTGCGGCGCCTGTCCCGGATACTCCGTATAGACGATGACCTGCACGTCCGACAGATCCGGCAACGCGTCCAGCGGCGTGCGCAGTACCGCCAGCACGCCGGCCGCCACGATCGCCAGCGTGGCGAGCGCGATCAAAAACGGATTGCGCGCCGACCACGCGATCAGTCGTTCAAGCATGTCTGCACCATTGCGTCGTCCCGAGTCCGGTCGTTCGTCGCCGTGTGTTCGTTCGCTCCGCCGCCGCGGGCCAGCGCGAACCGATGTCCTTCGTCATTCCGAGCCATCGTCGTCGTCATTTCCGAGCCGCGGTCGTCGTCATTCCGAGTCGCTGCATCCTTCGGAGCCGCTGCATCCTCGTCATTCCGAGCCGATGTCCCTCGTCATTCCGGGCCGATGTCCCTCGTCATTCCGAGCCGATGCCCCTCGTCATTCCGGGCCGAAGGCGAGGAATCTCACCCGCTCGCCATGCCGAGATCCCTCGCATTCGCTCGGGATGACAAACCGGGGACGCTCGGGATGGCAGACCGGGGACGCTCGGGATGGCAGACCGGGGACGCGCGGGATGACAGACCGGCGACGCTCGGGATGACAGACCGGCGACGCTCGGGATGGCAGACCGGGGACGCGCGGGATGACAGACCGGCGACGCTCGGGATGGCAGACCGGCGACGCTCGCGATGGCAGACCGGCGACGCTCGGGATGGCAGACCGGCGACGCTCGGGATGACAAACCGGGGACGCTCGGGATGACAGACCGGGGACCCGCGGGATGACAAAGAGGCGCTCGGGATCGCCAAGCGGGCACTCGGGATGGCGAAGCCCCCGCTCGCGGTGACGAAGCTGCGGGCCGGCACCTATCGCCTCGCTTCGATCTGGGTGACGACCCATTCGCCCGGCTTGCGCTCGACGAACTCGAACTCGATCGCCGCGCCGGGCTGGGCCGCCTTGGCCACCGCATCGTTGGCGGCGGCGAACTCCATCGTCATCGCCGGCCACTTCAAGCTTGGCACCGGTTCGTGGGAGATGAGCAGCGCGCCGGTCTTGGCGTCGACGTCGTCGAGCTTGCCGCGCGCGCGGTGAACGATCTGTCCCTTGCCGGCAGCCGGCGCCGCCGCGGGCGCGGTCATCGAGCCGAGCGCCGCCTTCAGGTTGCTTTCGGCGTCGATCAGGAAGTTGGCGGCGACGACCACGCTTTCACCTTCGCGCACGCCGTCGAGCACCGCGAAGTACTCGTCGCCCTGGCCGCCCAGCTTGACCTCGCGCGGCTCGAAGCGGCCTTCGCCGCGGTCGACGATCAGTACGCGCCGCGTGCCGCTGTCGATGACCGCCGAGCGCGGCACCGCCAGCACGGTGCCGCCGCCGGAGGCGATCTGCACGTGCGCGTACATCGCGGGCTTCAGCCGTCCGCCCGGGTTCGGCAGCTCGATGCGCACCTGCGCCGAGCGCGTCTCGGCCTTCAGCGTCGGATACAGGTAGGTCACGCGCCCGTCGAACGTCTGCCCGGGGTACGCGTCGAGCCTTGCGGTGGCGCGTTGGCCCACACGGACGCGGCCGATGTCCTGCTCGAACACGTCGGCGATCAGCCAGACGTTCGACAGATCGGCGAGCTGGTACAGCATCTCGCCCGCCATGAAGCGCATGCCTTGCACGGCGCGCTTTTCCAGCACGACGCCCGCGACCGGCGCGCGGAACGTCAGCGCGCGGCGCGGCTCGCCGCCGGCGGCAAGCAGCGCGATCTCCTCCTCGGTCACGTCCCAGTTGCGCAGCCGCGCGAGCGCGGAATCCGCCAGCCGCTTCATGCCGGCGACCGTCTGGGCATCGGCGTCCTTCAGTTGCGCCAGCCCCTGCGCGGCCACCGCGTATTCGCGCTGCGCGGCGAGCAGTTCCGGGCTGTAGGCTTCGAACAGGCGCTCGCCGCGCGCGACGAACTGGCCGGTGGCGTTGACGTACAGCCGCTCGATGTAACCCTCGAACTTCGGCGTGATCGCGTACTGACGGCGCTCGTCGACCTCGATGCGGCCGGTGGCGCGCACCACCGCATCCAGCGCGCGCCGCTCGACGCGCGCCGTGCGCACACCGAGCTTCTGCACTTTCTCCGGGCTGATCTTGACACCGCCGCTGTCCTGCTCCTCGCCCTCGTAGACGGGGATGTAGTCCATACCCATCGAATCCTTCTTCGGCACCGGCGAGGTGTCCGGCAGACCCATCGGGTTGCGGTAGTACAGGATCTTCCTGCCGGTCTTGTCCGGCATCGGATCGGCGCTGGCCGCCGTCACCGGCGCATGCGCCCCGCGCGTGCCGAACCAATACCCCGCCGCCGCAGCGATCGCCGCGCTCGCGATGACCGCCAGCGCCACCGTGGCGGCGCGTCCACGCGGACGCCGGATTCGCTGAATCCTGAATCCTGGATCCTCGATCCCCGATCCCCGATCCTCAGTCCCCGATCCTCGATCCTGGATCCTCATAGCTCTTCTCCCAGCAGCCGCTCGATCTCCGCCAGCCGCATGCGCGCCTCGGCGCGCGTCCTGATCAACGTGAGCCGCGCCTGCCGGATCTGGCGCTGCGCATCGAGCACCGTGGCGAAATCGACCTTGCCGGTTTCGTAGCCGGCGAGTGCGGCCGCGAGCGTCACTTCGGCCTGCGGCAGCAGGCTCGCTGCCGTCAGCGTCTCAACCCGATGCGCGGCTTCGAGCGCGGCGAGGCTTTCGCCGAGCGCGGCGAGCGCCTCGGTCGCGATCGCCGCGCGCCGCGCCTGCGCGGCCGCGAGCATCGCCGCGGCCTCGGCCTCCTCGCTGCGGCGCGCCTTCTGCTGCAGCGGGATGTTGATCTCGAACATCAGCTCCCACTCACTGACGCGGTTGCGCGTCTGGATCGGAGAGACCCCGAACGTGAACTCCGGATAGCGGTTCGCGAACACGGCGTCCTTGTTGCGCTCGGCGGCGCGGATGCGCGCGGCTTCGGCCGCGAGCTGCGGATTGCGCGCCAGCACCCGTTCGCGCAACGCCGCGCCGTCGAGCTTGGCCAGCGCCGGCAGCGCGCCTTCGCCGCGCGGTTCCGCCAATGGCGCTTCGACCGGGCGCACCAGCAGCCCGTTGATCCGCACGCGCGCCGACTGCAGTTCGGATTCCAGCAGCGCGATGTCGCTCGCCATCGACGTGCGCTCGACCTGCGCGCGAATCGCGTCCTGCTGTGCGGCGAGCCCGCCCGCGTAGCGTGCCTGCGCCACGCGCTCGAGCCGGTCGATCAAATCGAGCAGCGCGCGCGTCTGCACAAGGCTTTCGGACGCCTGCCGGTAGCGCGCATAAGCGGTCTTGATGCGCAGCGCCAGTTCCGCCCACGTCGCATCGGCGCGCCGTGCGGCTTCATCGGCCGCGGCTGCGGCGGCGTCGCGCTTGGCGTCGCGGCTGCCCCAGGCGGGAAACGTCTGGCGGATCTGGTAGCGCGTTGAGCCCACGCGCGCCGGCAGCAGATTGAAGCTGCCGCCGCTGCCCTCGTTGGTCACGTCGCGCAGCTCGACCTGCAACATCGGGTCGGGGAGCGCGCCGGCGGGCACGACGCGCTGCGCCGCGGCGTCGGCCTCGAAGCGCATCGCGCGCAGCTCGGGGTGCCTTTCCTTCGCGTACGCGAGCAGCCCTTCGAGCGTTGCGCCGAGATCGGCGGCGGGTTGCGCAGCGGCAGCCGAGCAGACGATCGACAGCGCAGCCGCGGCCGCCGCGCGTCGCGCCGTGGACGGGTTCTTCATTCTTGTCTCTTCCGCAGCGATGTGCTGCCGCTAGCGCGTATTGCCTTCGTACGAAGCGAAGACGGTCGCGCGGCCGTCCGGCTGCACCAGCAGCACGTCGTACGGATCGACGACACCGCGATACTCGGGGCCGTCCATGCCGGGTGAGCCGACCGGCATGCCGGGCACCGCGATGCCCAGCGCAGCGGGCTTCTCGCGCAGCAGCCGCTTGATCTCGCGCGCCGGCACGTGGCCTTCGATCGCGTAGCCGCCGACGAGCGCCGTATGGCACGACGCGAACTTCGACGGCATGCCGAAGCGCGCGCGCATGAAGCGCGAATCGGGCACGTTGGTCGCTTTGACGGTGAAGCCGTTGGCCTGCAGGTGCTTGATCCAGTCGTTGCAGCAGCCGCAGGTCGGCGACTTGTAGACCTCGACCTCGGGCAGCGGGCGCTGCGCGCGCGCGAGCGCGGGAAGGAGTGGAACGGCAGCGAGCGCCACCAGCGCGGCGCGACGGCGAAGATCGACGGACATGACTCTCTCTCCTGACGGTGGCCGCACGGACAGCGGCGCGGAAATCGAAGGGCGGACGTGCAGGCGCGCGGGCGCGCGCGACCGCCCGTTCAGGTCAGGAAGACGCAGTACAGGATGTTCAACGGTGGCGCGGGCGGTTGCGCCAGGTCGTAACGCAGCGCACGCAGCGGCGCCGCCGACGGCGCGAGATCGGACGCCCACCAGCTCGTCGCGGCGGGCGGTGCGGCGGCGAACGCGGGTTGCGCGGTCGCCTGCTCCTCGCCCGCGCAGTGCTTGACGCACAGGGTCGAGGCTTCGTCCTCGTCGCAGCCTCGGTCCGAATGCGCGGCGGGCGCCGGCACTGCAGTCGTGGCGGCAGCGATCGCGTGGCCGGCCGCCGCGTACAGCGGACAGCCATGCGTCGCCAGCGCCCACTGCGCGAGCAGCAGCGCGCACAACGCGAGGAGCGTCGTGCGGAGGCGGGTGCGTGCGCGCGGTCTCATGGGGGGTCCGATTTCTCGCGGCGCAGTGTAACGGATGCGACCGCCGCATCGCGGGCCGCGATGGCAGATCCCTTGCGTTACCGCAAACGCTCGACGATCCTGAAACGTCCGGATTTCGCGGGTGCGCGTTGCAGTGGGGCTCGGCCGCTCTGACGGCGCATCGCCGTTTCGCCGCGAATCAGGAGAAAAGACAGTTACGCATCATGCCGCCGTCTTCGTGCTCGAGGTTGTGGCAGTGGTACATGAACAACCCCGGCTCGGTCGGCGCCACCAGCACGCGCACGGTTTCGCCGGCGAAGACGAGGAACGTGTCCTTGTAGCCGGCGTCGATCAGGCCTTCGCGCAGATCCGCGGGCACCCGCGTGCCCGTGCGTTCGAGCACGCGAAAGCGCACGCCGTGGATGTGGATCGGATGCGGCATCGGCATGCCCATGCCGTCGTTGGAGAACGTCCACACGGTGGGCTGGCCCACCGGCAGGCGCTCGTCGCCGGCGACCGCGGTCGGGTCGCGATGGTCCCACGCGCGGCCGTTGAAGAAACCGCGCATGTGGCGAAAGGCAAGCTGCGTGCGCAGTTCGTGTTTGCCTTCCCGTCGCCGCGGCCCCTCGGCGGGCAGGGATACCGCGGCCGGTTGCGCGGCGGCCTCGCGCGCGACGGTGAACTCGGCCAAATGCATTTGTTCGCCCTGACCACCGCTCATCATCCCGCCCATCATGCCGCGGCCGCCCATCATGCCGCGCATCCCATCCATCATGCCGCCGCCGCCCATCATGTTCATCATCTCGCTCATCATGCTGTCTTCGAATTCGCGGCTGATGAGCGCCACCTCGGCGCCGGGGGCGCGGGTGCCGAAGTCCTCCAGCAGCTCGACGCGCTCGAACGGCGCCAGCACAACGTAAGGGCGTTGCTGCACGCCCTCGTCGCGGCTCAGCAATCCGCTGTCGGTGGCGATCACGTGCATGGGCCGCGCGTCCGACCAGGCGAGCTTGTAGATGCGCGCGTTCGACATGTTGGCGATGCGCAGACGGTAGCCGCGCCGCGCCACCTTGAACGCCGCATTCGGCATGCCGCTGACGAGCACGCGGTCGCCGAGCACGCCGGTCATGTCGTCCATCATCATGCGGCGGTAGACGAGCCGGTTGCTGCCGTCGATGCGGCGGTCCTGCAGCACCAGGTTCAGCTCGTGTTCGCCCGCAGGCAGACCGAGCGCCGCCTCGTGCGGCTCGCGCACGAGCAGCAGGCCGCCGAGCCCTGCATACACCTGCAGGCCGGTACGGCCGTGCGGATGCGGGTGATACATGTAGGTGCCGGCCGGGTTGCGCACCTCGAACTCGTAGACGTACTCGGCGCCGCTCGCGATCGCGAAACGCGGATGGCCGTCGGCCGCTTCCGGCACCAGCATGCCGTGCCAGTGCACGATGCTCGGCTCGCCGCTCCGGTTTACGAAATGGATGCGCACGCGCTCGCCGCGCCGCAGATCGAGCGTCGGGCCGAGATAATTCGTCGACGGCCGCACGGCATCGCGCCGGCCGCGCAGCACCTCGGCGGTAAAGCGCAGCACGCCCGTCGTCGGCCCCGGCCACAGCGGCACGCGGTCGGGCGCTGCGGTGAGCTTCAGCACCAAGTCGGGTTCGGCCGCGGCGCGCGCGGGTCGGAGCGCCGCGGCCGCCGGCGTCAACGCGCCGACGGCGGCGAAGCTCTTCAGCAATTCCCGTCGAGTCCACATGAGCGTTCTCCCACGTTGTCGGCGATCGGTCCGCCCATCGCCGCGTCACTGCGCCGCCAGATCGCGCCGGATGAAGTCGATAATGTCGGCACGATCCCACGGCGCCGGTCCGAGCAAGCGCCAGCGCTCGCGGCCCTGGCGATCGACGAGCAGCGTCAGCGGAAGGCCGGACGCGTCCAGTTTGCCGAGCGCTTCGGCGCTGGCGTCGACGTAGACGCGCAGCGCGCGCAGATCCAGCTCGTCGAAGAACGGTTTCACCGCGGCCAGTCCGCCGCGATCGATCGACAGCGCAACGACCTCGAACTCCGGACTGCCGAGCGCGGTCTGCAGCCGGTCGAGCGCCGGCATCTCCGCGCGACACGGCGGGCACCACGTGGCCCAGACGTTGAGCAGGACCGCACGCCCGCGAAAATCCGCGAACGATCGCGGTGTGTTGTCCGCATCGACGAATTGCAGGTTCGGCAGCGGGCGCGGCGGCTCGGCCCGCTGCACGGCAAGCGGCGCGGACTGCGCGCGAGCGGTATTGCCGCGCGCGGGCCAGAGCTGCACCAGCACCGCAGCCGCTGCGGCGGCGAGGATCGTCCAGGTGACGGCAAGCTGCGCCGACCTATTCATGACGCTACTTCAGCGGCCTGCGCCAGCGCCGCGCG
>JBBIJJ010000047.1:0-20959 GCA_037446035.1 Burkholderiales bacterium
TTCAAGGGCGAGGTTCGAAGGCGGGACGATCTCGTCGCGAGCGGGCTGTTCGCACGCTGCCGCAGGGCCGAGACATTTCGGGTAGGAGAGGCGAGGCCCGAAAAAGCGCTCGCCTCGCGGTGCGGGCCAACGTGCGCGCAGCGCACGTCGAGCCCGTCGCAGGCGGGGTGACCGAAGTCGGCGCGGCGTGACGACGCCAGCGGGCCGTGGCAAAAGAAGGCTCGCGCCCTTTCGCGCGGGCGACTTGGTAGTTGTGGCCGGCGAGCTCACGGTCGCGCGCGACGCGGCGGCGAGCAAGTCGCAGTGGCGCGCGGCGTCGCGTGTCGGCCCGGCGCTCGGTACATAATCCCGCGCGATGCTGCTCCGATCGTCACGAGCTTGAACCCCGAACTGCGCCGTGCCGCGCTGGATGCGCTGCGCATGGACGACCCAGTCCGCAAGCTCGCGGCCGTCGAATCGCTCGCGCGCATGGCGCCCGAGCCCGACCCGTCGCTCGAACTGCCGGAGCCTGCGGGCGTTCCCGGGAGACCAGATCGGCCGCTGCTGGTCGCGCCGGGCGCGGTCGCGCCGCGCGACGTGGCAACCGGCGAAGGGCGCGCGGCCCTGCTGCACGCGCTGGCGCACATCGAATTCAACGCGGTCAATCTTGCGCTGGACGCCGTCTGGCGTTTTGCCTTCATGCCGCGCGCGTACTACCTGGACTGGATGCGTGTGGCGGTCGAGGAGGCGCAGCACTTTCGGCTGCTGTGTGAGCGGCTCGCGACGCTGGATCGAGCCTATGGCGACTTTCCGGCTCACGACGGGCTGTGGGAAATGGCACGCAAGACCGCCGGCGATGTGCTGGCGCGCATGGCGCTGGTGCCGCGGACCCTGGAGGCACGCGGGCTCGACGCTTCGCCGCAGATCCGGGCCAAGCTGGCCCGCGTCGGCGACATGGCGTCGGCCGCGGTCGTCGATCGGATCCTGTGCGACGAGATCGGGCATGTGGCGATCGGCAACCGCTGGTTTCGGCATGTGTGCGCCGAACGTGGCCTGACGCCGGCGCCCGCATACGAGCGGCTGGCCAGGATTCATGGTGCGCCGCGCCTGCGCGGGCCCTTCAACATCGCTGCACGGCGCGCGGCGGGTTTCGACGAGGACGAACTGGCCGCGATGCGTGGAATTCGGCGGTGACCTTAGCGCACCTTTGGGATCCACCCTCATCCGGCGACGTGCATCATCCGAAAGCGTTGTTGTAGAGGTTGACATGCCGGGACTGACGGACGCGGTGCGCGATCGGCTGCGGACGATGCTGAAGATTCGCAAGCCGCGCACGTTGCCGCGCAGAGGACCGAAGCCCGGGGTCGGTGCCAAGATCTTCAAGGACGACGTGCGCATGACCGTGCAGGCCGGCATGAGCCACGAGCTCTGGCGCTGGCTGCAGGAGCAGGGCTGGCGCGAAGTCCTGTTCCGCCCCGATCGGCGCCGCTATCGCGACGTGCCGACCGCGTGGGTCACGCGCCTGATCGACTGCGCGCCCGACGAATGCGCCGCGGTGCTCGAGGCGGCGATCGGGCGTGCGACGTACCGCGGCGGAACGCAACCCGGCGCCCAGCCCGCCCCGCCAATCGACTCGCCGTCGGAGTAGTCCGCAGGTTTGCGCTTCGTCGGCGCGGCCTGCGCGTCATCCATTCGTCGTGACCGACAAGTGATCCCGGTTTGCGGGATCGTTTCCCGCTGATGCGCCCGGTAGATTGCTTTCCTAGTACGACGAGGAGAGCGAATGAACTGGGCCCAGCTTCTGACACGTCCCGTCGCCGGGTTTCTCTCGGGACGCAAGCAGGAGGTCCGGCGGCGGCACGCGCGCAAGCCGCAAATCGGCGCCACGATCTGCTGCGCCAACCTGCGTATGACCGTTCAAGCCGGTCTGAGCCGCGAGCTGTGGGCCTGGCTGGTCGCGCAAGGATGGCGTGAGATCCAGCCGAACGAAAATCGCTACCGGTTCCGCGCGTTGCCGTCGAACATCGTGACCCAGCTCTTCGATGCGCAGCCCGACCGCTGGGAGCGGCTGCTCGCCGCGGCGATCAAGCAGACAGTCCAGGACGCCAGCCCGTCGACCGTGCCCGGACGCGCCGCCGAAGCGGTTGCGCTGCGCGACTAGCGCCTGCGGCGCCTGCGCCACAATACTCCGCCCGCGATCCGCGGGCGGGAGTGCTCGATGTCTAATTGGGCCTTGCGCGCGCCGCGCGGCAGCGCCTATACCGACGTGCACGTCGGCGACGTCTACGAGCGCGTCGTCAGGATCGAAGAGCGTCATCTGTCGCAGGGTGCCGAGCTGATCGGCGACTTCAACCCGCTGCACGTCGACGAGGCGTTTGCGCGGCGCTCCAGATTCGGGTCCCGCATCCTGCACGGCGTGTTGACCTCGGCGCTGATGGCCGCCGAACTCGGCATGGTCTTCGCGGGTACCGCTCTCGGCTACTTGGAACACAACGCGCGTTTCCTCGCCCCGGTGCGGATCGGCGACGTGCTGACGATCCGCTGGACTGTCGTCGAACTCGTGCCCAAGCCGAAGCACGGCGGCGGCATCGTCGTGGCCCACGGCGTCGCGGTCAACCAGGACGGCGTCACCGTCTGCACCGCGTCCGGCAAGATGCTCGTCGGTCGCTCGCCCGACGATCCTTGATTCCAACACCGGCACAAGAAGACACGGAAAGAAGCAGAGGTTTCGAAGGCTCTTTTCCGGCGTTGTCCCTGCGTCGCTGGTGCACCCGGTCTGCGGTCGCTCGCGCGGTGTCATTCGCCCGACACTGCGGTCGCGCCGGCCCGTTGCTTTTCCAGTTCGCGCAGCACGCGCCGCTGCACCTTGCCGGTCGTGGTCATTGGCAACTGCTCGATGAACTCGATGTCCTTCGGATACTCGTAGGGGGCGAGCTTGCCGCGCACGTGCGCTTGCAGTTCCGCGACCAGGCGTTCGTCGCCGCGGCCGCGATAGGCGTCGGCCAGCACGACGAAGGCCTTGACCACCGCGCCGCGCTCCGCGTCCGGCTTCGGCACGACCGCGGCGTTGGCCACCGCCGGGTGCTTGAGCAGACAGTTCTCGATCTCGCTCGGGCCGATGCGATAGCCGGCGGCTTTGAACATGTCATCGGCCCGGCCCTGGTACCACAGGTAGCCGTCTTCGTCGCACGTGGCCAGATCGCCGGTGCGGAACCAGGCGTTCGCCGGGTCGCCGGTGAACTTCCTGTGAGTCGCCTCCGGATTGCGCCAGTACTCCAGTAAAAAGACCGGGTCGGGGTCGCCGTGCATGTCGCGCCGATGGATCGCGACCTCGCCCATTTCGCCGCGCCTGACTTCGTTGCCGTCGTCGTCGATCAGCGCGACCCGATGGCCGGGGTAGGGCCGGCCCATCGCGCCGGGCTTCGCCGGCCAGCGTTCGTGCGAGTTGCCCACGATGTAGTTGACCTCGGTCTGCCCGAACATCTCGTTGACGGTGACGCCGAGTTTTTCGCGCGTCCAGTCGAAGACCGCGGTGCCGACGGCCTCGCCGGCGCTCATGATCGAGCGCAGCCGCAGCTTGCCGCGCGGGTTCGCCCACGTCTCCGACCGCATCATCATCTTCAACGCAGTCGGAAACAGGAACGCATTGGTCACGCCGTAACGCTGCATCAGCGCAAACGCCTTGTCCGGCGCGAACCGGCCCCGGTAGCCGACGATCGGAAAGCCGAAGTACAGCGTCGGCAGCAGCGCATCCATCAGCCCGCCCGTCCACGCCCAGTCGGCGGGCGACCAGAACACATCACCCGGTCTGGGGAACCAGTCCTGCGACGCGACGAAGCCGGGCAGGTTGCCGATCAGCGCGCGATGCGGCATCAGCGCGCCCTTGGGCGGACCAGTCGTGCCGCTCGTGTAGATCAGCAGCGCCGGGTCGTCGGCGCGGGTGGCGGCGCATTCGAAGCGGTCCGACGCTTTCGCCAACAGCGCGCTCCACTCGTGCGCGCCGTCAGCGGCAAGCCCGACCGTCACCAGGTGCGCGAGCTGCGGGCACGACGTGCGCAACGACACGAGCGTCTCGGCGCCGGCCTCGTCCGCGATCGCCGCGACCGCGCCGCTGTCCTGCAGCCGGTATTCGAGCGCGTCCGGACCGAACAGCACCGACAACGGCATCGCGATGGCACCGAGCTGGTAGATCGCCAGGTGCGCGATCGCGGTCTCGGGCCGCTGCGGCAACACGATCGCCACGCGGTCGCCGCGTTTGACGCCGAGTGCGGCCAGCGCATTCGACAGGCGGTTGGCGTCGGCCTGCAGGGTCGCGTAGGTGTAGGTGGCGCGCTGCCCGCCTTCGTCCTCGAAGTGCATTGCCACGCGCGAGCTCTCCGCCGCCCAGCGCCGCCCGCACACCTCCGCGATGTTGAACTCCGCCGGCACGTGCCAGCGGAAGTTTTCGTACAGTTCACGATACTGGTCGCGCCTCATGATCGTCCGGTCTGTCCCCGTGCCGCGTTGCTATCGTTGCGGCGGAAAGTTTGGCCCAGCTCGCGACCACCCGCAACGCCATGAAGCCTTCGCGCTCGCGTTTCGTCCAGGTCCGCCGCCTGCGCTATCACCTGCGCGAATGGGGGCGCGCTGGCGCGCCGATGCTCGTCATGATGCACGGCTGGATGGACGTGTCGGCATCGTTCCAGTTCGTCGTCGATGCGCTGCGCGGCGACTGGCACGTGGTGGCGCCAGACTGGCGCGGCTACGGGCTGACCTCGTGGACGAGCGAGGATTGCTACTGGTTCCCGGACTACCTGGCCGACCTCGACTACCTGCTCGACGCGGTCGCGCCGGCGCAGCAGGTCACGCTGGTCGGCCACAGCATGGGCGGCAATGTCGCGCTGTTGTATGCCGGCGTGCGCCCGCAACGCGTGCGTGCCGTCGTCAATCTCGAAGGCTTCGGCCTGCGCGACAACGCGCCCGACGAGGCGCCGGGCCGCTATGCCCGTTGGATCGACGAGTTGAAGGCCGGCGCGTCGTTGCGCGACTACGGCTCGCTTGCAGAAGTCGCGGACCGGCTGCGCAAGAACAATCCGCGCCTGTCCGAGGAGCGCGCGCTGTTCCTCGCCGCGCACTGGTCGCAGCCGACCGACGAAGGCCGCTACCGCATCGCCGGCGATCCGGCCCACCGCATCGTCAATCCGGTGCTGTACCGCTGGGCCGAAGTCGAGGCGTGTTGGCGGCGCGCGGCCTGCCCGGTGCTGTGGGTGCAGGCCGACGACACCGATGCGGCCAAGTGGGCCGGCGGCCAGCACGAGATCGATCGCCGCGCGAGCGCGCTGCCGCACGTCACGCGCGCGCGTGTGAAGGACGCCGGGCACATGCTGCACCACGATCAACCGCAGCAGGTCGCCGTCCTGATCGAATCGTTCCTCGCCGGCGCACGCGCCTGATCCGGCCTGCTCGGCGGTCGACTCCAAGCCTGCGCAGGGCGGACTCCCAGGCCGAGGACACGGACGACCCAGGTTCCCTTGGCACGCTCGGTGCCTCGCTGGTGAAGTCAACAGCCAGCGAATGCGGCGCTTCAGCGCCGAATCGCTGACGGAGCCGACCGCTACAATCACCGCGTGAAGTTGGATCTGCATCGCCTCAACGCCGACCTGCACGCGCATTCCACCGTTTCCGACGGCACGATGAGCCCGCGCGCACTCATCGAGCGCGCATCGGCGCAGGGCATCGAACTGTTCGCGCTGACCGATCACGACGAGGTCGCCGGACTGCGCGAGGCCGCGCTTGCCGCTGCCGAAGTCGGTCTGGATTTCGTGCCTGGGGTGGAGATCTCCGTCACCTGGGGCGGGCAGACGGTGCATGTCGTCGGTCTCGGCGTCGACCCCGACAATGCCGCGCTCACTCAGGGGCTGGCGCAGGTCCGTTCGGGCCGGATGCGACGCGCGCAGGCGATGGGACACGCGCTGGCCGCGGCGGGACACGACGGCGCGCTCGAAGGCGCGCTGGCGTACGCGGGTAACGTCGATCTGATCTCGCGAACGCACTTTGCCCGCTGGCTCGTCGACACCGGCGTCTGCCACGACGTGCGCGAGGTCTTTACCAAGTATCTGGTCGCCGGCAAGCCTGGCTACGTGCCGCACCAGTGGGCCGAGCTGCACCAGGCGGTCGAGTGGATCGCGGGCGCCGGCGGTGTGGCGATCGTCGCGCACCCGGGCCGCTACCGTTTGGGCGACGCCGAGCTGCGCGCGCTGTTCGCCGAGTTCCGCGACGCCGGTGGCGTCGCGGTCGAGGTCTCGACCAGCAACCACACGGCGCAGCAGGCGCGCAAGTTCGCGAGGCTCGCACGCGAGTTCGGGTTCGAAGCCTCGCGCGGAAGCGACTTTCACAGCCCGAACGAATCGCAGGTCGAACTGGGCCGCGTGCAGCCGCTGCCGGAGGCGCTCGTGCCGGTCTGGCGCCGCTTCGTCGCGTAGGTGCGCGGACGAACGCCGCCGTGCCGATCGATCGAACGCGCTCGCGCCTGCCTCGCGCCCGCCCCGCGAGCGCGGGCAGCCTGCGGCCGCGAACGCGATTTGGCGGTTCGCGAACTGGCGGTTAGTGCGGTCATGGCGCAGGTCTTCACGGTCCATCCGCAGAATCCGCAACTGCGACTGCTGCGGCAGGCGGCGCAACTGATCGATCACGGCGCGCTGGCCGCGATCCCGACCGATTCGTGCTACGCGCTCGTCTGCCATCTCGACGACAAGGCCGCGGTCGATCGGCTGCGCCGCATCCGCCGCATCGACGAGCGGCATCACCTGTCGCTGCTGTGCCGCGACCTGTCCGCGATCGGCGCCTACGCGCAGGTCGACAACCGGCAGTACCGGCTGCTGAAGATCGCGACGCCCGGGCCTTACACGTTCATCCTCGACGCCACGCGCGAGGTGCCGCGACGCCTGTCGCACCCGTCGCGCAAGACGATCGGCATCCGCGTTCCCGCCCATCCGGTCGCGCTCGCGCTGCTGGACGTGCTCGGCCAGCCGCTGATCGGAACGACGCTGATGCTGCCGGGCGACGAGCTGCCGCTGAACGACGTCGAAGACATCCGCGCGCGGCTCGCGCACGACATCGACTTGATCGTCGACGCCGGTGCCTGCGGCGTCGAACCGACGACCATCATCGATCTGACCGGCCGCGAGGCGGTCGTGCTGCGGCAGGGGCGCGGCGCGCTCGAGCCGCTCGGACTCGCCCCCGCGGCAGGCTGAGTCGCGCACGGCGGCCGCGCGACACCCCGCTGCTAGACTGCGGCGCATGGAAGGTCTGATTCAGGCGATCACCGTCTATGCGATTCCCGTGTTGTTCGCCATCACACTGCACGAGGCGGCGCACGGCTACGTCGCGCGCATGTTCGGCGACCAGACGGCGTTCGTCGCCGGCCGCATCACGCTCAACCCGCTGAAGCACATCGATCCGGTCGGCACGATCATCGTGCCGATCGCGATCCTGCTCGTGTCCAAGCTCGCTGGCGGCGGCGGCTTTCTGTTCGGCTGGGCCAAGCCGGTACCGGTGAGCTTCGGCAATCTGCGGCATCCGAAGCGCGACATGATCTGGGTCGCCGCCGCTGGTCCGGGCGCGAACCTGTTCATGGCGATCGCGTGGGCGATTTTCCTGAAGATGCAGCTCGTCTTCGGACTGCACGAAACGTTCTTCGTCGAGATGGCGAAGGCGGGCATCTTCGTGAACATCGGCCTGATGGCGCTGAACCTGCTGCCGGTGCCGCCGCTGGACGGCGGGCGCATCGCCGTGGGGTTGCTGCCGCACCGGCTCGCGTGGCAGTTCGCGCGCATCGAACCCTACGGTCTGTTCATCATCCTGATCCTGCTGGCGACCAACACGCTCGGCTTCTTCCTGGTGCCGTTTTACCGGCTCGGGCTGGCCGTCGTCGAACTGTTCATCTGACATGCTTTTCCCCGATCGAGTCCTGTCCGGCATGCGTCCGACCGGCGCGCTGCACATCGGCCACTATCACGGCGCGCTGAAGAACTGGGTCAAGTTGCAGGACGAGCATCCCTGCTTCTTCTTCGTCGCCGACTGGCACGCGCTGACGACGCACTACGAGACGCCCGAGGTGCTCGAAGCGAGCGTCTGGGACATGCTCATCGACTGGTTCGCCGCCGGCATCGATCCGCGCAAGTCGACCGTGTTCCTGCAGTCGCGCGTGCCCGAACATGCGGAACTATTCCTGCTGCTGGCGATGGCCACGCCGTTGTCCTGGCTCGAGCGCGTGCCGACCTACAAGGACCAGATCGAAAAGCTCAAGGATCTGGATCTGGCGACGTACGGGTTCCTCGGTTATCCGCTGATGCAGGCCGCGGACATTCTCGTGTACCGCGCGAGCATGGTGCCGGTCGGCGAGGACCAGGTCCCGCACATCGAGATGACGCGCGAGATCGCGCGCCGCTTCAACCACCTGTTCGGCCGCGAGCCGGGCTTCGAGGACAAGGCGCAGGCCGCGGTGAAGAAGCTCGGCGGCAAGGCGGCCAAGCAGTTCATGCAAGCGCGCACCAAGTGGCAGCAGGACGGCGATGCCGCCGCGCGCGACGCCGGCCGCGCGCTGGTCGTCGCGGCGAGCGTTCCGCGCGAGGACCGCGAACGCTTGATCGGCTATCTCGAAGGCGGCACGCGCAGCGTGCTCGTCGAGCCGGCCGCCAAGCTCACCGAGACGCCGAAACTGCCGGGGCTCGACGGCCAGAAGATGTCGAAGAGCTACGGCAATGCGGTGCTGATGCGCGAAGAGCCGAAGGTGTTGACCGACAAGATCCGCCGGATGATGACCGATCCGGCGCGCGTGCGCCGCTCCGATCCCGGCGAGCCCGAGCGCTGCCCCGTCTGGCAACTTCACAAGGTCTACTCGGACGACGCGACGCGCGACTGGGTGCTCAAGGGTTGTCGCAGCGCCGGTATCGGCTGCCTCGAGTGCAAGCAGCCCCTGATCGACGCGCTGCTGCGCGAACAGCAAGGCTGGCGCGAGCGCGCGCAGCCTTATCTGGACGATCCGAAGATGCTGCGCGCGATCGTCGCCGACGGCTGCGACCGTGCCCGCCGCGCCGCGCAGGAGACGATGCACGACGTGCGCGACGTGATGGGGCTCAACTACACATGAGATCGATGATCCGGGATCGGGCGGCCCTCGATCGGCAGGGTGCGTTCCGCGCTTGCTGAACCCTGAATCCCGAGTCCTGGGTCCTCGCTCCTCGATCCTCCGATGCACGGCCCCGATGCGCCATCCCCGTGGGTGCAACGTTTCGCGCCGCTGATCGCGCGCGAGGCGAACGTGCTCGACGTGGCGTGCGGCAACGGCAGGCACGCGAAGCTGTTCGCGCGTCGTGGCTGCGTCGTCGACGCGGTCGATCGCGATCCGGCGTGTGGCGAGTTGCTGGCGGGCGAGCCGAACGTGCGGTTCCTCGCGGCCGATCTCGAAGCGGGTCCATGGCCATACATGGGGCGCCGCTTCGATGCGATCGTCGTCGTCAACTACCTGCACCGACCGCTGTTTCCGCGGCTCGCCGCAGCCGTCGCCGACGGCGGCGTGCTGATCTACGAGACTTTCGCGGTCGGCAACGAGCGTTACGGGCGACCGTCGAACCCGGACTTTCTGCTGCAGCCGCGCGAACTGCTCGACGTGTTCGGCGCGCACTTGCACGTGCTGGCGTTCGAGGACGGTGTGGTTGACGCCCCGCGGCCCGCGCGCATCCAGCGGCTGTGCGCGGTGCGTGGCTCGGCGGATGCGCACGAGCGGCTGCGACTCGACGCGCCGCTCCCGTGACGGCAGCGCGCGGAGGTAGAATCGGCGCCTTCGTTCGGCCCGGCCGACGCCATCACGATTTCATCGCGCGCACATGATCACCGGCAGCCTGGTCGCCATCGTCAGCCCGATGCACGAGGACGGTTCGCTCGACTTCGATGCGTACCGCAAGTTGATCGAGTGGCACATCGCCGAGGGCACCAATGGCATCGTCGCCGTCGGCACGACCGGCGAGTCGCCGACCGTCGACCACGACGAGCACTGCGAGCTGATCCGCGTGGCTGTCGAGACTGCGCGCAAGCGCGTTGCCGTGATCGCCGGCACCGGCGGCAACTCGACGGCCGAGGCAATCGATCTGACCGAGTACGCGAAGAAGGCCGGCGCCGACGCCACGCTGCAGGTCGTGCCTTATTACAACAAGCCGACGCAGGAGGGCCTGTACCAGCACTTCCGCAAGGTGGCCGAAACCTGCGGATTGCCGGTGATCCTGTACAACGTGCCGGGCCGCACGGTCGCCGATCTCGCCAACGACACGACGTTGCGGCTGGCGCAAGTGCCCGGCATCGTCGGCATCAAGGATGCGACCGGTGACGCCGCGCGCGCGGCCGATCTGCTGCGCCGTGCGCCGAAGGACTTTGCCGTCTACAGCGGCAACGACGACTCCGCGCTCGCGCTGATGCTGCTCGGCGGCCACGGCGTGATCTCGGTCACCGCCAACGTCGCGCCCCGCCTGATGAGCGAGCTCGCGAAGGCCGCACTCGCGGGCGACCTGGCGCGTGCCCGCGCCATCAACAACCGGCTGCTGCCGCTGCATACGAAGCTGTTCGTCGAAGCCAACCCGATACCCGTCAAGTGGGCGCTCGCGCGGATGGGGCGAATCGGCAAGGGCATTCGGCTGCCGCTGGTGCCGCTGGCCCGCGCGAACGAACCCGTGGTCGAAGCGGCGCTGCAGGAAGCCGGTCTGCTCTGACCGGCGTCGAGGAGAGACTCAGTGAGGCAAGGCATGCTGCGCGTGCGTCCGTGGATCTGTTCGGCGGTCGCCGTCGCGACGGCGCTCGCGACAGGTTGCAGCTCGCTCGGGCTGACCAGCGACAAGGTCGATTACAAATCGGTGCAGCCGGTCAAACCGTTGGACGTTCCGCCCGATCTTTCGCAGCTGCCGCGCAGCGACCGTTTTGGGGTGCCCGATCGGCCGAGCGTCGCCGGCGTCGCGTCCGCCCCCGCGCCCGCTGCGGCACAGGTCGTGGCTGGCGGCGCAGCGGTCGCACCCGCGGTTCCGAACGCGCGCATCGAGCGTGCCGGCGACCAACGCTGGCTTGCCGTCGACGTCGCGCCGGAGGTGGCGTACGCCGTGGTCAAGGAGTTCTGGTTGAGCATCGGGCTGGCGATCGAGCGCGAGGACCCGGCCGCGGGCATCGTCGAGACCGTGTGGGCCGAAAACCGCGCCAAGCTGCCGCAGGACATCATCCGGCGCACGATCGGCCGCGTGTTCGACACGCTGTACTCGACCGGCGAGCAGGACAAGTACCGTACGCGCATCGAGCGCACGGCGAAGAACACGTCCGAGATCTACATCAGCCATCGCGGCATGATCGAGGTGTTCACGTCGCCGGCGCAGGACTCGACCAAGTGGCAGCCGCGCCCGTCGGATCCGCAGCTGGAAGCCGAGATGCTGCAGCGGCTCGCGCTGCGCTTCGCGCCGCGCGTCGCGCAGACGGCGGCGGCGCCGGCGGCCGCCGCGGCGACGACGGCGAGCACGGCGCCCGCCGCGCCGCAGGTCGCGCGCCTGGTCAAGGGCGCCGACGGGCGCAATGCGCGCGTCGATATCGACGAGCCGTTCGACCGTGCCTGGCGTCGCGTCGGGCTCGCGCTGGACCGCGGCGGCTTCACCGTCGAGGACCGCGACCGCGCCAAGGGCATCTACTTCGTCCGCTATCTGGACCCCGAATACGAGGCCAAGCAGCGCGAAAAGCAGGGCTTCTTCTCTAAGATCTTCGGACGCGAGCCCAAGATCGACGCGCAGCAGTTCCGCGTGCAGGTCGCCGCCGCCGGCAACGCCACGCAGGTCACGGTCCTCGACAAGGACGGCAAGCTGGCCATGAGCGCGACCGGCGACAAGATCCTCGCTCAGCTCGGCGAGCAGTTGCGCTAGCGCGCGGCCGCCGATGCTGCGCTTTCGTTGCCTTGGCTCCGGCAGCGAGGGCAACGCCCTGGTCGTCGAGTCGCGCGACGGCCTGTTCGTCACGCGCGTGCTGGTCGACAACGGCTTCTCGCCGAAGCAGCTCGATGTGCGGCTGGCGCGCGCCGGGCTTGCGCTCGCCGATCTGGACGCCGTATTCGTCACGCACGAGCATTCAGATCATGCCGACGGTGTGGCCGCACTGCTGGCGCGCCGACGGCTTCCGCTGTTCGCCACGCGCGGCACGGCAGCCGCGGCGCGGTTCGATGCGAGCGGCGTGGATCTGCGGCTGCTGTGCGCGGGTGTCACGGTCGAAATCGGGGCCTTGCGCATCGAGCCGTTCGCCGTCCCGCACGATGCAGGCGAGCCGGTCCAGTTCGTCTTCGACGACGGCGCGCGCAGGTTCGGCCTGCTCACGGACATCGGGGTACCGACAGCGGCCGTGGCCGACGCGCTCGGCCGGCTCGACGCGCTGATGCTCGAGTGCAATCACGAGCCCGCGTTGCTGCACGCGGGCGACTATCCGCCGTTTCTCAAGGCGCGCATCGCCGGCGACCGCGGCCACCTGTCGAACGCGCAGGCGGCCGCATTGCTCGCGCGCATCGACCGCAGCCGCTTGCGCGGCGTGGTCGCCGCGCATCTGAGTCGCAAGAACAATGCGCCCGCGCTGGCGCAGGCCGCGCTCGCCGCCGTGCTGAACTGCACGCCGGCCGAAGTGCCGGTCGCGCGCCAGGCCGACGGACTCGACTGGTTCACGGTCTGAGTCGCGCGAAAGTGGCGCCTGGCAGTCGCCGTCGTATCGGCTCGCGCTGCGCTGCTGACCACGCCGTTCCTACGGGTTGCGCCCATCGACCGGTGCCGGCCCGCGCGCGCTCGCACGTGGCGCGGCGGAGTCCCTGCGGCGGCGGGTCGACGATGCCGCGCCGTCGACGACTGCGCCACCGCGACGCTCTGCCGAAAACGGCAGGTCTCAGCCGCTCGCGGCCGGGATTCGTCGCTGCCCTCGGGCCGACGAGCCACGCGCTGTTTCGGGATGACAAAGCCGAGCTGTTCGGGATGACAAAGCCGGCGCTCCAGACGGCCATGCCCCGCCGGGGATGACCGAGCCGCGTCACGCCGATTCCAGGTCTTGAGGCGGTTGAAGGAATCGCAGCCGTTCGCAGCGCCGAGATCCCTCGCTTTGCTCGGGATGACGAAATAAATATCGGGATGACGAAATGAACGTCGGGATGGCGCCACGGTCGTCTGGGTGTCGCAACGTCAGTCTGGGTGTCGCAACGATCGTCTGGATCACGGAACGATCGTCCGGGTGGCGCAACGATCGTCTGGGTGTCGCAACGTCAGTCTGGATGTCGCAACGACAGTCTGGGTGTCGCAACGATCGTCTGGATCACGGAACGATCGTCTGGGTCACGGAACGATCGTTGGGATGACGGCAGCGTCGCGGGGAGGGCGGGAGCAGCGCTCCAGATGGCGCAGACATCGTGCGCATCGACCGAAGGTTCAACCGGAAGGACCGCGGCCGCCCTCGCAGCAGCGAGACAGCGTCGGAGGGCAACGGGCTGGCGCGACGTTGGGTAACGTCTTCAGCGTCGAGCCGCGCCGGCGGAAGACACAACGGTGCGCCGGCGCGTGCGTGCAAGAAAAAAGGCCGGCGCTCGCCGGCCTTTGCGTGACGAAAGAACTGGCCCGTTACTTCTTGGCTTCTTCTTTCTTGGCTTCTGCCGGCGCGGGCGCGGCGGCCGGAGCCGGCGCTTCCGCGGGTTTGGCCGCATCCGTCGGCGCGGGGGCTGGGGCCGGAGCGGGCGCGGGCGCGGGAGCAGGGGCCGGAGCGGGCGCGGGTGCCGGGGCCGGCGCCTGTTTGCCGCAGGCGGCGAGCACGGCAACGACCATCGAAGCGAGCAACAGCGACTTCTTCATTTTCGATTTCCTCTTAGGGCAGCAAGTGGACGGTTCAGAACCGATCGGCGCGCGTGTTGCATGTGAACGCGGCGCGCGCGATCGGCGCGAAGTATAACTACTGCGCCGCAGCAGACGGGCTGCCGTGGACTCCTATGAGCGCCGACTCACAGTCCGAGCGGCGCCACCGGCAGATTGTGCGCGGCCGCTTCCCAGCGGCGGTCGAACAGCGCTGCCCAGCTTCGCGCGTGCGGCTCGTGATTGAGCCACAGATCGCCGAGCCCCTGCGCGGTCGGCGTGAGCAGCAGCGCGTGGCGCGCGTCGGCGAGCAGGCAGGCATCGTCGCCGACCGGGTCGTCGTCGGCGGCGATGCGCATCTCGATCGCGTGCGGGAAGAAACGCTGGAGCCGACGCAGCCGCGCGGCGGCCGTTTCGAGCCACGCAGCGTCGTCGACCAGCAACCGCACGCGCGCGCTGCGCTGCGCGAGAAGAAAGCGTTCGATCCGAGCGGTCGCGGTGGCCGTGGACAGCGCAAACGGCGCGAGGTCGCGCTGCATTGCGCGGACGACGCGCTGTGCACCCTCGAGCACGAGCGCGACCGCGCGCGGCACGTCGTGGCGCGATGCGATCCAGGCCCTTTGCGGGCGCGGATCGTCGATGCGCAGTTCGTCGAGCGTCATGGGTCCGTGCGCGTCTGGCGGCCCAAGTGCAGCCAGCCGGCAACATACCACTCGTGCAGCCGCCCGATCAGCGCCGGTTCGAGTCCGCGCAGCGCCGTGCCGTCGAGGGCGCGGCGGTCGGCGAGCGCACGCAGTACCGCGGCCGCGCGGCGATCACCGAACCCGAAGCGTTCGCCGTTGATCGCTGCGTCGGCACCGTCGTACAGCATCCGCGTGCGGACATCGAGGCGCACGCCGCGTACGCGCGCGGCGGCGGCAAAGCGCGCAGCGCCGAACGGCCGCGCCGGACGATCGAAGGCGACGTTCGTTTTGGGTTCGGAAAGATGCACGAGCAATGCACGCGCAGCATCGCGCGCCGTCGGCCGGATGCGGCCAAGCGACTCCAGGGCCGCCTCGCGCATCGCTGCAGGCAACCGGGCAGGCCGGCGCGTCGGCCGCAGTTGCGGATCGCGATAACGACCGTCGACGCGCACGCGCTCGGCCAGCGCGTCGAACCAGGGATCGATCAGTTCCTGCCACGCCGGCGCGCGAAAGCCGATCGAGCAGGTGATGCACTCGCCGAGCGCCACCCCGTCGTGCGCCACGCCCGGCGGCAGGTACAGCAGGTCGCCGGGGTCGAGCACCCACTCGTGCGTTGGGCGGAACTCGGCAAGGATCTTCAACGGCAGCCCCGGTACGACGCGCAGATCGCGCTGGCGGCCGATGCGCCAACGCCGACGCCCGAACGTCTGTACCAGGAACACGTCGTACGAATCGACATGGGGCCCCACGCCGCCGCCGTCGGTGGCATAGCTGGCCATCAGATCGTCGAGCCGCGCATCGGGCAGGAAGCGGAAGCGCGCGCGCAGCTCGGCGGCCGCGTCGTCGTGCAGATCGACGCCCTGCACGAGCAGCGTCCAGCGGCGCCGGCGCGTCGACGGCAGGCGGTCGGGCGAAAACGGGCCGTGCGCGAGACGCCAACGGCCGCCGAAAGCGGTGACGAGCCGCGATTCGACGTCGTCGCGCGCCGCCAGCTCGATGAGCCGCTGGCGCGACACCGGCGGGCACAATGACGGCAGCGCCTGTCGCACCAGCAACGGCCGCTTTTGCCAGTAGCGCCGCATGAATTCCTCGACCGGCAGCTTGCCCAGCGCGCGCAGCGGTCGAGTCGGCCACATGCGGCGGAATTATAGGAGCGCGACTGCGCGGATAATTCGCTGCTCACGAACGAGGGGCCCGATGAAGATCGCGCGCGGGATGCTGGTATCGCTGGCAGTGAAGATGTTCGACGCGCAAGGCAATCTGCTCGAGGCGAGCGAGGCGCCGCTGGTGTATTTGCACGGCGCCAACGACATCTTTCCGGCGGTCGAGCGCGCGCTCGAGGGAAAAGCGCCGGGCGAAGCAGTGTCCCTGCGGCTCGAACCCGGGCAGGCATTCGGCGACTTCGATGCGCAGCTCGTTCACGTCGTCGAGCGCGACCGCATCGGCCGCGAAGTGGCGGTCGGCATGCAGGTGCAAGGGCTGCCGGGCGTGCCCGGCGATGAGCGTATCTACCGGGTGACCGACGTCGCCGACGAGGTCGCGGTGCTCGACGGCAATCATCCACTGGCGGGCCTGGCGCTGCGCTTCGACATCAAGGTGCTCGGCGTCGAGCCGGCCAGTGCCGATGAACTGCAGCAGGCCGAAGCGCCGCTGCTGCCCGAGTTTCTGCGTCCGCTCGCGCCGCACGATCTGCACCGCGGCGACGGCCACGAGCATTGACGCGATGCGCGGTCGCATGACCGGAAACGGGGCGCCGCGATCGGCGAGGTGCTCGATTCGACATGCAGATACGGAGCGAAGACTTCGTCTTCCTCTACGCCCTCTGTGCTCTCTGTAGTGAACCGCCCCTGTCTTCGAAGGCTGTAGCGGTCACCACGGAGGCATTCAGGCACGCAGAACGACGAAGGCCGCGACCGGCGCCGGTCTTCGAGCAGCGACGCCCGCTGCGCGCGAACGTCAGCCGCGCGCCAGATCGCGCAACTCGTACAGCAGCGTGAGCGCCTCGCGCGGCGCCAGCGCGTCGAGGTCGAGCCCGGCGAGCCGCTCGCGCAGCGGATCGTGCGTGCGGTCCGCGGCCGGCGCGGCGGTCGGCGGCGGCGTGGCGAACAAGTCGAGCTGCGGCCGCGTGCCGGCCGCGCGTTCCTCGAGCTGCACGAGCAGGTTGCGCGCGCGCCGCACGACCGCGGGGGTCACGCCCGCGAGTTGGGCGACCGCGAGCCCATAGCTCTGGCTGGCGGGGCCCTCGCGCACCTCGTGCAGGAACACCACCTTGCCGCGCGACTCGGCGGCGGCGACGTGCACGTTGGCCACCCCGGGCAGGGTTTCGGCGAGCTGAGTCAGTTCGAAGTAGTGGGTTGCGAACAGCGTGTAACAGCGGTTGCGCTCGACTAACTCGCGCGCGATCGCGGCGGCGAGCGCCATGCCGTCGAAGGTCGACGTACCGCGACCGATCTCGTCCATCAGCACGAGGCTTTCTTCGGTCGCGGCGTTCAGGATCGCCGCCGCCTCGGTCATCTCGACCATGAAGGTCGAGGCCCCGCGCGCCAGATCGTCGGCCGCACCGATGCGCGTGAGGATGCGGTCGATCGGTCCCAGCCGCGCGCTCGCGGCCGGTACGAAGCTTCCGCAATACGCCAGCAGCGAGATCAGCGCGATCGAGCGCATGTAGGTCGACTTGCCGCCCATGTTCGGTCCGGTGATGACGAGCAGGCGGCGCGCCGGACCGAGCCGGCAGTCGTTCGGCACGTAGGCCTCGATCTCGCGCTCGACCACCGGATGGCGCGCGCCGGCGATCTCGATGCCGGGCTCGGCGCTCAGTTCGGGCCGCACCCAGCGCGCAGCGGCGGCATGCGCGGCGAGCGCGGCGAGCGCATCGAAACTGGCGGCCGCATCGGCGGCCCGCAGCAACCCCGCCACGTGCTCGCCCACCCGCGTCAGCAGCGCATCGAACAGCTCCTTCTCGCGTGCGCGCGCGCGTTCCTGCGCCGACAGCGCGCGGTCCTCGAAGTTCTTGAGCTCCGGCGTGATGTAGCGCTCGGCATTCTTCAGCGTCTGCCGGCGCCGGTAATCGTCGGGAACCTTGCCGACCTGGCCGTGCGTGACCTCGATGTAGAAACCGTGCACACGGTTGTATTCGACGCGCAGGTTGGCGATGCCCGTGCGCGCGCGTTCGCGCGCCTCCAGATCGACCAGGAACAGCCCGGCGTTGTCGCGCAGCGCGCGCAGCTCGTCGAGCTCCGCGTCGAACCCGGCGGCGATCACGTCGCCGTCGCGCGGGGAGTGCGCGGGCTCGGCAAGCAGTGCTCGTGCAAGCGTTTCGTGCAACTCGGGTGGCAACGCCAGCGCGTCGACGAGCGTGCGCGCCAGCGGCGCTTCCAGCGCCGCCAGCGCAGCACGCAGCGCTTGCAGCCGCGGCAGCGCGTCGCGCAGCGCGGCGAGTTCGCGCGGCCGCGCGCTCTTTAACGCCACGCGCGCGGCGATGCGGTCCAGATCCGGTACGTGCCGCAGCCCCTCGACGACGCGCGCCGCCAGCCCCGTTTCGAGCAAGGCCTCGATCACGGCATGCCGCGCCGCGGCCGCGGCCGCGGCGCGCAGCGGATGATGCAGCCAGCGACGCAGGCGGCGGCTGCCCATGCCGGTGGCGCAGCGATCGAGCACCTTGAAAAGCGTCGGCCCGTCGTCGCCGCGCAGCGGCTCGGTCAGTTCGAGATTGCGGCGGGTCGCGGCGTCGAGGGCGACGAACTCGGATTCGGACTCGACGCGCAGCGTCGTCACGTGTGCCAGCCGCTCGCTCTGCGTCTGCTGCGCGTACGCGAGCAGCGCAGCGCACGCGGCCAGCAGCGCGGGGCGGTCGTCGACGCCGAACGCCTGCAGCGTGGCCACACCGAGCTGCTCGCACAGAAGCTGCGCGCCGCGCTGCGGGTCGAAATGCCAGTCGGGCACCGATCGCACCGGCGCGGGGGCGGCGAGCCGCGCACGCGCATGGTCCGCGACCAGGATCTCCGACGGCGCGATGCGTGCAAGCTCCGACGGCAACCGCTCCAGGCTCGTTTCCGTGGCGCGCAGTTCACCGCTGGCGAGCACCAGCCAGGCGATACCGACCGACTCGCGCCGGTCGCGCGCGGACGCGCGCGCCGTGCCGTCGAACGCGAGCGCCGCCAGCGTCGCGTCGGCCTTGTCGGCGAGCAGTCCGGCATCGGTCAGCGTGCCCGGCGTGACGACGCGCACGACCTTGCGTTCGACCGGACCCTTCGAAGTGGCCGGATCGCCGATCTGTTCGCAGATCGCGACCGACTCGCCGAGCTTGACGAGCCGCGCGAGATACTGCTCGACGGACGCCACCGGCACGCCGGCCATCGCGACCCGGGCACCGCCCGAGGAGCCGCGCGAAGTCAACGTGATGTTCAGAAGCCGCGACGCGCGCTCTGCGTCTTCGTAGAACAGCTCGTAGAAGTCGCCCATCCGGTAGAACAACAGCACGTCCGCATACTGCGCCTTGATGCGCAGGTACTGCTGCATGACGGGCGTGTGTTCGACCGGGGTCGGCATCGGGGGGACGAACTCGGGGCGCGCCGCGGACGCGACGCGGACATCAGGCGTCGGCGCGCGTGCCCTTGACGTGAACTTCCTGCACCAGCTTCAGAAGCTGCTCGAACACCTTCGGGGTGCCGCACACGATCTGGCCGCAGGCGAGCCAGTTCTGCTCGCCGTCGAAGTCGGCGACCATGCCGCCGGCCTCGACGATCAGCAGGCTGCCGGCGGCGACATCCCACGGCGACAGCCCGAACTCCCAGAAGCCGTCGAGCCTGCCGGCGGCCACGTAAGCGAGATCGAGCGCGGCCGCACCCGGCCGGCGGATGCCCGCGGTCTCCTCCGTGATGCGCTTGAACATCCGCACGTACTCGTCGAGGTGATCGAGCTGGCGGAACGGAAAGCCGGTGCCGATCAGGCTCTCGCGCAAATGGGTGCGCCGGCTGACGCGGATGCGGCGATCGTTCAGGAAGGCGCCGCGGCCGCGCGAGGCGGTGAACAGCTCGTTGCGGGTCGGGTCATAGACGACCGCCTGCGTGATGTGGCCGGCGTGCTGAAGCGCGATCGACACCGCGTACTGCGGAAAACCGTGGATGAAATTGGTCGTGCCGTCGAGCGGATCGATGATCCACGTGTACTCCTGGCCGCCTTCGGGATTGCTCGCGCCGGACTCCTCGGCGAGCACCGCGTGATGCGGATACGCGGTCTTCAACACGTCGATGATGGCTTCCTCGGCGGCGCGGTCGACCTCGGTGACGAAGTCGCTGCGGCCCTTGCTCGCCACACGGATCAGGTCGAGTTCGAGACTTGCGCGATTGATGATCGCGCCGGCCTTGCGGGCGGCCTTGACGGCCGTGTTCAGCATCGGGTGCATGCAGCGTCGGCTTGTGGAAGGAGCGGAGCGATGCGACCGACCGGCCTCGCATCGCTAGACTGCGCGGATTGTAATGATTCCCAGGCGATGCTCAGGCCCGATCCGTCGAACGAATTCGCCCGGCGCGCGGCGCGCGTGCGCTTCGTGCTGGTTGCGCCGAGCCACCCCGGCAACATCGGCGCCGCCGCGCGCGCGATCAGGACGATGGGGTTCGCGCGGCTCGCGGTCGTCGCGCCGCGCCTGCCCGAATTCCAGTCGCATGCCGATGCCGTCGCATTCGCGGCGGGCGCGGCCAACGTGCTCGCGGATGCCACCGTGCATGCCGATCTGATCGACGCGCTGCGCGGCGTGCACTTCGCGCTCGCGATGAGCGGCTACTCGCGCGAATTCGGCCCGCCGCTCGTCGATCTGCGCAGCGCGGCGGCGCAGGCAAGGGCGGTGCTGGACGCCGGCGACGAAGCCGTCGAGATCGCGTTCGTGTTCGGCACCGAACGCAGCGGTCTGCGCAACGAGGAGGTCGAACGCTGTCATGCGTGTTGCGCGATCCCGGCCGACCCGACACACCCGTCGTTGAACCTGGCGCAGGCGGTGCAGGTCGCCGCCTACGAATGCCGGCTGGCATTGCGCGCGGCGGCGGTGCCGCACGATCGTTTCACCGCCGAGCCGCCGGCGGACGTCGAAGCGGTCGAAGGCATGCTCGCGCATCTTGAGCGGGCGCTGACGGCGATCGGCTACCACGATCCGGCCGAACCCAAGCATCTGATGGCGCGGCTGCGCCGGCTGTTCGCGCGCGCGCGGCCGACGCGCAGCGAAGTCGACATCCTGCGCGGCGTGTGCGCGGCGATCGAAACCCGCAAGGACGAGCGTCGTGGGCGCAAGCGCGCGCCGGGCTGACGCCGTATGCGGCGCGCGCATGCATCGCATGCGCAATGGCCGCTGTCCGAGCGCGCCGTCGCGTGCCATGCTGCGTGCATCCACTCGACCGCCATCCGGCCGATGAACGATCTTCCGCGCAACTTGCCCGG
>JBBIJJ010000048.1:0-20931 GCA_037446035.1 Burkholderiales bacterium
CTCGCTCTTGTCGGCGGTGCCGTCGGGCTTGAGCGACACGAAGTTGATCAGCGCGCCGCTCGGCGTGGTGCGGTTCCACGAGCCGTGCGCGGCGACGAAGATGCCGCCCTGATACTTGGCCGGGAACATCTTGCCGGTATAGAAAGTCATGCCGAGCTGCGCCTGATGGGCCGGGAACTCGATCTGCGGCGGCGTCCAGGCCGCTGGCGCCTTCATGTCCTTCAGATCCGGCGCCGCCGCGGTGCCCGCGATCTGGACATTCCGCCCGTGGATGAACGGATAGCCGAAGTGCTCGCGCGGCTTCGTGACCCGGTTCAGCTCGCCCGGCGGCGTGTCATCGCCCATGCCGTCGGTCTGGTTATCGGTGAACCAGAGCGTCTTGTCTTTCGGGTTGAAGTCCTGGCCGACCGAGTTGCGCACGCCGACGGCAACCACCTCGCGCTTGCTGCCGTCGAACGGGTTCAGACGGATGATGCCGCCGATACCGAGCTTCTCGTACAGCGCGACCTTCTCGCGCGGTTGCACGTTGTACGGCTGCCCCAGCGTGACGTACAGCATGCCGTCCGGGCCGACGCGACAGGTGCGCGCGCCGTGGTTGAAGCTCTCTTCCTCGACCGGGATTAGCCCGCCCTGCGGCACGACCTCGATCACCGCGACGTCGGGACCCTCATAGAAGAACTCGGCGGCGGGGAAGTTCAGCACCCGGTTGTGCTCGACCACGATCAGGAAGCCGTCGCGGGTCCAGCACACGCCGTTGGGCACGGTGAACTTCAGCGACGGCGCGAACGGCTTCACTTCGTCGGCGACCATGTCGCCGTTGCGATCGGTCACCGCCCACACCGTCGTCTTGCGCGTGCCGACGAATAGCATGTTGGTGCTGGGGGCCACCGCCATGTGGCGCGCGTCCGGAACGATCGCGTACAGCTCGATCTTGAATCCGGGCGGCAGCTTGATGCGCTTGAGGTTCTCGCGGATGGCGTCCGCGTTCTTGCCCGTTTGCGGCACGACCGGGATGTTCAGATCGGTGCCGGATACCTTGAACTGCTTGAGCTTTTCGAGATTTGGCTGCGCGTGGGTCGGCGCGGCCACTGCCAGAGCGACCGCGACGGCGGCCGCCTTTAACGTGCTTCTCATGAACGTCTCCTGTCCGGTTTGTCGTTGTTGTCGTCGCGTTCGCAGCGCGACGCGACGACTCTAAGAACTTATCCGTAAATTATGTTGACTTTCAGCGGCACCTTGCGGAACGCGATGATGGCGGCCGCCAGGTGGGTGAGGGCGACGAAGCTGCGCTTGAGTTTTTCGTAACGCACGAGCAGTTTGCGGAAGCGGTTCAACCAACTGTGGCAGACCTCGACGACCCAGCGGCGAGCCTTTTTCTTGGGGTGGCGCCGCTGGCGCTGCGCTGGTGGGTGTGGATCGGCAACATGAGCGATGTAGCCGTGCCGATCGATGATGCCGAAGTTCTCGGCGCTGCGGTAGCCGGCGTCAGCACACAGGTGCTTGCTGCGCCGTTTCGGCGGACAGGGGCGCGTAACGGCAATGGCGCTGAGCACCGCATCGAGACGCTGGCCGTCATTGACGTTGGCCGCGGTCACGATGATCGACAACGGGACGCCACGGCCGTCCACCAGAAGGTGGCGTTTGCTTCCTTTTTTTCCCCCGATCGGTCGGATTCGGACCGACGCCTTCCTGAGCCAGCGGCGCCTTCATCAACGCCCCGTCGATGCTTTGCCATCGCCAGGCAATGCCCGCCATCTCGTCGTACTCGGCCAGCCCAGCCTTCCACAGCGCCTCGAAGAAGCCCGCCCGCTCCCATTCCAGGAAGCGTTTGTGCACGGCGCTGGCGCTGCCGAAGCGCTCGCGCGGCAGCGCTTTCCACTGGCAGCCGGTGCGCAACACGTAGACGATGGCCTCGAAGACCAGCCGCGATGGCTTCGGCGGCCGCCCGGCGCCAGGCTTGCGCACGTACCGCTTGCCCGGGTCCACCCGGCGCGGCGGAATCAGCGGTTCGACTCGTTGCCAGAATGCATCCGTCACTGTCCAAGATTCGGCTCGCTTGGCCACGGCTTCGCTCCAACGCCGCCCACTGCACGGCTCGGAATAGAAGTATATCTATTTACGGATAAGCTCTAAGCAGCGACCGCTACCGACGCAATCGGAGCGCCGCCCGCGCACGCGCCGGAGTATCCCGCGAAGACGCGAGCTGGCCACTCAACGCACGACGAGCACGGGACATTCGGCGTGCGTGAGCACGCGCTGCGTCTCGCTGCCGAGCAGCACGGCGCCGAGCCCGCGGCGGCCGTGCGAAGCCATCACGATCAGATCGCAGCCGGCGTCACGTGCGGCGTCGATGATCGCCCGGTAAGGCGCCGACGATTCGGCCATGCGCGCTTCGTAGGCAAGCCCCGCCGCGCGCGCAGCGCGCTCGACCCCCGCGAGCCGATCGTTGGCCATCGCCGCCGCGTGCGCCTGGAAATCGTTGTAGGCGGCCGGACTGAACTCGCCGACCGCCGCGTAGGGATAGGCCTCGACGGCGGTCATGCCGACGATGCCGGCACCGACCGTCTTTGCAAGCTGCACGGCCACGCCGATCGCCTTGTTCGACAGCTCGGAGCCGTCGGTGGCGACGAGGATCTTCTTGAACATCGCTGCCTCCGCAGAAAAGCCCGTTCGCTGGACCTCAATGCCGCGTGCCGCGCGTGCGCGCTTGACGGCGGTCAAGCGTCGGAACGTGCGGTCCAACGCAAAGGGGCAGCGCCCGCTGCCACTTGCGATCGTACCCGAGTGCCGCGGCGCGCTACTTGCCGCGCAGCCTGCGGATCGCAGCGAGCTGCGCGGCGAGCGCCGACATCTCGGCCTCGACCTTCGCGATCTCCAGTTCGCTGGTGGCGTTCTTGCGCGCTTCTTCGGCGCGCTTGAGCGCCTCCTGCGCCTTCGCCTCGTCTAGATCCTTGCCGCGGATCGCCGTGTCGGCGAGCACGGTGACGACGTTGGGCTGAACCTCGAGGATCCCGCCGGCGACGAACACCTGTTCCTCTTCGGTCCTGCCGGCCGGCTTGATCCGGACCACACCGGGCTTGATGCGCGTGATCAGCGGCGCGTGGCGCGGATAGATGCCGAGTTCGCCGGCTTCGCCCGGCAGCACGACGAATTCCGCTTCGCCGGCGAAGATGTTCTCCTCGGCGCTGACGACGTCGACGTGGATGGTGGCCATGGAGATCCCTCGCCGCCTACTGCAGCTTCTTCGCTTTCTCGAACGCCTCGTCGATCGTGCCGACCATGTAGAACGCCTGCTCGGGCAGCGCGTCGCACTCGCCGTCGACGATCATCCTGAAACCGCGGATCGTTTCCTTCAGCGGCACGTACTTGCCGGGCGAGCCGGTGAACACCTCGGCGACGTGGAACGGCTGCGACAGGAAGCGCTGGATCTTGCGCGCGCGCGCCACTGCGAGCTTGTCTTCGGGCGACAGTTCGTCCATGCCAAGGATCGCGATGATGTCGCGCAGCTCCTTGTAGCGCTGCAGGGTGGCCTGCACGCGCCGCGTGGTGGTGTAGTGCTCCTCGCCGATCACGTTCGGGTCGATCTGCCGCGACGTCGAATCGAGCGGATCGACCGCCGGATAGATGCCCAGCGCGGCAATGTCGCGCGACAGCACCACCGTGGCGTCGAGGTGGCCGAAGGTCGTCGCCGGCGACGGGTCGGTCAGGTCGTCGGCCGGAACGTACACCGCCTGGATCGAGGTGATCGACCCGGTCTTGGTCGACGTGATGCGCTCCTGCAGCTTGCCCATCTCCTCGGCGAGCGTCGGCTGATAACCGACGGCGGAGGGCATACGGCCGAGCAGCGCCGACACTTCGGTGCCGGCGAGCGTGTAGCGGTAAATGTTGTCGACGAAAAACAGGATGTCGCGGCCTTCGTCGCGAAAGCGCTCGGCCATCGTCAGTCCCGTCAGGCCGACGCGCAGGCGGTTGCCCGGCGGCTCGTTCATCTGGCCGAAGACCATCGCGACCTTCGACTTCGACAGGTCCTCCTGCACGATGACCCTGGCCTCGGACATCTCGTGATAGAAGTCGTTGCCCTCGCGCGTGCGCTCGCCGACGCCGGCGAACACCGACAGACCGGCATGTTCCTTGGCGATGTTGTTGATCAGTTCGAGCATGTTGACGGTCTTGCCCACGCCCGCGCCGCCGAACAGCCCGACCTTGCCGCCCTTGGCGAACGGGCACACCAGGTCGATGACCTTGATGCCGGTCTCGAGCAGTTCGATCGAAGGCGACAGTTCGTCGAACTTCGGCGCCGGCTGGTGGATCGGTCGAAACTCGTCGCTCTTGATCGGGCCGCGCTCGTCGATCGGGCGGCCGAGCACGTCCATCACACGCCCCAGCACGCCCGGGCCGACCGGCACCTTGATGTTGTCGCCGGTGTTGCGCACCTTCATGCCGCGCTTGAGCCCGTCGGAGGAGCCGAGCGCGATCGTGCGCACGACGCCGTCGCCGAGCTGCTGCTGCACCTCGAAGGTCAGCCCCTGTTCGACGAGCTTGTTGCCCGGGTCGACCTCGAGCACCAGCGCGTCGTACACCTTCGGCATCTGCTCGCGCGGGAACTCCACGTCCACGACCGCGCCGATGCACTGAACAATGGTTCCGGTTGGCATGTTTACCTCGGTTTCAAAGCTCTTGTTCACCACAGAGGCACAGAGGGCGCGGAGGAAAAATCTTCCTGCTCTTCTCTGTGCTCTCTGTGCCTCTGTGGTTCATTCGTCCTTGCCTTACGCCACCGCGGCGGCGGCGCCGACGATCTGGCTCCGGCCGCTCGCGCCTGCTCGCTTAACGTTCGCTTCGCTCACATGAGTCTCGCCGAATCGTCGGGGTTCGCTGCCCGACTACGCAACGGCCGCCGCGCCCCCGACGATTTCGGAGATTTCCTTCGTGATGCCGGCCTGGCGCGTCTTGTTGTAGACGAGCTGCAGCTCCTCGATCAGCTTCTTGGCGTTGTCCGAGGCCGCCTTCATCGCAACCATGCGCGCGCTCTGCTCGCTCGCCATGTTCTCGGCGACCGCCTGGTAGATCAGCGCCTCGACGTAACGCGTCATCAGCTCGTCGATCACGCGCTGCGCGTCGGGCTCGTACAGGTAGTCCCACGCGTACGCGCGCTTTTCTTCCTCGCTCTGCGCCAGCCGATCGGCCGACAGCGGCAGCAGCTGTTCGATCACCGGCTCCTGTTTCATCGTGTTGATGAAGCGCGAATACGCCAGGTAGACCGCGTCGAGCCTGCCTTCGGCGTACGCGTCGAGCTGCACCTTCATCGGCCCGATCAGCTTCTCCAGATGCGGCCGGTCGCCCAGCTGCACGACATGCGAAACCACGTTCGCGTTCAGCCGCTGCAGAAAGCCGTAACCCTTGTTGCCGATCGCGGTCGCCTGGCACTTCACGCCTTCGGCTTCCCACTGCTTGATGCGCAGCAGAGTGGCGCGCTGGATGTTGGTGTTCAGCCCGCCGCACAGGCCCTTGTCGGTCGACACCAGGATCAGGCCGACGTTGCGGATCTCGCCGCGCTTGACGACGAAGGGGTGGCGGTACTCGGGGTTCGCGGTCGCCAAGTGCGCGACGATGTTGCGGATCTTGTCGCCGTACGGACGCGCGTGGCGCATCCGGTCCTGCGCCTTGCGCATCTTGCTCGCTGCGACCATCTCCATCGCCTTCGTGATCTTGCGCGTGTTCTGCACGCTTTTGATCTTGCCGCGGATCTCTTTAGTGCTCGGCATGGACGTTCTCCGTCGGGCGGCTCAACGAATCAGTACGCGCCCGACTTCTTGAACTCCTTGATCGCCTCGTGCAGCGCGGCCTCGTCCTCCTTCGACAGATCCTTGGTCGACTCGATGCGGTCGACCAGCGCCGCGCGCTTGCTCTTCAGGTACTCGCGCAGCGCGCGCTCGACCGCCAGCGCGTTCTTCACGTCGACGTCGTCGAAGTAGCCGTTGTTGACCGCAAACAGCGTGATCGCCTGCTCCCACACTGCGAGCGGGTGGTACTGCGGCTGTTTCATCAGCTCGGTGACCATGCGGCCGCGCTCGAGCTGCTTGCGCGTCGCTTCGTCCAGATCGGAGGCGAACTGCGCGAACGCCGCCAGCTCGCGGTACTGCGCCAGCGCCAGGCGCACGCCGCCGCCGAGCTTCTTGATCACCTTGGTCTGCGCGGCACCGCCGACGCGCGAGACCGAGATGCCGGCGTTGATCGCGGGACGGATGCCCGCGTTGAACAGGTCCGTCTCCAGGAAGATCTGGCCGTCGGTGATCGAGATGACGTTGGTCGGAACGAACGCGGTCACGTCGCCCGCCTGCGTTTCGATGATCGGCAGCGCGGTGAGCGATCCGGTCTTGCCCTTGACCTGCCCCTTGGTGAACTTCTCGACGTACTCCTCGTTGACGCGCGCGGCGCGCTCCAGCAGGCGCGAGTGCAGGTAGAACACGTCGCCCGGATACGCCTCCCGTCCCGGCGGACGGCGCAGCAGCAGCGACACCTGACGGTACGCCCAGGCCTGCTTGGTCAGGTCGTCGTAGATGATCAGTGCGTCCTGGCCGCGATCGCGGAAGTATTCGCCCATCGTGCAGCCGGAGTACGGCGCGATGTACTGCATCGCCGCCGACTCCGATGCGGACGCGGCGACGACGATCGTGTACGCCATCGCGCCGGTTTCCGCCAGCTTGCGTACGACGTTGGCGATCGTCGACGCCTTCTGCCCGATCGCCACGTAGATGCAGATCAGGTCCTTGCCCTTGGAGTTGATGATCGTGTCGACCGCCACCGCCGTCTTGCCGGTCTGGCGGTCGCCGATGATGAGCTCCCGCTGGCCGCGGCCGATCGGCACCATCGCGTCGATCGACTTCAAACCGGTCTGCACCGGCTGCGACACCGACTTGCGCGCGATCACGCCGGGGGCGACCTTCTCGATCACGTCGGTGAGCTTCGCGTTGATCGGACCCTTGCCGTCGATCGGCTGCCCCAGCGAGTTGACCACGCGGCCGATCAGCTCGGGGCCGACCGGCACTTCGAGGATGCGGCCGGTCGCCTTAACCGTGTCGCCCTCCTTGATGTGCTCGTAGTTGCCGAGCACGACCGCGCCGACCGAGTCGCGCTCCAGGTTCAGCGCCAGGCCGTAGGTGTTGCCAGGGAACTCCAGCATCTCGCCCTGCATGGCGTCCGACAGTCCGTGGATGCGGCAGATGCCGTCGGTCACCGTGACGACCGTACCCTGCGTGCGAATGTCGGCGGTCGCGGCGAAGTTCTGGATGCGGCTTTTCAGCAGTTCGCTGATTTCAGATGGATTGAGTTGCATGTCCCAACTCCGAGTTCGTGTCTAGGCGGCGGTCAGCGTGGCGTGCATCTGCGCCAGCCGCGTCTTTACCGTGGTGTCGAGGACGTGGTCGCCGACCGTGACGCGCACGCCCCCGATCAGTGCGGGGTCGACTTTCACCTGCGGCTTGAGCTTGAGCCCGAACTTGCGCGCGAGCCCCCATAGCAGTTCGCTGACCTGCTGCTCGCTCAGCGGAAACGCGCTTTCGATCAGGCAGTCGGCCGCACCTTCGGCCTCGTTCTTCAGGCGGCGAAACTGCCGGGCGATCTCCGGCAGCGCGGCCACGCGGTCGTTGTCGATGACGAGCTTCAGGAAATTCTCGATGGCCGCCGACAGACGCGACTTCACGAGCCCCGCGAGCAGCGCGTAAACCTGCTCCTTGGTGAGCTTTGGATCGCGCACCACCTGCGCGACGTCCGGATGCGCCACGACGGCGGCGATCTCGTCGATCACGGCCAGCCACTGGTCAAGCGCGCCGGCGGCAGACTGGTCGGCACGCGCCGCGGCAAACAGCGCCTCGGCGTACGGGCGGGCGATCGTCGATAGCTCGGCCATGGCTTAAAGCTGCCCTTTGAGCTGCGCCAGCAGATCGGCGTGCACCTGCGGGTTGACCTCGCGCTTCAGGATCTGCTCGGCACCCGCGATGGCGAGCCTGGCGACTTCGTCGCGCAGCGCGGCCTTGACGCGCTGCATCTGCTGTTCGGCTTCGGCTTTCGCCGCCGCGATCAGCCGGTCACCTTCGGCTTTCGCGGCCTGCTTGGCCTCGTCGACGATCGCCTGCGCGCGCTTTTCGGTCTCGGCAACGATCGCCTGCGCCCTGGCGCGCGCATCGGCCTCGAGCTGGGCGATCCGCTTCTTCGCCTCCTCCAGGCTCTTGCTGCCGCGCTCGGCGGCGGCAAGCCCTTCGGCGATCTTCTTCTGCCGCTCGTCGAGGGCTCTGATCAGCGGCGGCCAGATGAACTTCATCGTCACCCAGGCGCCGATGAAGAACACGACGAGCTGGACGAACAGCGTTGCATTGATGTTCATGGAATGCACGGGTCCGGCTTGCGCCGGCCCGACTCCTCCGACTGACGGGAACGAGGAATCCGGGGCGACTAGCCGGCGAACGGGTTGGCGAACGCGAACATCATCGCGATGCCGACGCCGATCAGGAACGCCGCGTCGATCAGGCCCGCGAGCAGGAACATCTTGGTCTGCAGCGTGTTCATCAGCTCGGGCTGGCGCGCCGCGGCCTCGATGTACTTGCCGCCCATGATGCCGATTCCGATGCAGGCGCCGATGGCCCCGAGGCCGATGATCAGACCGCAAGCCAGGGCGACGAGAGCAACGTTGGTCATTGAAGACTCCTTGGTATCAGAAAAGGTTGCAAATCGGGTTTTGGATCAGTGGCCTTCGTGCGCCTGGCCGATGTAGACCATGGTCAGCATCATGAAGATGAAGGCCTGCAGCAGAACGATCAGGATGTGAAACAGCAGCCACGCCGTACCGGCGATCACGTGGCCGATCGTCATCAGGATGCCGGTGGCGTTGAACGCGGCGAAGCCGCCGAGCAGCGCGATCAGGAAGAACAGCAACTCGCCCGCGTACATGTTGCCGAACAACCGCATGCCGAGCGACACCATCTTGGCGAGGTACTCGATCAGGTTCAGTCCGAGATTGAACGGGTACAGGTACCACTTGTCGCCGAACGGCGCGGCGAACATCTCGTGCACCCAGCCGCCAAAGCCCTTGATCTTGATGCCGTAGTACAGCATCAGCAGCAGCACGCCGAACGACATGCCGATCGTGCCGTTCAGGTCCGCGGTCGGCAGCGGCCGCAGGTATTCGATGTGGAATACGTTGTGCGCGATCCACGGAAAGAGATCCACCGGGATCAGGTCGATCGCGTTCATCAACACGATCCAGACGAACACGGTCAGCGCCAGCGGTGCGATGAAGGTGCGATCGCCGTGCACGATGGACTTGCTCTGTTCCTCGACCATCTCGACGATCATTTCGACGAAGGCCTGGAACCGCCCCGGAACGCCGGCCGTGGCCCGCTTGGCCGCGGCGCGCAGCAGCGCGAGCGTCAGCAGCAGGCAGACGACGGAGAAAAAGATCGTGTCGAGGTTCAGCACCGAGAAGTCGACGATGAACTTCTGCTTCTCGGTCGCGTTGTGCGTCAGGTGATGGACGATGTATTCGGTGGCGGTGGGTGCCTGGCTCGCGGCCATTTTTTCGTCCCGTCGTTCAGCGCCAGAGAAAGGCGATCAGATAACTTTTCAGAGCGGCGATGACCGCGACGATCAACGCCAGCCAAACCACGTCCTTGTAGGCCCAGCCGATCAGCGCGAGCAGGCCGATCGTCGAACCCACCTTGACGAACTCGCCCACGAAAAACGCGGCGGCGTCCGCACCTCGCGGACGGCGCGCGGCCATTGCCAGCCGCAGCGCGAACATCCCGTTCGGAACGAAACACGCTGCCCCGCCCAACAGCGCCGAGACCGCTGCTGCGCTCCCCCCCAGAGGCCACGCCGCCAGCGAAACGATTGCGGTGGCAAGTATCTGCAGGCCGACGACCCGGAACATGGTTTTTCGCCGCAAACGTCCGACGAGCTCACCGTCGAACGCGCGGCGCCCGCATCGCTTCGCCCTGCGTCGTTTCGTTTTCCGTAAAGCCGCGGGATTCTACGGGGGCGGGCGAAGCCCGGTCAAATTGGCGCGTGGCCGCGGTTTATTTCTTCAGGCGCGCGACGATCCCATCAAGCTGATCAAGCGAGGAAAAGCGGATCTCGATCTTGCCCCTGCCCTTGGCGTCGGCCTGCAGACGAACGACCGCGCCGAGCGCGTCGGCCAGCTCCTCCTCCAGCCGCTCGACATCGCGGCTGCGCGCGGTCGCTTGCGCCGCCTTGCCCTTGCGTTGCCCCTGCTGCGCGCGTGCGACCAGCGTTTCGGCCTCGCGCACGCTCAGCCCCTTGGCGACGATCTGGTGGCCGAGCTGCACCTGCGTGGCGGCGTCGACCGCGAGCAACGCGCGCGCGTGCCCCATGTCGAGCTGGCCGCCCATCAGCATTTCCTGCACCGGCGCGGCCAGATTGAGCAGCCGCAACAGGTTCGACGTCGCGCTGCGCGAGCGGCCAATCGCCTGCGCAGCCTGTTCATGGGTGAAGTCGAACTCGCGGATCAGCCGCTGCACACCCTGCGCTTCCTCGAGCGGGTTGAGGTTCTCGCGCTGGATGTTCTCAATCAACGCCATCGCGAGCGCGGCTTCGTCGGCCACATCCTTGACGAGCACCGGGACTTCCTCGAGTCCGGCCATCTGCGCGGCGCGAAAGCGGCGCTCGCCGGCGATGATTTCATAGTACTCGCCGTCGACCGGGCGCACGAGGATCGGCTGCATCACGCCCTGCGCCTTGATCGACTCGGCCAGCTCGGCGAGTGCCTCGGGGTCCATCTTCGTGCGCGGTTGATACCGGCCCGCGCGCAGCCGCGCGAGCGGCAGACTGGTCGGGGCACCGGCCGGCGCGGCAGCCGGCTCGCCGCCGAGCAGCGCATCGAGGCCGCGGCCCAGTCCGCGCACTTTTTTTATCACTACAGGGTCTCCGGATTCGTCACAGCGTCTTGACGCGCTCGATCATCTCGGCGCCGAACGACAGGTAGGCCTGCGCACCGCGCGAGCTGCGGTCATAGGCCACGCCCGGCAGGCCGTAACTCGGCGCTTCGGCGAGCCGCACGTTGCGCGGAATGATCGTCCTGAACACCTTGTCGCCGAAGTGCCCCTCGAGCTGCTCGGACACCTGCTGCTGCAGGGTCATCCGCGGATCGAACATCACCCGCAGCAGACCGATGATCTTCAAGTCGGCGTTGAGGTTGGCATGCACGCGCTTGATCGTGTTGACCAGATCGGTGAGACCCTCGAGCGCGAAGTACTCGCACTGCATCGGGATCACGACGCCGTGCGCCGCGCACAGCCCGTTTAAGGTCAGCAGCGACAGCGAAGGCGGGCAGTCGATCAGCACGAAGTCGTAGTCGGCGTCGACCGCACGCAGCGCGACCTTCAGCCGCGTTTCGCGATCGTCGAGGTCGACCAGCTCGACTTCCGCGCCGGCCAGATCGCGATTGGCGCCGAGCACGTCGTAGCCGCCAGCCTCGGACTTCACGCGCGCCTGCGCGATCGTCGCCAACCCGAGCAGCACGTGATAGACGGAGCGTGCCAGCGCCCGCTTGTCCACTCCGCTGCCCATCGTCGCATTGCCCTGTGGATCGAGGTCGATCAGCAGCACGCGCTGGCCCTGCGCGGCAAGCCCGGCGGCAAGGTTGACGCTGGTGGTTGTCTTGCCGACGCCGCCCTTCTGGTTGGCGATGCAGAAGATGCGCGCCACGCCCTAGCCTCTTGCCGATCCGCGCGCCGCAACGCCTGCCTGCAACCTGCGTTGGCCGGTCGAAGGCAGCAGCGCGAAGCTGCCCGGCAGCCTCTGGAACACCAGAACCGTCGCGACGAACGCCCTGTAGTCGGCAATGCTCCGCATCAGCAGGTTTCGAGAACGATCAGGTGCCGCTGTCCATCCACGCGCGGGACGCGAAGTTTAACCGTGCGTCGCACGCGGACATCTGCTGGCAGCGCGGCGATCTCCTCATCCGGCATGCCCCCCTTCATCGCAAACCAGACGCCGCCCGGCGCAAGTAGATGCCGCGTCCAGGCAACGAGGCCGGCCAGCGACGTGAACGCGCGCGCAACGATGACGTCGAAGCGCTCGGCCGGCGCCCATGTCTCAACGCGCGCGTTGACGACCGAAACGTTGGTCAGACCCAGCTCGACACGTGCCTGCTGCAGGAAAGCCGTCTTCTTCTTCACCTTGTCGATCAGCCAGATCCGCCATCCGGGGCGCACGATGGCCAGCGGGATGCCCGGCAGGCCGCCGCCGGCGCCGGCGTCAAGCACGCGCAACGGTCGGGCATCGGCGTGGCGGTCGAGCTCGGGCAGAATCGACAGCGAATCGAGCAGGTGCAGCGCAACGACCTCGTCTTGCCGGTCAATCGCCGTCAGGTTGTAGACCGCGTTCCACTTGAGCAGCAGCGCGGCAAAGCGACCCAGTTGTTCGGCGTGCGGACGCGACAATGCGACGTCGATCTGGGCCGCGCCCGCTGTGACGGCCTGGGTCCATGCGTCGAGGTCACGCGGCGAGTTTGCCGGCGTCACGTCGGTTGAGCCGCTTCAGATGAACGAGCAGCAGCGAAATGGCCGCCGGCGTCACGCCCGAAATGCGCGCCGCCTGGCCGATCGTCTCCGGACGATGGGCCTTGAGCTTCTGGCGCACTTCGATCGACAAGCCGCGCACGGCGTCGTAGTCCAGGGTCGGCGGAATGCGGGTCGTTTCGCTCGATTCGTGCCGGGCGACTTCCTCTCGCTGGCGACAGATGTACCCGGCGTACTTGATCGCGATTTCGACCTGCTCGGCAGCTTGTGGATCGTCGACACCGGGGCCACCGAGCGGCTCGCCGTCGGCCCGGCGCAGCGTCACCAGGTTGGCGTAAGAGACATCCGGCCGCCGCAACAAGTCAGCGAGTGTGTACTCTCGTTCGAGCGGCTTTCCGAGAACTTTCGCGGCTTCTGCGCTCGAAAGAATGCGAGGATTCACCGACGTCGATCTCAGGCGCTCGAACTCGCGTTCGACCGCGTCGCGCTTTCGGCAGTATGCCGCCCACCGCACGTCGTCCACGCAGCCCAACGTGCGCCCGATCTCGGTCAGGCGAAAATCGGCGTTGTCCTCGCGCAGGCTGAGTCGGTACTCCGCGCGTGACGTGAACATCCTGTACGGCTCGGAGACGCCGCGCGTGATCAGATCGTCGATCAGCACGCCCAGGTAGGCCTGGTCGCGGCGCGGACACCAAGGCTCGCGGTCTTTCACTTTCAACGCAGCGTTGATACCGGCCAGCAAGCCCTGCGCGGCCGCCTCCTCGTAACCCGTCGTGCCGTTGATCTGGCCGGCGAAGAACAGTCCTTCGATCTCCTTGGTCTCCAGGGTGCCACGCAGCGCGCGCGGATCGTAGTAGTCGTACTCAATCGCGTAGCCCGGCCGCAGGATGTGAGCGTTCTCCAGCCCGCGCATCGAGCGCACGATCTGGAGTTGGACGTCGAATGGCAGCGAGGTCGAGATGCCATTCGGGTAGAACTCGTGCGTCGTCAGCCCTTCCGGCTCGAGGAAGATCTGGTGGCTCGACTTGTCGGCGAAGCGGTGGATCTTGTCTTCGATCGAAGGGCAATAGCGCGGCCCGACGCCCTCGATCAAGCCCGAATACATCGGGCTGCGATCGAGGTTGGCGCGAATGATCTCGTGCGTGCGGGGGTTGGTGTGCGTCACCCAGCACGGCAGTTGCTGTGGATGCTGATCGGCACGCCCGAGGAACGAAAACACCGGAATCGGATCGAGGTCGCCCGGCTGTTCCTCGCATTGCGCAAAGTCGATCGTCCGGCCATCGATGCGGGGCGGCGTGCCAGTCTTCAGTCTTCCTTGCGGGAGCTTGAGCTCCTTCAGACGAGCGGCGAGCGATATCGACGGCGGATCGCCCGCGCGCCCGGCGGAGTAGTGCTGCAGCCCGATATGGATCAGGCCGTTGAGGAAAGTGCCCGCCGTCAGCACGACCGCGCGACTGCGGAAACGGATCCCGGACTGCGTGACCGCGCCGACCACCCGCCCGCCCTCCAGAAGCAGATCGTCGACCGGCTGCTGGAACAGCCAGAGATTCGACTGATTCTCGAGCCGGGTGCGGATCGCGCGCTTGTACAGCAGGCGATCCGCTTGCGCGCGCGTCGCGCGCACGGCTGGCCCTTTCGAGCGGTTGAGAATGCGGAACTGAATCCCCGCCTCGTCGGCAGCGCCAGCCATCGCCCCGCCCAGCGCATCGACCTCCTTGACCAGATGCCCCTTGCCGATGCCGCCGATCGAGGGGTTGCACGACATCTGTCCGAGCGTTTCGATGTTATGGGTCAGCAGCAAGGTGCGGCAGCCCATGCGCGCAGCGGCCAGACAGGCCTCGGTCCCGGCGTGACCGCCACCGACGACGATGACGTCGAATTCGGTCGGATAGTCCATGGTTGGAGTCGTTGGAACGGCGGTACCACGCCTTTGGAAGGCCGCGGAGTATACGGTTCACGCCCGGAGCTTAGAAGCGTGCGGGCGCCTGTTCCACGTGGAACGTCCAGCGCCGGTTCCACGTGAAACCTTCGTGCCGGCGACGATCCTGAGGCTATCGCCCGCGGCGACGGCGCCTCGTCAGCGGCCGAATTGCGGCTGCAGCGCAGTCCCGCGCACCTTGACGTTGATCGGCGCCTGGACCCGCTGCGCGCCGAGATCGACCCGAAGTGCACCCGTCAGACCGAGGTCCGGCGCCACCCGCAGCTCGCCGCGGGTGGTCATCGCGCCGGCCCGGCCGTGAATGCCTGCGACCGTCAACCCGGTGCGCGCCAGCGTCACCGAAGCTTCGAGTTCGCTGAAGCGCGTGATGCCGCTGCCAGTGACACCGTAAGCCACGCCCCGCGTCGCCGCGTAGCCGAGATTGATGCCATTCAGCGTGGCCCAGCGAACTTGCAGCGGGCCGGCGGCGACGGACTGAGCGGTCGCCTGCGCGAGCGTCTCGCCGCGACCGGCGATCAACACGCTGAGCAAGGCCGTTCCATGCATCGATACGGCCGCCTGCCCCTTCGGCCGGTCCTCGCTCGGCTGACCTTTGAAGTGAAGAAGTACAGACTCGATATCCAGGTTCGGCGCACGTGCCGTGCCGGTAAGCGCCCACTCGACGTCGTGCGCGGCCACCATGAGTCCCTGGACCACCCCAAAGGGGCCGCCGAGGCTGTAGCTGTCGACTTCGATCAGATTCGGCCGCGCACGTCCGCTCGCGACGACTTCGCTCCAACGAGCGGCCGGCCCCACCGGCAACGCCCAGTTCGCCGCGTCAAGCTGGAACGCGACCGCCTCGCCCCACTCGCCATCGGCCCTGACGGCCACGGTGAGCTTCATGCGTCCATCGATACCGATCTCAGTGAGCGTGACCGGGGCGAAACGCCCGTCGCCTCCTCGTCTCGCGACAACTTCGTACCGGCCCGGCAGCAAAGGCATGTCAACGAATTCGACCGACTCGAAGCGGATCGTCGAAATCGTCGGCGGAATCGCGCCGCCAGCGCCACCGAGCGACTTCAGTAACGCGAGCCCCTGCGCACCGTCGAGCTTCAACGGCGCGATCGCAGCTTCACCCCAGATCCAGTTACCACCGCGCAGCGCGCGCACCGCATCTTCCCGATTGAAGTGCAGCGAAACCTCACCGAGCCGGTAAACGCCGGCGACGTCGATCCCTTGCAGCACCAGCCGCGGCGTAGGGGTAAAGCGGAACTCGGCGCTTGCCACCTGCACTGGCTGCGCGAGGCCCCGGGTAAGGCGCGCGGCGATACTGGCAGCGGACACCTCGTCGCGCAGAGGCAGCAGGGCAAGGTAGCCGTAATACGCCGCGGCGCCGAGCACGCCAACGATCAGCAGACGCTTGACCCAGACGCGGAGCCGATACGTATCGAAAACCCGGCGTCGTCGCGGCGCGTCATCGTCCTCGTCGGCGCGCGCACGCACCTCCTGCAGGTCTAAGCGGTCCGGAACGTTCACCGTCGTGATCGCGAAGTCGGTTGCGCGCGTCGGCTCCCACGGCTGCGCAGTGTCGCCGCGACGCGGATTCGATTGTGAGCGCACACTCTTCTCCATTTCTTCACTCCTGCGTGCGCCTACCGACCGCGCCTGAGCGCAAGCACCGTCCGCAACAGATTCTCCGTCGCCCCCTCTGCGCCGCCCCTGGCGGCGGACGCCGCCCGCTTCGCGTCGCAACGACGGGCATCATCGCGGTAGCACGATGCGCTCGTCAATGCGCGCGGCGCCAGCAGCAGCGCGTTTGCGCGATCCGCGCGTCCGGCCCGAGGTCGTTGGGTAAGGTCCGCCGATTCTATCGACGGCGCATCCCGAACGTGGGCGCAAACGCACGTAAGCGAGAACGCAAATCGGCGCTTCCGTACGCGCTAGCATCCACGCACCGAACCAAAAGGATGGAGACACGACGATGGCGGAAGCTGATCGCTTCAAGCTGACGTATTCGACGATGTTCAATCCGCCGGTCGCCCTGCACGAGCGCTTCGATTCAGCGCTCGCGCGCATCAAGCGCGCGCTCGGACAAGACTACCCGCTGTGGCTCGACGGCCGTGCGCACGCCACCGAGCGCAGCTTCGAGGTGCGCTCGCCGATCGACCGCGACTGGCTGGTTGGACGCTTCGCGTCGGCGGGGCCGGCCGACGTCGACGCGGCGGTGCGTGCCGCGCGGAAAGCCTTCCCGGCATGGGCCGCCACGCCGTGGCGCGACCGCGTCGTGCAGCTTCGGCGCGTCGCCGCATTGATCGAGGAGCGCGTCTACGACATCGCCGCAGCGGTCGCGCTCGAAGTAGGGAAGAACCGAATGGAAGCGCTCGGCGACGTACAGGAAACCGCCGATCTGTTCACTTGGTACTGCGACCAGATGGAGGCGAACGACGGTTTCGCGCGCGACCTGCCGAACGATCCGCTCGTCGGCTGGGTCAGCCGCAACCGGACCGTGCTGAAGCCGCACGGCGTCTGGGCGGTCATTGCACCTTTCAATTTTCCCTACGCGCTGGCCGGAGGTCCGGTCGCCGCCGCACTCGTGACCGGTAACACCGTCGTGTTCAAGACGGCCAGCGACACCGCATGGAGTGGCTGGCTGCTGCTCGAAGTGCTGCGCGATGCGGGTCTTGCTCCCGGCGTCGTGAACTACGTCAGCGGTAGCGGCGGCGATGCGGGCGCGGCGCTCGTCGATCACGCCGAAGTCGCGGGCATCACTTTCACCGGCTCGTACGACGTCGGCATGGCGATCCTGCGCAAGTTCGCCAACGGCCGCTGGCCGCGCCCGTGCATCGCCGAGATGGGCGGCAAGAACGCCGCGATCGTCAGCCGCCATGCCGACCTCGAGCGCGCGGCCACCGGCATCGTGCGGTCCGCGTTCGGATTGCAGGGACAGAAGTGCTCGGCGTGTTCGCGCGTGTATGTCGAGAAGCCGGTCGCCGCCGCCCTGCGCGAACGGCTCGTGGACCTGACGCGCAAGATAGCGATCGGGGATCCGACGCTGCAGGCGAACTGGCTCGGACCCGTCATCAACGCGGCGGCGTACGAACGCTACGAAAGATGCGTCGCCAACCTGCGCGAGCACGGCCGCATCTTCACCGGTGGCGAACAATTGAAGGAAGGCGCGCTTGGGCGGGGCTACTTCGTCGCGCCGACGGTGGCGACTGCGCCGCTCGACTACCGCCTGTGGCGGGAGGAGAAGTTTCTCCCGCTGGTGCTCGTCGGCGAAGTCGACTCGGTCGATCAGGCGATCGAGCTGGCCAACGCGTCGGAATACGGATTGACCGCGGGTTTCTACGGCGCGCGCGACGAGATCCCGCACTTCCTGGATCGCATCCAAGCCGGCGTCACGTACGTGAATCGGCCGCAGGGCGCCACGACGGGCGCGTGGCCGGGCTATCAGCCTTTCGGCGGCTGGAAGGCGAGCGGCACGACCGGCAAGGCGATCGGGTCGTTCTGGTATCTGCCGCAGTACCTGCGCGAGCAGTCGCAGACGATCGTGGACTAGGCCGCGCGCCGGCGGCCGACTCAGAAGGTGTGAGCCTGGATTCCGCACCACAGCAGCACAGAGGCAAAGAGAAACGCTAAGGGTGAAGGCTCTGCTCGCATCCCCCGCCTGCCCCGCTGGGTGAGAAAGCCTGTCTGCACACCGGTTTGTTTCTCCTCCGTGTTCTCTGTGTCGTGGTTCAAATGCGGTTTTCAGGGCGATTCTTTCGTCTGCGCGGCCCGCTGGCGTCGCTGCATGGCGTTGGCTGCGGCCGCCCGCCTGCGGCCGGCTAGTAGACGTGCGCTGTGCGCACGTCAGCCGGCGCCGAAAGGCGAGCGCTTTTTCGAGCCTCGTCTGTCTACTGACCCTAAATTCGGCAGTTGGCGTCACGTCGAAACGGCAGAAAGCCAGCATTCATGCGGGTTTCAAGCCGATTCTGACGACTGCGGAGCAGTTCCAAACGGGTGATGGTCGTGGGCACTACAAGCCTCTGGCGCGAATACGTTTCTCGGTACTTCACCGACTTTAAGTGCCGTTTCTAGGCTGACATGTCTCGGCGCTGCGGCTGCGCACGGCCAGCCAACGGCCCGCTCGCGACGAAGTCGTCACGCGTTCTTAGCTGAGCATGTACGCGGCGGCCCCGGTGGCGATCAGCCGATCAGCGTCGTCGACCAGACGCATCTGCGTCGTGCCGACGCGACCGCCGAGGCGCAGCACCTCGGCGCTGGCCGTAAAGTGCCTGCCGATGCCCGGCCGCAGTTAGTCGATGCGCAGGTCGATCGTTCCCAAGCGCGCGAACCGCTGCATCACCTGATCGCTGGTCTCCTCGGCGTGCTTCTCGCCGAGGGCGACCATGATCGCCAGCCCCGCCATCGCATCCAGCGTGGCCGAAATCACGCCGCCGTGCAGGCGGCCGTACAGGAAGTGGCCGACCAATTCAGGGCGCATCGCAAACCGCAGTTGCGGCCCGCCGGGACCGAGGCGAAGCACCCTCAGTCCCAGCGTCCGGTTGAAACCGATGCGCTCCTCGAATAGCTCGGTCAGCGCCGCGTCGAGCTTGCGCTGTTCCGCGGCACTGCGGCGTGGCGGGAAAACTGCAGCGGTCATGCGCAGCGATACTGGACAGCGCCCCAAGGCAGCGGCGTTCCGGCCGCGCCGCCGCTACAAGGGCTTGCGAATCGCGTGACCGATCTCGCCGATGATGCCGCGGCGGAAAGCGAGCACGCAGACGACGAAGATCGTGCCCTGCACGACGGTCACCCACGCGCCGAGGTGCGCGAGGTAGTTCTGCATGGAGATGATCACGGCCGCACCGACGACCGGCCCGAAGATCGTACCGAGCCCCCCAACCAGCGTCATCAGCACGACTTCGCCGGACATGGTCCAGTGTACGTCAGTGAGCGAGGCAAGCTGAAAGACGATCGACTTGGTGCCGCCGGCCAGCCCCGCCAACGCCGCCGACAGCACGAACGCGACCAGCTTGTAGCGATCGGTGTCGTAGCCGAGCGAAATGGCGCGGCTTTCGTTTTCGCGGATCGCTTTTAGCACCTGGCCGAACGGCGAGTGCACGACGCGGTAGATCAGCAGGAAGCCGCCGATGAAGATCGCGAACACGAGCGCGTACATCGCCCAGACGTTAGTCAGATCGACCAAACCGAACAGCTTGCCGCGCGGCACCGCCTGGATGCCGTCCTCGCCGCCGGTGAACGGCGCCTGCAGGCAGAAGAAGAACACCATCTGTGCCAGCGCCAGCGTGATCATCGCGAAGTAGATCCCCTGGCGGCGGATCGCCAGAGACCCGGTCACCCAGCCGAGCGCGGTCGAGCAGACCACCGCGAACAGGATCGCCAGCTCCGGCGTGAAGCCCCAGACCTTGGCCGAATGCGCCGCCGCGTAGCCGGCGGTGCCGAAGAACATCGCGTGGCCGAACGACAGCAGGCCGACGTAACCGATCAGCAGGTTGAAGGCGCACGCGAACAGCGCGAAGCACATCACCTTCATCAGAAAAACCGGGTAGACGGCCAGCGGAGCCAGCACGAAGAACGCCACCATCGCAAGGAACGCGATCTGCTGATGGCGCGGTGCGCCCGCGGTGCGCGTCAACGGAAGCGGGGCGGCGCTGCTCGTCATATGGACCTACTTCTGCGTACCGAACAGACCGGCCGGCCGGATCAGCAGCACGATGGCCATGATGATGAAGATCACGGTGTTCGACGCTTCCGGATAGAAGACCTTGGTCAGCCCCTCGATCAGCCCCAGTCCGAAGCCGGTGACGATCGACCCCATGATCGAGCCCATGCCGCCGATCACCACGACGGCGAAGACGACGATGATCAGATCGGCGCCCATTTGCGGGCTGACCTGGTAGATCGGCGCCGCCATCACGCCGGCGAGCGCGGCCAGCGCCACGCCGAAGCCGTAGGTGGCCGTGACCATGCGCGGCACGTTGATGCCGAACGCCTGCACCAGTTGCGGGTTTTCGGTGGCGGCGCGCAGATAGGAGCCCAGTTTCGTGCGCTCGATCACGAACCAGGTCGTCAGGCAGACCACGAGCGAGGCGACGATCACCCAGGCGCGGTAGTTGGGCAAGAACATGAAGCCGAGGTTCTGCCCGCCGGTCAATTGCTCGGGGATCCGGTACGGCAGCCCCGATGCGCCGTACTCGTTGCGGAAGATGCCCTGGATGATCAGCGCCAGGCCGAACGTCAGCAGCAGCCCGTACAGGTGGTCGAGCTTGTACAGGCGCGCCAGCATCGTGCGCTCGATGATCACGCCGGTGGCGCCGACGACGAGCGGAGCGATCGCCAGCGACCACCAGTAGCCGACGCCGGCCTTTTCCAGCAGCAGGTAAGCGCAAAAGGCGCCCAGCATGTACTGGGCGCCGTGCGTGAAGTTGATGATGTTCAGCAGCCCGAAGATCACCGCCAGCCCGAGCGACAGCA
>JBBIJJ010000049.1:0-20868 GCA_037446035.1 Burkholderiales bacterium
CGGCGGGGAGTGAGCTGCGGCCGGCAGCGTCGCTAGACTCGGTCGCAATGCAGAGTCGGACCGGCGGTGCCTTACGGGAGAATCGATCCGATGCCTTTGGTTAGCACCTTCTATGGCATTTTGATCCACATGTACTGGCTCGACACGAAGCACCACAACCTGCCGCACGTGCACGCCCGGTACGCCGAGTTCGAGGCGATCTTCGCGATCGAAACGGGTGACCTGCTGGACGGCGAACTGCCACGCGCCAGCAGCGTTTGGTTCAGGCGTGGATCGAGTTGCGCAGGGACGAATTGCTGGCAGACTGGGCGTTGGCCGTCAGGGGCGAGGAAATCTTCAAGATCGAGCCGCTGAAGTAGGAGCAACGACATGAACCCGCGAGTTACTGCCGTGCGTGCGCTGGACGATCACACGCTGTTGGTCACCTTCGCAAACGGCGAGTCGAAACGATTCGACATGCGGCCGTACTTCGACTATCCGGCCTTTCGTCGCTTGCGAGATCCCGGGTTTTTTCGGAAGGTGGCGGCGGCAGAGGGTACCGCGAGCTGGCCCGGAGGCATCGATTTCGACCCCGACACGTTGTTTGTCGATGGAGTCCCGATGGCGGGCGCATGCGCGACGGCTGCGGTCTGAGGACGGAAACGCGCGCACGCGTTATTCAGGGCTGCGGGCGAGGCATCTCGACCCTTCGCAACGCCGAGATCCCTCGCGCGCGTTGCTGCGCGCTCGGGATGACACAGCCGATGGCAGTTTCGAACCCCGCGCGAGAAATCCGCGTGCTTCGCGCTGGCCGAGATCCCTCGCGTTCGCTCGGGATGAAGGCGCGCCGGTCTTCAGCTCAGCCCGCTGACCGGCAGCGCCGCGCCGTGGATCGCGCGCGCGGCATCCGAGGCCAGGAACACGATCGCGTTGGCGAGATCAGCGGGCGCAACCCAGCGCCGGGGATCGGCCTCCGGCATCGCAGCGCGGTTCTCGGGCGTGTCGATGATGGTCGGCAGCACGCAGTTGACGTTGATGTTTTTCTCGCGCAGCTCGGCCGCCATCGCTTCGGTGAGCCGGATCACCGCGCTTTTGGCGGCAACGTAGGCGCCCATCAGCGCCACGCCTTTGAGCGCGGCTGCCGCACCGACGTTGACGATCCTGCCGCCGCCGGCGGCGAGCATGTGCGGCACCACCGCGTGCACGGCGTTGAGCAGCGTGCGCACGTTGATGTCAAGCAGGAAGTCCCAGGTCGCATCCGACGTTTCGTGCACCGCCTCGCCCATCCGAAAGCCGCCGGCGAGGTTGGCGAGCACGTCGATGCGGCCGAAGCGCGCGACCGCGTCGTCGATGGCGCGCGCCGCCGCCGCACGGTCCAGCAGATCGACTGCGGCCAGCGCTCGGCGCTCGTCGCCGCCGCCGCCATACGCCTGACGCAACGCCTCTTCGCTGCGGTCGAGCAAGACCAGCGTGGCGCCGCGCGCGGCGAACGCGGCGGCAACCGCGCGTCCGAGGTTGCCGGCGGCGCCGGTGACAACGACGGTGCGATTGGCAAACTCCATCTCAATGCTCCTTGCGCCGTGCGGCGTGATACGCCCCGGTGCCGCGCGTGATCACCCGGTCGGTCGCGAGCACGTCGCCCGGCCCGAACTCCGGCGCGCCCTTGACGCGCTCGTAAAGCGGGCCGAAGTCGATGCGGGCGAGTTCCAGCAGCTCGTCCAGGTTGCGCAGCACGAAGTAGGTTTCCTGGAAGTCGTCGATCCGGTAGCGGGTGCGCATCACGCGCTCGAGGTCGAAGCGGATGCGGTTCGGCGACGCATCGTCGATCGCGAACACGCTTTCGGCGTACGACGAGGCGATGCCGGAGCCGTAAATGCGCAGGCCGCCATTTTGCTCGACCAAACCGAATTCGACCGTGTACCAGTACACGCGCGCCAGCTGCGGCAGCACGCCGAGCTTTTGCGCGCGCAGTCCGCCGACACCGTAAGCCTGCATGTAATCGGCGAACACCGGATGCATCAGCATCGGCACGTGGCCGAAGACGTCGTGAAAGACGTCCGGCTCTTCCAGATAGTCGAGCTGCTCCGGCCGGCGGATGAAATTGCCGGCCGGAAAACGCCGGTTGGCGAGATGCTCGAAGAACACTTCGTCCGGCACCAGCCCCGGCACCGCGACCACCTGCCAGCCGGTGGCTTTCATCAGCACGTCGGACATGCGCCGAAAGTCCGGGATCGCGTCCGCGCCGATCGGCAGCGCGCGCATGCCGGCGACGAACTCGTCGCACGCGCGCCCCGGCAAAAGCTTCGTCTGCCGCTCGTACAGCCGTTTCCACGTCGCGTGCTCGCCGGCGGTGTAGTTCTCCCAGCCCTGGTCGATCGTCCAGTCGGGGCTGGCGGACCGCGCGGCTTCGCCGGCCGCCAGCCCGTGCTTGGTCGTCGGCGGGTACTGCATCATGGCGACGGGGTGGCGTAGGCGGCGTCGATCGCCCGTGCCAGCTCGAAGTCGCGTTCGGTGAGCCCGCCGGCGTCGTGCGTGGTAAGCGCGATCGTCACGCGGTTGTACACGTTCGACCAGTCCGGATGATGGTTGCGCCGTTCAGCCTCCAGGGCGACGCGCGTCATGAACGCGAACGCCTGCACGAAATCCGGGAACACGAACTCGCGCACGATCGCGCGCCGCTGCTCGTCGTGCCGCCAGTTCGGCACGCTGGCCAGCGCCTGCTGCAGGTCCATCTTAAGCCTCCCGCGCCGGCAGCACCGTGCCGGCGCAATCGCCAAAGCCGATGCGGCGGAAACCCGGCCGCTCGCAGAAAGCGCGCAGGATCACCGTGTCGCCGTCTTCCAGGAAGGCGCGCGTTTCGCCGTCGGCGAGCGCGAGCGGCTGCTTGCCGCCGGCGGTCAGCTCCAGCAGCGAGCCGCCCTGGTCCGGCGCCGGGCCGGAGATCGTGCCGGAGCCGAACAGGTCGCCCGGCTGCAGGTTGCAGCCGTTGACCGTGTGGTGGGCGACCAGTTGCGCGATCGTCCAGTATGCGTCGCGGAAGTTGGATCGCGTCAGCCGCTGCGGCGCCTGCATCCTCGGCGTCTTAAGCCACGCTTCGAGCGCGATGTCGAACATCCCTTGCTCGCGGTTCGCCGGCGAATCCAGGTACGGCAGCGGCTGCGGGTCGCCCGCCGGCCGCGCGAACGGCACGCGAAACGGCGCCAGCGCCTCCAGCGTCACGATCCATGGCGAAATCGTGGTCGCGAAACTCTTCGCCAGGAACGGACCGAGCGGCTGGTACTCCCACGCCTGCACGTCGCGCGCGCTCCAGTCGTTCAGCAGCACCAGGCCAAAGATGTGGGCCTCGGCGCGCTCGATCGGCACCGGCTCGCCGAGCGCGTTGCCGCGGCCGCTGAAGATGCCCATTTCCAGCTCGTAGTCGAGGCGCCGCGTCGGCGCGAGCGACGGTTGGGCAGCATCGGCCGGCTTGATCTGCCCGTGCGGGCGACGAAACGGCGTGCCGCTGGCGACGATCGAAGAAGCGCGGCCGTGGTAGCCGATCGGCACCCACTTGTAGTTCGGCAGCAGCGGGTTGTCCGGGCGCATCAGCCTGCCGACCGCGGTGGCGTGATGAATGCCGGCGTAAAAGTCGGTGTAGTCGCCGATCGTGCACGGCAGCCCCAGCTCGACCTTGGCCAGCGGCTGAAGCGCCGCAGCGAAACGCGACTGCTCGCGGCTGCCGCGCCGCAGCCCGCGCGAGGCGGCCAAGCGAATCTCGCGCCGCCGCTCGGCGCCGGCGCCCATCAGCGCGTTCATGTCCTGCGTCTCGATCAGGCCTGCGGCCTGCAGGTCGAGCACCTGGTCGCCGATCGCGATCCCGATGCGCCAAGCCGCGCTCGGCGCGGTGCGAAAGCGGCCGAACGGCAGGTTCTGCAGCGGGAAGTCGGTGCCCGGATCGTTGGCCGACTCGACCCAGCTTTCGAGCGCCGGATCGTGCGTTTCGTCGATCATCGCGCGAACTCTCGCTCGTGCAGGAACGCGGCGTGGCGCGGCGCACGTTTGGTCTTCGACCACTCCTCCAGCATGTCCCACTTGACCGCGTCGAGCTTCTTCAGTTGCGCTTCCTCGTCCGGGTCCGGGCAGGCCAGTTCGATGCGATGGCCGTTCGGGTCGAAGAAGTAGATCGAGTGGAAGATCCCGTGATCGGTGACGCCGAGCACCTCGACGCCGTTGGCTTCCAGGTGCGCTTTGTATTTCAGCAGCGTTTCGCGGTCCTTGACCTTGAACGCGATGTGCTGCACCCAGGCGGGCGTATTCGGGTCGCGCCCCATCGGCGGTCGCGTCGGCAGCTCGAAGAACGCCAGGATGTTGCCGCCGCCGGCATCGAGAAAGACGTGCATGTACGGATCCGGCTCCTTGGTCGACGGCACTTCGTTCTCGGCGATCGCCAGCACGAAGTTCATGTTCAGCATCTTTTGGTACCAGAGCACCGTTTCTTTGGCGTCGCGACAGCGGTAGGCGACGTGGTGAATGCGGTCGATCTTCATGCGTGCGTCTCCTGTGGTTTGAGCACGCCGCGGCGGATCTGGTCGCGTTCCATCGACTCGAACAGCGCCTTGAAGTTGCCTTCGCCGAAGCCTTCGTCGCCGCGGCGCTCGATGAACTCGAAGAATACGGGGCCGAGCAGCGTCTGCGAAAAGATCTGCAGCAGCAGCCGCTTGCGGCCGCCCTCGGTCGCGCCGTCGACCAGGATGCCGCGCGTGGCCAGCTCCGCCACCGGCAGCCCGTGGCCGGGCAGCCGCTCGTCGAGCATCTCGTAGTAAAAGCTGTTGGGCGCGGTCATCAACGGCACGCCGGCCATCTGCAGCCGGTCGACCGTGCCGATGATGTCGTCGGTGGCCAGTGCGATGTGCTGGATGCCTTCGCCATTGAACTGCAGCAGGAACTCCTCGATCTGGCCGGTGCCCTGCGACGCCTCCTCGTTCAACGGGATGCGGATCAACCCGTCGGGGGCGGTCATCGCCTTGGACTTCAGCCCCGTGTATTCGCCCTTGATGTCGAAGTAGCGCAGTTCGCGGAAATTGAAGATGCGTTCGTAGAACTGCGCCCAGTACGCCATGCGCCCGCGGTAAACGTTGTGCGTCATGTGATCGATGCGCTTCAGCCCGTGCCCCGGCGGATGGCGGTCGGCGCCGTCGATCCACTCGAAGTCGATGTCGTAGATCGAGCGGCTGTCCTCGTAGCGGTCGATCAGGTAAATAGGCGCGCCGCCGATGCCCTTGATCGCCGGCAGCTTCAACTCCATCGGACCGGTCGGCACGTCGACCGGCTGCGCGCCCAGTTCGAGCGCGCGCGCGTATGCCTTGTGCGAATCCTTGACACGAAACGCAAGCGCGCACGCCGACGGGCCGTGCTCCTGCGCGAAGTACCACGCCAGGCTCTTCGGTTCGCTGTTGACGATGAAGTTGATCTCGCCCTGGCGGTACAGCACCACGTCCTTCGAGCGGTGCAGCGCGACCTTGCTGAAGCCGAGCTTCTCGAACACCGGCTCGAGCACGTTCGGTTGCGGAGAGGCGAACTCCACAAACTCGAAGCCCATCAGCCCCATCGGGTTGTCGAACAGATCTGCCATGGCGGTCTCCGCTGCTTATCGAGGATTACGCAACCTCGTGACGCCGCCACCTTGCGAGTTCGCTTCGCGCTGGCTGTCGCCGGCTCCCTCATCCCAAGCGCAGCGAGGGATCTCGGCACTGCGAGCGGCGGAGATTCCTCGCCCTTGGCTCGGAATGACGAGGGCGGAGGCATGCGCACACCAAACGGTTGGCACGTGTCACGAGGACAAGAAATGGTCAATGGAACGCGCGCCAGTGTAGGCGCCGCGACGCGCAATCCGCTTGCGATGCGTGGTCGCCGACCGGTAGATTGCGCTCGTATCTTGCACCGAAATGGGCATGGAGGAAACAATCGTGCAGTCGCTCGAACTGGACCGCATCGATCGAAAAATCGTCGCCCATTTGCAGCGCAACGCGCGCGCCAGCAACGTTGAGCTGGCCGAGGTCGCGCACCTGTCCGCGCCGCAGTGTCTGCGCCGTCACCGCGGGCTGGAAGAGGCCGGCCTGATCGTTACATACGAGACGCGGCTCGATGCGGCGCGGCTCGGTTTTGGAGTGACGGCATTCATCCATGTCACGGTGGCGAAGGATCACGTGCGCGACCTGCCCAAGTTCCGCGCGGTGGCCGCCGGCTTGCCGGAAATCCTCGAGTGCTACGCGGTCACCGGTGACTTCGACTACATGCTGAAGGTCGTTGCGCGCGACCTGCCGGCGCTGTCGCGCTTCCTGATGGACACGCTGCTGAAGCTTCCCGGCGTGACCTCGGTGCGCTCCAGCGTGTGCCTGGAGGAAATCAAGTGCACCAGCGCACTGCCGGTGTGAGGTGGCCGCCGTCGTCCCGAGGCAACGAAGTGACGAGCGATCTGCAGCGTCGCCGCGCGTGCGCGCGCTGCGCTGCCTACGTCGCGGGTGGGATGACCGGCGCCAGTTGCGCCAGGTAGCGCGCGCGCCGACGCGAATAATCGGGCGCGCTGTCGGCCAGCAACCGCGCCACGTCTTCGTCGGTGAGTTCCCGCACCAGCTTGGCCGGCGCGCCCAGGATCAGCGACCGGTCCGGGAACACCTTGCGCTCGGTCACGATCGCGCCGGCACCGACCAGGCACTGGCGGCCAATGACGGCGCCGTTCATCACCACCGCTTGGATGCCGATCAGCGAGCCGTCGCCGATCGTGCAGCCGTGCACGACCGCCTGATGCCCGATCGTCACGTCGCGGCCGACCGTCAGCGGGAAACCGAGGTCGTTGTGCAGCACCGCGCACTCCTGCACGTTGCTGCCGTCGCCGATCACGATCGGCTCGTTGTCGCCGCGCAGCACCGCGTTGAACCATACGCTGACGTTTTCGCCCAGCACGACCCTGCCGATCAGGGTCGCGTTGGGCGCGACGAACGCGCTGGCCGGGACCTGCGGTGCGTCGTCGCCGAGCCGATAAAGCGCCATCCGATCACTCCGGTTTCAGGCCCGCTTTCTTCACCAAGGCGCCGTAGCGGGCCAATTCGCTGCGAAAGTATTGCGCGGCGGCTTCCGGCGTGGTCGGGTCGATCGCGTTGCCCTGCTTGGCCATCGCTTCCTTGACCTCGGGGCTGGCCAGCGCCGTGACGAACGCGGCGCGGATGCGCTGCACGTGCTCGGTTGGGAGCCGGGCCGGCCCGACCACCGCGAACCAACCGGCGACATCGTAATCCGGCAGCCCCTGCTCGGCGATCGTGGGAATGTCGGGCGCGGCCGCGGCGCGCGCTTTTCCGCACACGCCGATCGCGCGCAGCGCGCCGCTCTTCAAGTGACCCTGCGCGGCAGGCAGCGCGACCACGCCGAATTCCACCTGGCCGCTGATGAGATCGGTCACCATCGGTCCGACGCCCTTGTACGGAATGTGCCTGACGTCCACACCTGCCTGCTCGACGAACATCGCGCCGGCCAGATGAATGATGGTGCCGTTGCCGGAGGAGGCGTAGTTGTAGGCGTCCGGCTTCGCCCGCAGGAAAGCGACCAGCTCCTTGACGTTGTTGGCCGGCACCTTCGGGTTGACGACCAGCACGAACGGGGTTGCCCCGAGCACCGAAATCGGCGTGATGTCCGCGATCGAGTCGAACGGCATCGACTTGAATACATGCGGGTTGATCACGTGGTTGTTGGACACCACCCCGATCGTGTTGCCGTCCGGCGCCGCCTTGACGATCGCCGCGGTGCCGGTGATGCCGCCGGCGCCGGGCAGGTTCTCGATCACCACCGGCTGGCGAAGCGCTTTGGCGAGCGCGGGCTGCACGGCGCGCATGATCGTGTCTACGCCGGAGCCGGGCCCGACCGGCAGGATCATCTTCATCGGCGTTTGCGCCGTCGCGCACAGCGGGAAAGCGGCCGCGGCAAGCGTGATGAGCGCGCGGCGTGCGATCGAAAAGCTCATGGTTCCCTCCGGTTCGATGGGTTGTACGGATTGGCGGATACCGCAGGCATCGCGCCGGTCAATCGGTCGCGCCGCGTCGGCCGCTATAGGAGCGCTGGCCTGGCAAGCGGGCCCAGCACTTCTTCGCTGTGTTCGCCGACGCGCGCGAGCGGCTGCCGCACCCCCGGTCGGCGGCCGTCCATCAGCAGGGGCAGCAACACGACCTCGGTGGTGCCGCCGTCGTCGGTGAGCATCGGCGCCAGTCCGCCGCTGGCCTTCAGATGCGGGTCGTGCACGAGCTGCTCCGGCCGTGCGATCGGCGCATACGGCACGCCGGCGGCCTCCAGCTTCGGCGCGAGCGCGTCGGCGCGCTGCCGCGCCAGCCGCTGCGCGAGCTGCGGAATCAGCGCATCGCGCGCCGCCACCCGCAGTGCATTGGTCGCGAAGCGCGGCTCGTTCGCGAGTTCGGGGCAGCCGAGCACATCGCACAAGGCGACGAACTGCTTGTCGCTGACCGCCGCGATGAAAAGCTGCTCGCCTTCGGCCAGCGTGAACACGTCGTAGACGCTCCACGCCGATACGCGAGCCGACATCGGCGGCGGCGGCTCGCGGGTCATCAGGTACTGCTGCAGGTGCTGCGCGCACAGGAACACGCAGTTCTCGAACAGCGCGCTGTGCACCTCCTGCCCGCGGCCGGTGCGTTCGCGTTCGCGCAGCGCGGCCAGCACGCCGATCGCGCCGAACATGCCGCCCATGATGTCGTTGACGGAGGCCCCCGCTCGCAGCGGCCGCCCCGGCAGGCCGGTCATGTACGCCAGCCCGCCCATCATCTGCACCACTTCGTCGAGCGCCAGCCGCTTCTCGTAGGGTCCCGGCAGGAACCCCTTGTGCGACACGTAGATCAGGCGCGGAAAGCGCGGCGCGAGCGCGGCGTAGTCGAGTCCGACGGACGCCATCAGGCCAGGGCGGAAGTTCTCAATCAGCACGTCGCCGGTGCCGATCAACGCGAGCGCGGCAGCGCGGTCGGCGGGCGAATGGATGTCGAGCACCACGCTCTTCTTGTTCCGGTTGAACGTGCGGAAGAAACCGATGCCGAGCCCCGGCAGCTTGCGCGTCTTGTCGCCGCCGGGAGGTTCGACCTTGATCACCTCGGCGCCGAGGTCGGCGAGGATCATGCCGCAGGTCGGCCCCATCACCATGTGCGTGAATTCGATCACGCGCACGCCGGCAAGCGGCAGGTCGTTGCGGTCGGGCGATGCGTTCATCGGGTTCTCGGAAGGTGTGAATCTTTCTGCTGCGCGGCCCGCTGGCGTCGTTGCGCGCTGCTCGGGCCTCGCCTATCTACTTGATATGTCTCGGCCCTGCGGCTGCGTGCGCCTAGCCAGCGGACCGCTCGCGACGAAATCTTCACACCTTCTCAGTTGTCCGTCGTTGCGGCGACAAAGGTCTTCGGCAGCCCGCAGCGCGCGAGCGCACCGAAGAGCTGCTCGCCGCGCAACCACTCGGCCAGCCGCGCGCGCAGCGCGCGCAGGCGCGGCAGATCGACGCCGGTGTGCACGCCCATCGCGGCCAGCATGAAGGCGAGATCCTCGGTGGCGACGTTGCCGCTCGCGCCCGGCGCGTGTGGACAGCCGCCGATGCCGCCGAGCGACGCGTCGAAGCGTGCGACCCCGGTTTCGAGCGCCGCGCACACGTTGGCCAGCGCCAGACCGCGCGTGTCATGGAAGTGGCCGCACCACAGCCGATCGCCGGCGATGCGGCGCGCCTGCTCGAACAGGCGCCGAACCGAAACGGGGTCCGCGTAGCCGACGGTATCGGCCAGGCTGACCCGATCGACGCCGGCGTCCAGCAGCGCCTGCAGCAGCCGCAGCACCTCCTGCGGCTCGACGCGGCCCTGCAGCGTGCAGCCGAACGCCGTGCCCACACCGCCTTCGATCAAGGTCCGGCTGCCGGCGGTGTCGCGCGCGGCGCGCATGCGCGCCACTTCCTCGACCACCTGATCCGGCGTCTTGCGCAGGTTGGCGAGACTGTGTGCGTGACTTGCGGACAGCGGCACCAGCAGCAGGTCGACCCCCGCCGCCAGCGCGCGCTCCGCACCCTTCAGATTCGGCACCAGCACCGAGACGAACAGTCCCGGCAGCGTCTTGGCGTAAGCGACGACGTCAGCGGTATCGGCCAGTTGCGGCAGCAGCCGCGCCGGCACGAACGAGCCGACCTCGATCTCGCGCACGCCGGCAGCGTACGCGGCGGCGATCCATTCGCGCTTACGCGCGGTCGGCAGAACGGTCGCGATGCTCTGCAGGCCGTCGCGCAGGCCGACTTCGCGGATGACGGCTCGGGGCGGAAGGGCGGACATGAACGGGTCGCGTGGGGTGATGCGCGGCGAACTTTAGACATTCCGCGGCGGCCGCGCGGATCAATTTTGGAACCCTGGGCGTTCCGAACCGGAATGGCACAATGCCCCGCGATGAAGCGCCCGTTCGATCCGGTCACGCTGCGGATGTTCGTCGCCGTCTGCGAGGAGCGCAACATCGCGCGTGCCGCCGAACGCGAGTCGATCGTCGCTTCGGCGATCAGCAAGCGCCTTGCCGCCCTCGAGAGCGAGCTCGGTGTGCCGCTCGTCAAGCGCGGTCGGCGCGGCGTGGAACCGACTGCCGCCGGCGAGGTGCTGCTGCGCCAGGCGCGCGACGTGCTGCGCACGATGGAACGCATGCGCGCCGAGCTCGCCGAATTTGCCAGCGGCGTGCGCGGCGCGGTGCGCGTGTTTGCCAGCCTGTCGGTGCTCTCCGAGTCTCTGCCCGACGACGTCGGCGCCTTTCTCGCGCGGCACCGCACGGTGCGCGTGAGCCTGGAGGAAAGAATCAGCGCCGAGATCGTGCGCGCCGTGCGCGACGGGGCGGTGGACTTCGGCGTGTGCTGGGACGCGACGGATCTCGCCGGGCTCGCCACGGTCGCCTATCGCACCGACCGCCTGTGTGTGGCGCTGGCGCCATCGCACCCGCTCGCAGGCCGGCGCAAGCTCGCTTTCGTCGAGACGCTGCCGTACGAGCAGATCGAGATTTTGCCCGGCAGCATCGTGCAGGCCACGTTGCGGCGTGCGGCCGCGCTGGCCGGCGAGGCGCTGCGCCATCGCATCCAGGTCTCGACGTTCGATGCGGCCTGCCGCAACGTCGCGGCCGGCCTGGGCATCGCGATCGTGCCGCGCGAAGCCACCGAAACCTACGTGAAGGCGCGCGCGCTGCGGCTGGTGCCGCTGACCGATCCGTGGGCCGTGCGCCGCTTCGTCGTGTGCATGCGTTCGCGCGGGGCGCTGACGGCCGCCGCGCGCCTGCTCGTCGATCATCTGCATCGGCGCGCCGACGCCTGAGAAGGTGTGAAGATTTCGTCGCGAGCGGGCCGCTGGCTAGGCGCACGCAGCCGCAGGGCCGAGACATATCAAGTAGATAGGCGAGGCCCGAGCAGCGCGCAACGACGCCAGCGGGCCGCGCAGCAGAAAGATTCACACCTTCTGAGCGGCTGCGCGCAGCGCGCGGCCGAGCATCACGATCAGCGCGGCTTGCGCGCCTGCTCGCCCCACAACTGCTGCAGGCGCGCGTCCCGCCCGCAACCGGACCGGTAGAACTTGTAGCGGACCGGATTCTTCCGGTAGTAGTCCTGGTGGTATTCCTCGGCCGGGTAAAACGTCGTCGCCGGCGCGATTTCGGTGACGATCGGCTCTTTGAAGGGTTTTGCGCGTTCGAGCGCCGCTTTCGAGGCTTCGGCGACGCGCCGCTGCTCGGCGTCGTGGAAGAAGATGGCCGTGCGGTACTGCGAGCCGATGTCGCAGAACTGGCGGTCCTTGACGGTCGGATCGATCGTGCGCCAGAAGTACTCGACGAGCTGCGCGTAACTGACCTTGCGCGGATCGAAGACGACTTCGACGGCCTCGGCATGGCCCGTGCCTCCGGCCGAGACCTGCTCGTAGGTCGGCGCGGCGACGCGACCGCCGATGTAGCCCGACGTGGTCAGCAGCACGCCGTCGATCTTGTCGAAGTCAGCCTCCATGCACCAGAAGCAGCCGCCGGCGAAGGTCGCTTTCGCCACCGCCGGCGCGTCCGCGGCTGGCTGCGCCCGCGCAAAAGGTGCGGCGGCGGCCAGCGCAGCGGCGCAGAGCGCGGCGAACCAGCGCACCCTCATCGCGCAGGAACGAACTTCAATGCGACGCCGTTGTTGCAGTAGCGCTTGCCGGTCGGCGGCGGGCCGTCGTCGAACACGTGGCCGTGATGGCCGCCGCAGCGCGCACAGTGGTACTCCGTGCGCGGATACAGCAGTTTGAAATCGGTCTTGAAGCCGAGCACGTCCGGCAGCGACGTGTAGAAGCTGGGCCAGCCGGTGCCGCTGTCGAACTTCATCTCCGAGGTGAACAACGGCAGGTCACAGCCGGCGCAGTGGTAGGCACCCTTGCGCTTTTCCGCGTTCAGCGGGCTCGTGAAGGCGCGCTCGGTGCCTGCGCGGCGCAGCACCTCGAACTGCGCCGGCGTCAGCCGCTTGCGCCATTCGTCTTCGGCCAGGTCGATGCGGTCGGCGCGGATAGGCCGGGAGGCGGCGTCGGCATCCCGGCTCGTCAGGCCGAGGGCGGTCAGGGCGGACAGGATCTGGCGGCGGGTCATCGGGTCGGTCTCCGTTCGAATCGGTCCGCGTCAGTCGCGCGGGCGACGCGGATCTTTCGCGAACCTGCACGCTTCGACCGCCGGTGCCTCCCGCGGTTTCGACCGCCGTCGGCGGCGAGGTCTTGTCTGTTTCGCCACGATACGCCGCGCGCGGGCCGAGTCAGTCCGCGTCCGGCGCGGTCTTTGCGGGCATTGCGGGTATATTTCGCTCGCGACCGCCCGGCTGTGCCGGGCGTTTTGCATGCAGCCCATTCCCACGCCGAGCATGCTGGCCTTCATCGTCCGCCGACTGCTGCAAGCGATCCTCGTGATGCTGACGGTCGCGTTCGTCGCCTTCCTGCTGTTCCAGTACGTCGGCGACCCGGTCACGCAGATGCTGGGACAGGATGCCACGCCTGAGGACCGCGCGCGGCTGCGCACCGAGCTGGGGCTCGATCAGCCCTTTTTCGTGCAGTTCGGCCACTTCGTCGCCAACGCGGCGCAGGGCGACTTCGGCATCAGCCTGCGGCAGGGCCGCGCGGTGTCGACGCTGATCAAGGAGCGTCTGCCGGCCACCCTCGAGCTGTCCTTCGCCGCCGCGATCATCGCGATCGTCGCCGGCATTCCGATGGGTGTGTACACCGCGCTGAAGCGCGACTCGTGGCTGTCGCAGTTCCTGCTCGCGGCTTCATTGGTCGGCGTGTCGCTGCCGACCTTCCTGATCGGCATCTTGCTGATTCTCGTGTTCGCGGTGCAATTGGGCGTGCTGCCCTCGTACGGCCGCGGCGACACGGTCGCGCTCGGCTGGTGGACCACCGGGTTGCTGACGGCCAAGGGCTGGCAGCATCTCGTCCTGCCGGCGATCACGCTGTCGCTGTTCCAACTGACGCTGATCATGCGGCTGGTGCGCTCGGAAATGCTCGAGGTGCTGCGCACCGACTACATCAAGTTCGCGCGCGCACGCGGACTGACCGATCGCGCGGTGCACTTCGGCCACGCGCTGAAGAACACGCTGGTGCCGGTGATCACGATCACCGGGCTGCAACTGGGCGGGATCATCGCCTTTGCGATCGTCACCGAAACGGTGTTCCAGTGGCCCGGCATGGGGTTGCTGTTCATCCAGAGCGTGCAGTTCGCCGACATCCCGGTGATGGCCGCGTACCTGTGCCTGATCGCGCTGGTGTTCGTGATCATCAACTTGATCGTCGATCTGCTGTACTTCGCGGTCGACCCGCGCCTGCGCATCGATCGCGCGGCGCTGGCGCACTGAGACGCGATGAACTCGCCACTGAGGCACAGAAGCCCGGGGGAAGGCCGAGCGAGTCAGCTTTCTCGGTGCCTCTGTGTGTCTGTGCTTGAGTGCGTTCGCCCATGAATGCCTACCTGGGTTCCGCGCTGCGATCGCCGGTGAGCTTCGTCGCTGAGCGGCACGACGAATTCACCGCGATCCGGCGCGACCTGCACGCGCACCCTGAGCTCGGTTTCGAGGAGCACCGCACGGCCGCGCTGGTCGCCGAGCGGCTGCACCAATGGGGCATCGAGGTCCACACCGGCGTGGGCAGGACCGGCGTGGTCGGTGTCGTGCGCGGACGGGCCAATAGTTCGGGCAAGGCGGTCGGGTTGCGCGCCGACATGGACGCGCTGCCGATCCAGGAGGACAACGACTGCGCGCACCGCTCGACCCGGCCCGGATTGATGCACGGCTGCGGGCACGACGGGCACACCACGATGCTGCTCGCCGCCGCGCAGTACCTCGCGGCCACGCGCGCCTTCGACGGCACCGTGTACCTGATCTTCCAGCCGGGCGAGGAAGGTTTCGCCGGTGCCAAGGCGATGATCGACGACGGCCTGTTCAAGCGCTTTCCGGCCGACGAGGTGTACGCGCTGCACAACTGGCCGGCCCTGCCGGCCGGTCACATCGGACTGAACCCCGGGCCGATGATGGCCGCGGCCGACCGCATCGAGATCACGATCTCGGGTCGCGGCGGCCATGCGGCGCATCCGCACCTGACGGTCGATCCGGTGCTCATCGCCGCGCACATCGTCACGGCCGCGCAGAGCATCGTGTCGCGCAACGTCGCGCCGATCGACGCCGCGGTCGTCTCGCTGTGCTCGCTGCAAGCGGGGCACCCGGGCGCGTTCAGCGTGGTGCCGCGCGAGGCGAAGCTGGTCGGTACCGTGCGCGCGTTTCAGCACAGCATCCAGGAGCAGATCGAAAAACGCTTGGTCGAGCTGGCGCAGTCGACCGCGCGTGCCTTCGGCGGTGAGGCCGACGTGCGCTACGAGCGCATCTATCCGGCGACGATCAACCACCAGCCGCAGTACGAGTTTGCCGTCAAGGTCGCCGAGGAACTGGTCGGCCGCGAGCGCGTCGCGCGCAACCTGCCGCCGTCGATGGGCGCGGAGGACTTTGCCTTCATGCTGCATGCCAGGCCGGGCTGCTACATCCGGCTCGGCCAGGGCCCGGCGGCCGGTTCGACCGGCGGCACCTGCTGGCTGCACGACACTCGTTATGATTTCAACGACGCGGTCATCCCGCTCGGCGCGGGCTTCCTGGCCGCGCTGGCCGAACGGCGCATGCCGCCGGCGGCGCCATGACCTGCGCGCGCATTGGCAAGGCAGTGGCGCAGGACGGGTAGGACCATCGATCGAGAGCGACCCACGAAGAGGAGACAGCCATGAAGATCCGTTTCACCCTCGTGCGCGCGGCGCTGGCTGCGTGCGTGGCCGTGACCGCCGTCAGCGTGGGCGCGCCGGCGGCGTCGGCCCGGACGTTCAAGTTCGCCAATCAGGGCGACGCGCTGTCGATGGACCCGCACTCGCTGAACGAGTCGCTGCAGTTGAACTTCCTCGCCAACATCTACGAGCCGCTGGTCGGCCGCGGCAAGAAGCTCGAGCTGGTGCCGGCGCTGGCGACCGACTGGAAGCAGACCGCGCCCACGGTCTGGCGCTTCAACCTGCGCAAGGGCGTGACCTTTCACGACGGCACGCCGTTTACCGCCGACGACGTGATCTTCTCGTACGAGCGCGCCAAGGGCGAGGGCTCGGACGTCAAGACCTACGTCGGCGCGATCAAGGAAATCCGCAAGATCAACGACCACGCGATCGACATCGTCACCAACGAGCCGTTCCCGATCCTGCCCGACGTGATCTCGCTGTGGATGATCATGAGCAAGAAGTGGTGCGAGGACAATCGCGCCACGCAGCCGGTCGACAAGCGCAAGGGCGTGGAGAACACGGCGTCGTTCAAGGCCAACGGCACCGGCCCGTTCCGGCTGCGCGCGCGCGAACCGAGCGTGCGTACCACGCTGGTGCGCAACTTCAACTACTGGGACAAGTCGATCGAGACCAACATCGAGGAGGCGATCTTCACGCCGATCGGCAACGCATCGACGCGCGTGGCCGCGCTGCTGTCGGGCGAGATCGACATGATGGAACCGGTGCCGGTGCAGGACATCGCCCGCATCGCCGCCAATCCGAACCTGAAGGTGCTGCAGGGTCCGGAGCTGCGCACGATCTTCCTCGGCATGGACCAGTCGCGCAACGAGCTGCTGTTTTCCAACGTCAAGGGCAAGAACCCGTTGAAGGACAAGCGCGTGCGGCAGGCCTTTTACCAGGCGATCGACATCAACGCGATCCAGAAGGTCGTGATGCGGGGCGCCTCGCAGCCGACCGCGCTGATGATCGCGCCCGGCATCAAGGGCTTCCCGGCGGACCTGAACAAGCGGCTGCCGTACGACCCGGCGGCGGCGCAGAAGCTGCTCGCCGAGGCGGGCTATCCGCAGGGCTTCGAGGTCGGCATGAACTGCCCGAACGACCGCTACGTCAACGACGAGGAGATCTGCAAGGCGGTGTCCGCGATGCTCGCCAAGGTCGGCGTCAAGGTGAACCTGATGGCCGAGAGCAAGGCGACGTACTTTCCCAAGATCCTGTCGCGCAACACGTCGTTCTATCTGCTCGGCTGGACGCCGGGATCGTACGACTCGCACAACCCGCTGTTCGCGCTGATGTCCACCCCGGGCGCGGGCGGACAGGGACAGTTCAATCTCGGCAGCTACAGCAATCCGAAAGTCGACGAACTGACCCGCGCGATCGCGGTGGAAACCGATCCGGCCAAGCGCAACGCGATGATCCGCGAGGCGATGAAGATCCACCAGGACGACATCGGCCACATCCCGCTGCACCAGCAGGCGCTCGCCTGGGCGATGAAGAAGGAGGTCAACACCGTCCAGCTCGCAGACAACTTCATGTTCCTGAAGTGGACGACGGTGGGCGCGAAGAAAGGGGATTGAGCCTTGCGCGCCGCGGATCGCGTGAGCGCGGCGGCGCAGTCGGCGCCTGGCGCAACCCGAACGAAACGATCCGCGATCTGCCCCGCGTGATCCGATGAGCGAACTGCTCGCACGCTGGTGGGACAGCGACATCGCCTACAGCTTCCGGCGTTCGCCGGTGGCGATCGGTGCCGCCGTGGTCGCCACCCTGCTGATCGTCAGTGCGCTGTTCGCCGAATGGGTCGCGCCGCATAACCCGTTCGATCTGGCGACGATCAATCTGCTCGACGCCTCGCTGCCGCCGGCGTGGCAGGAAGGCGGCAATCCGAAGTACTGGCTCGGCACCGACGACCAGGGACGCGACGTGTATTCGGCGATCCTGTTCGGCATGCGTATCTCGCTGGTGATCGGTGTGGCCTCGGTCGTGTTGTCGCTGCTGATCGGCGTCAGCCTGGGGCTGTTGTCGGGCTACGTCGGCGGCAAGGTCGACGCCTTCATCATGCGGGTCTGCGACGTGATGCTGTCGTTTCCGGCGATCCTGGTCGCGCTGCTGATCGACGGTGTCGCGCGCGCCGCGCTGCCGCGCGAGGCGCACAACGAAGTCGCGTTCCTGGTGCTGGTGCTGGCGATCGCGCTGTCGGGCTGGGTCCAGTACGCGCGCACGGTGCGCGGCTCCACGCTGGTCGAGAAGAACAAGGAGTACGTGCAGGCCGCGCGCGTGATCGGCGTGGCGCCGCTCGCGATCATGGCCAGACACGTGCTGCCGAACGTGCTGGGCCCCGTGCTCGTGCTCGCCACCGTGCACATCGCCACCGCGATCATCACCGAGGCCACGCTGTCGTTCCTCGGTGTGGGCGTGCCGCCGACCACGCCTTCGCTCGGCACGCTGATCCGCATCGGCAACGAGTTCCTGTTCTCCGGCGAGTGGTGGATCACGATCTTCCCCGGCGCGGCACTGGTCGCGCTGGTGCTGTCGGTCAACCTGCTGGGCGACTGGCTGCGCGATGCGCTCAATCCGAAGCTGCGCTAGGCGCGCGGCAACGTTTGGTTACGGAACATGGCGGCGTGCTTTGCTAGTTTGATCAAGGGGGTCGCCCTCGCCCCTGTCGATGCAAAGGAGGTTGCCATGACCATGCAGCGTTCGTGGTTCGTCGCTGCGTCGCTCGCCGTGCTCGCCGCCGGCTGCGCGACGACCGACACGTTCTCGTACATCCAAGGCCAACGCTGGAAGAAGGCCGAGCTGAACACCTTCGACGTCACGATCATCCGGGTCGACGACCAGGACTACATCCAGCGCGGCGATGCGCCGATCCGCATCGAACCAGGCCTGCACAGGATCGTCGTGCAGGGTCCGCCGACCGCCGGCTTCCGCTTCGGCGAGCAGCGCACGCTGACGCTCGACGTCAAGCCGTGCACGCGCTATTGGCTCGAAGCAAAAAAGGACAATGCGCTGTCGCAGGACTTCGTGCCGCGGGTCAACTACGAAGAGCCGATCCCCGGCTGCGGCGCCGCGATCGCCAGGAAATAGGAGTTCTCGTTGACGAGCCACGCCGGGCCGCTGCTGGAAGTCCGCAACCTGCGCATCGAGTTCGCGACCCGGCGCGGCACGCTCGTCGCGGTCGACGACGTATCGTTTTCGATCGCGCCGGGGGAGGTGCTCGGCGTCGTCGGCGAATCGGGCGCGGGCAAGAGCCTGACCGGCGCGGCGATCATCGGGCTGCTGGAGCCGCCGGGCCGCATCGCTGCCGGCGAGGTCAAGCTCGCCGGGCTGCGCATCGACAACCTGCCGTACGACGAGATGCGCAAGGTGCGCGGGCGCGAGATCGGCGCGATCTTCCAGGACCCGCTGACGTCGCTCAATCCGCTGTACACGGTCGGCCAGCAGCTCGTCGAGACGATCGTCACGCATCTGAACGTGTCGTCGGCGCAGGCGCGGCGCCGCGCGATCGAGCTGCTCGCCGCCACCGGCATCCCGGCGCCCGAGCGCCGCATCGACCACTATCCGCACCAGTTCTCCGGCGGCATGCGCCAGCGCGTCGTCATCGCGCTGGCGTTGGCCGCCGAGCCCAAGCTGGTCATTGCCGACGAGCCGACCACCGCGCTCGACGTGTCGATCCAGGCACAGATCATCACGCTGCTAAAGACGCTGTGCCGCGAGAAGAAGACCGCGGTGATGCTGGTGACGCACGACATGGGGGTGATCGCCGAAACCGCCGATCGCGTCGCCGTGATGTATGCGGGGCGCATCGTCGAGATCGGCCCGGTCGGCGACGTGATCCATCGGCCGCAGCATCCGTACACGGTCGGGCTGATGGGGTCGATCCCGACCTTCGGTCATGAAACCGAGCGGCTGACGCAGATCGACGGCGCGATGCCGCGCCTGACCGCGATCCCGCCGGGCTGTGCCTTCCATCCGCGTTGCAGCCGCGCGTTCGACCGCTGTTCGCGCGAGCGCCCCGATCTGCTGCCGGCCGGCGCATCTCAGGCGGCCTGCTGGCTGCACGATGCTGCCGCAAGCAGGGTTGCCGCATGAGCGCCGTTGCCCAGCCCCGCAGCGAGCCGGCCGCCGGCGAAGTCATCGTCAGGGCCGAAGGCGTGTCGAAGTACTTCGACGTGTCGCCGCCGTGGCTCAACCGCGTGCTCGAGGGCAAGGGCCGGCAGATCCTGCGCGCGGTCGACGGCGTGAGCTTCGACATCCGGCGCGGCGAGACGCTGTCGCTGGTCGGCGAATCCGGCTGCGGCAAGTCGACCGTCGCGCGGTTGCTGGTTGGGCTGTACGTGCCGACCGCCGGCCGCGTCGAGTTCTTCGGCCACGACCTGCGCGAGATGAACACCGCCGCCGGCCGTCCGCTGCGGCAGAAGCTGCAGATGATCTTCCAGGACCCCTACGCGAGCCTGAACCCGCGCTGGCGCGTCGCCGACATCATCGCCGAGCCGCTGCGCGCGCACGGGCTGTTGCAGGACAAGCAGGCGATCGCCGCGCGTGTGGACGAACTGCTGACGCTGGTGCGGCTGGCGCCCGCGGACAAGGACAAATACCCGCACCAGTTCTCCGGCGGACAGCGGCAGCGGTTGTCGATCGCGCGCGCGCTCGCCACGCATCCGGCGTTTCTCGTCTGCGACGAGCCGACCTCGGCGCTCGACGTGTCGGTGCAGGCGCAGGTGCTGAACCTGATGAAGGATCTGCAACGCGACCTGGGGCTGACGTATCTGTTCATCTCGCACAACCTCGCGGTCGTGCATCACATCTCGGATCGCGTCGGCGTGATGTACCTTGGCAAGGTCGTGGAGCTGGCGGCCAAGCGCACGCTGTTCGCCGCGCCCCGCCATCCGTACACGCGGATGTTGCTGGACGCGATTCCAGATCTGGAGATGACCGGCCGTGCCCGCACGCCGGTCGCCGGCGAAGTGCCCAACCCGCTGAACCCGCCGACCGGCTGCACGTTTCATCCGCGCTGCCCGCACGCCGACGCCCGCTGCAAGTCCGAAGCCCCCGTGCTTAAGCTCGTGCGCCACGCCGCCGGCGAAACGCAGGTGGCGTGCCATGCGGTGGAGGAAGGCAGGATCGACGGATGAACACCCGACCTGGTGACACCGCCGGCTTGCGGGTTTCCCGACTCCGGACTCACTGGTTCCGTCATCCCGAGCGTACGCGAGGCCTCTCGGGTTTTCGGGCGGTCGGTTCGTTCAACAGGCAGAACACGGAAGAAACCGAGAAAGCGGCCCGTGGATCTGGTCTTCTCCGTGCTCTCGGTGTTCTCCGTGTTCGACAAGGGTCGCGCAAAGTCGGCGCCGGCGGACCGGCCCGACCGCGAGCGCGCGAGCCCGCGTTTGCTAACGGCCGAGATTCCTCGCCTGCGGCTCGGAATGACGAGGCAAGAAGCGGTTCGGAATGACGAAGCAAGAAGCGGTTCGGAGCGACGAGGCAAGAAGCGGGGCTCGGAACGACGAGGCAAGAAGGGACTCGGAATGACGAGGGACGCTGCGGCTCGGAATGACGAGGCAAGAAGCGGCTCGG
>JBBIJJ010000050.1:0-20856 GCA_037446035.1 Burkholderiales bacterium
CCTTCTGAGGCGCCCGCGGCGACGGCACGCGTTTCAGTCGGCGACGATGTCGCGGTACGCGTGCCAGGTCGCGTGGCCGACGATCGGCGCGGTGACGACGAGCCCGACGAACAGCGTTGCGAAGCCCAGGCCGATCAGTAGCACGATCAAGGCCGCCCACAACATCAGCGGTGCCGGGTTGTCGGCGAGCGCGCGCACGCTGGTCAGCGCCGCGACGATCGTGTCGGTCCCGCGGTCGAGCATCATCGGTACCGACACGACGCTGACGGCGAAGACGATTGCCGCGAAGACGAACCCGACCGCAAGGTAAGTGAATACGAAATCGAGATGATCGAGGCTGACGACCCGCTGCAAGAATCCGGTCAGCGTCGGCATGCCGGTGGAAAAGAACAGCGCAAAGGTCACGAGCGACGCGCGCGCCCACACAAGAAGGATCACCGTCAGCACCAGCGCGAACAGGCTGAGGGCGGCGACATTGGTCTTCCATGCGACGAGCGTCGGGCGCAGTGCGACCGTCTCGCCGCGCGCCAGACGCCGGCTGATGTCGTACAGGCCGGTGGCCAGGAAGGGTCCGACCAGCAGAAAACCCGCGGTCAGCGCCGACGTGTACTCGTAAGCATGACTGAATACGAAGTAGACAAGCCAGCCCATCAGCGCGAAGGCCGCGCCATAGGAGGCGCTCGCCGCCGGCGCGCGCGCGAAGTCGCGCCAACCTGCGGCGATCCAGCGCAGCGGCGCGCCGATCGAGATGCGCCGGATCTTCGGAAACGGCGTCGGATGGTTCGGGCGCTGCACCTGATCACGGGTTTGCGCAGGGTCGTCCATGGTTCCTTGGTCGAGGGCCTTGCCGACACGGGGCCGTAGCGACCGCATTGTGCGGAGCGCGCGCGACAAACGCTTGTCGCACTGCACAAGCCGCGGGCTACAATCGCACCTCCATGCTGAAACAGCGAACCCTCAAGCAGATCGCCCGTACGGTGGGCATCGGCATGCACAGCGGTACCAAGGTCGAACTGGTGCTGCGACCTGCCGCCGCCGACACGGGAATCGTGTTCCGGCGTGTCGACGTCGACCCACCGGTCGACATTGCCGCGTCGGCCGACGCCGTCGTGGATACGCGCATGGCCACCACGCTGGGCCGGGGCGACGTGCGCATCGCCACCGTCGAGCACCTGATGAGCGCACTTGCCGGCCTGGGTATCGACAACTGCTACGTCGATGTCGACGCGCCCGAGATACCCATCATGGACGGCAGCGCCGCAAGTTTCGTTTTCCTGATCCGGTCGGCGGGCATCGTCGGACTCGCCGCACCGAAACGCTTCGTGCGGGTACGCAAGACGGTCGAGGTGCGCGACGGCGAAGGCCGGCACGCCAAGTGGGCGCGGCTCGAGCCCCACTTCGGGTTCAAGCTGCGCTTCTCGATCGAATTCGACCATCCGGCGATCGACGCGACCGAGCAGGATGTGGAGGTCGATTTCGCGCGCGAACCCTATGTCACTGCGGTGGCGCGTGCGCGCACTTTCGGTTTCGTCAACGAAGTCGAGGCGCTGCGCGCGGCAGGGCTGGGCATGGGCGGCAGCTTCGAGAACGCGATCGTGATGGACGAGTACCGCGTGCTAAACGTCGATGGGCTGCGCTCCGGCGACGAATTCGCCAAGCACAAGATCCTGGACGCGATCGGCGACATGTACACGTTGGGGCGCCCGCTGATCGGCGCCTACGTCGCGCACAGGTCGGGGCACGCGCTGAACAATCGGCTCGTGCGCGCGCTGCTGGCCGACGCGAGCGCCTTCGAGATCGTCACGTTCGAGGACGGCAGCGCCGCGCCGGCGGCTTTCCGGTTACAGGGCGCGACCGTCTGAACGCGCGCGATGCCGTTCTTTCGCGCTCTGCTCGTCATCTTCGCGATCGCCGTGGTGCTGAGTGTCGCGGCGTTTGTGGTGAGCGGCGATCGCAAGTATCTGGGTTGGGCCTGGCTGCTGTTCAAACTCGGCATCGCCGCGGCGCTGCTTTTCTTTGCGGTACTGCTGCTCGAACGGATCGTCTGAGAAGCCGGCAACGCTGCGTCGCGAGCGCTGTCCGCCCCGGGATCGAGTTCGCCGGCGCGCCGGCGCAGGACCGCGAGACCCGACCCAACGCGGCTGGTCCGCGCGCAAGCGGCGCGCGCCGCGAAACGGCGCCAGCGGACTGCACAGCGAACGGATTCGCCACTTCCGAGCGCCCGCCGGAGGAGAGGTCGACGCGCGCCTAACGGGTTCTTGTGATCCCCTTACGCAACGCCGCGCGCAGCCGATGCACTGCCGCGCGGAGCGGAGATTCCCGCAAAGTAAGCGCAAGCTCATCCGCGAAACGAAGCGGGCCTGCGAGGTCATCCCTGGAAGGAAACGGACGCCGGTGCTCGTCGACGGGCGAGGGAACTTGAGTCGTGCGGCTCGCTTCTTCGCGGTAGGACGTGCGCGCGGGTTGAAGCCGCACCCTGATTTCGCTAAGGTCAAGTCCCTGTTGTTTAAGAAGTTTCTGCAGTCGTGGGAATTCCTGCCGCAGTTTGGCGGCTTGTGCCGGCGAAGTTGCGGTAAGAAGCAAGAGTCCGCCGCGCAGTTCGCATGCGCCCGGACGGAGCGGATCGAAGCCACCGCCGATCGGTGGCGAGGCCGCAGCCAGCAACCGGGCGACGGACTGCGAGGCCCGCAGGCGAGACAACAGGTGAGCGGCGGCCGGCGTTTCGGCCAGCGCATCGGCGAGCGTCTTGGCGCTGCGGGTCATCGGCGAGCGGGCGCGGTCACACTGCAGAAAGAACTTGTGCAACTCGTTTGGGCGGTGGGTTGGCGCAAGCTGGAGGTCAAGGGTGCAGATCATATTCGTCGATCAGCGTCTGTCGCGGGCCCGCTCCGTGACGGTCGACAAGCGCATGCTGCTGATGGCTGCCACGGGTCTGCTGGCGGCGGTGGTGCTGGCGGTCATCGGCCTGTACGCGATCACGTTCCGTGTGGCCGCCGAGGTCCGAATTCCGGTCGTGCACGAGATCGTGACCTTCATCATGCGCGACGAGGTCGCGCGTAACGAGCAGTTCGTGCGCGACAACGTCACCGCGATGGCGCGCAAGCTGGGCGAGATGCAGGCGCAACTGATGCGGCTCGACGCGCTCGGCGAACGCGTGTCCAAGATGTCGGGCATCCGCCCCGAGGAGTTCAGCTTCAAGGAGCTGCCGGGCCGCGGCGGCGCAGCACCCGCTGCCGGCGCGCGCGCGATGTCGCTCGCCGAGCTGCAAAACGAGCTGGACCGCATCGCGCGCGGCGTCGAGCACCGTGCCGATTACATGGACGTGATCGAGTCGGAACTCGTGTCCGCGCAGGTGCGCCGAGCGCTGCTGCCGCAGAACACGCCGGTGAGCGACGGTTTCGTGGGCTCGGGCTACGGCATGCGGACCGACCCCTTCACCGGGCAGCTTGCGATGCACGCAGGCATCGACTTCGCGGCGCCGATCGGCACGCCGATATTCGCGGCCGCCGGCGGTGTCGTCGCCGCTGCGGAGGCGAACCCCGTGTACGGAAACATGGTCCAGATCGACCACGGCAACGGACTGACGACGCTTTATGCGCACGCGAGTCGGCTGTCGGTGAAAACGGGCGACATCGTCAAGCGCGGGCAGAAAATCGCCGAGGTCGGATCGACCGGCCGCTCGACCGGGCCCCATCTTCACTTCGAGGTGCACGTCAACGGCGTGCCGCAGAACCCTGCGAAGTTCCTGCTGGCGCAAAAGGCCGGCTCGCCGTTCGCCCCGCTCGCCGTGACCGAAGCGCGCGGTCGCCAGGTCGACGTCAAGGCGCTGGCCGCCGCGGCAGCCGCGTCCCGCTAGCGCGCGGCGCGAGCGGGCGGCGCGAGCGGGCGGCGCACCCCCCTGTGCGATAATTCGCGCCCTTCGCGCCGCGCGCCACTCGCGCCGCGCTCGCGCGCCTTTGCAGCGTGGCGCGCCGCTCGATCAACGACCGCCCGCCCGCGATGATCTCCGGATTCCTGACCCGCATTTTCGGTAGCCGCAACGAGCGGCTGCTCAAGCAGTACCGGCGCACTGTCGAGCGCATCAATGCGCTCGAACCCGAGATCGCCGCACTGACCGACGCGCAACTGCGCGGCAAGACCGACGTGCTGCGCGAGCGCCATGCCAAGGGCGAGACCCTCGAGCAGTTGCTGCCGGAGGCGTTCGCGGTGGTGCGCGAAGCCGCCAAGCGCACGCTCGGCATGCGGCACTTCGACGTCCAGTTGATCGGCGGCATGGTGTTGCACGACGGCAAGATCGCGGAGATGCGAACCGGCGAGGGCAAAACGCTGACCGCCACGCTCGCCGTCTATCTCAATGCGCTGACGGGCCGGGGCGTGCACGTGGTCACGGTCAACGATTACCTGGCGAGCCGTGACGCCGAGTGGATGGGCAAGGTGTATCGCTTCCTCGGCATGTCGGTCGGCGTGATCCTGTCGCAGCAGGCGACCGAGGACAAGCGCGCTGCCTACGCGGCCGACATCACGTATGGCACGAACAACGAGTTCGGCTTCGACTATCTGCGCGACAACATGGAGTACCGCGTCGAGGACAGGCGCCAGCGCGGTCTGTACTACGCGATCGTCGACGAAGTCGACTCGATCCTGATCGACGAGGCACGCACGCCGCTGATCATTTCCGGGCCGGCCGAGGACCACACCGAGTTGTACCGGCGCATGAACGAGGTGCCGAAGCTGCTGACGCGGCAGAAGGACGAAAAGGGCGAAGGCGACTTCTGGGTGGACGAGAAGCAGCACCAGATCCACATCTCGGAGCAGGGTCACGAAAAAGTCGAGCAGATTCTGACCAGGATGGGATTGCTCGCCGAGGGCGAAAGCCTGTACGCGCCGCAGAACATCATCCTGATGCACCACCTGAACGCGGCGCTGCGGGCGCATCACCTGTTCCACCGCGACCAGCACTACGTCGTGCAAAACGGCGAAGTGATCATCGTCGACGAGTTCACCGGGCGGCTGATGCCCGGCCGGCGCTGGTCCGAAGGGCTGCACCAGGCGGTCGAGGCGAAGGAGGGCGTGCCGATCCAGCAGGAAAACCAGACGCTGGCGTCGATCACGTTCCAGAACTACTTCCGCATGTACGAGAAGCTCGCCGGAATGACCGGAACGGCGGACACCGAGGCGTATGAGTTCCAGGAGATCTACCGGCTCGAGGTCGTCGTCATCCCGACGCACAAGCCGATGATCCGCGAGGACGCGCAGGACAAGATCTATCGCACGGTCAGGGAGAAGTACGACGCGATCCTCGCCGACATCAAGGACTGCTACGCGCGCCGCCAGCCGGTGCTGGTGGGGACGACCTCGATCGAGAACTCCGAGGTGCTGTCGAACCTGCTGAAGAAGGAGGGCCTGCCGCACCAGGTGCTCAATGCCAAGCAGCACGCGAAGGAGGCCGAGATCGTCGCGCAGGCCGGGCGGCCAAAGATGATCACGATCGCGACCAACATGGCCGGCCGCGGCACGGACATCGTGCTCGGCGGCAATGTCGAAAAGCAGATCGATCTGGTGCGCGCCGATCCAAACCTGTCGGACGAGGAGAAGGAGGCCAGGATCGCCAGGCTGCGCAGCGAGTGGCAGGCGCTGCACGAACAGGTGGTGGCCGCAGGCGGGTTGAAGATCGTCGGCTCCGAGCGGCACGAGTCGCGCCGCATCGACAACCAGCTGCGCGGCCGCGCCGGCCGGCAGGGCGACCCCGGCGCATCGCGCTTCTACCTGTCGATGGAAGACCCGCTGCTGCGCATTTTCGCCGGTGACCGCATGAAAGCGATCATGGACCGGCTGAAGCTGCCGGAGGGCGAAGCGATCGAGGCTGGAATGGTTTCGCGTTCGATCGAGACCGCGCAGCGCAAGGTCGAGGCACGCAACTTCGACATTCGCAAGCAGCTGCTGGAGTACGACGACGTTGCCAACGACCAGCGGCGCGAAATCTACCGGCTGCGCAACGAGATCCTCGAGGCGAACAACATCGGCGAGATGGTTACGAATCTGCGGCGCGGGTTCTTCACCGACCTGTTCCGCTCCTTCGTGCCGGCCGACTCGGTCGAGGAGCAGTGGGACATCGAAGGTCTGACCAAGACGCTCGCCGACGACTGGCAGATCAACCTGCCGATCAAGCAGTGGCTCGACACCGAAGACAAGATCACCGACGAGACCATCCTTGAGCGCGTGCTGACCGCGGCCGACGAGGCCTACGCGGCCAAGGTCTCGCAAGTCGGCGCCGAGGTGTTCGCCGGCTTCGAGCGCTCGATCCTGTTGCAGGTGCTCGACCAGCATTGGCGCGAACACCTGGCGGCGCTCGACCACTTGCGCCAGGGCATTCATTTGCGCGGCTACGCGCAGAAGAATCCGAAGCAGGAATACAAGCGCGAGGCGTTCGAGCTGTTCGGCACCTTGATCGATCGGGTGCGCGCCGACGTGATCCGCATCCTGATGAACGTGCGCATCCAGTCGCAGGAGGAGGTCGAGGCGGCGGAGCAGAAGATCGAAGCGGAGACCGAGCGCCGCATCGAGCAGGCGCGGGCGCAGCACTCGGAGTTCGGCACCGCCGTCGCAGAGGAGGTGGCGGACGTCGAGACGCTGACACTGCCCGAGCGCGAGGAAGCCAAACCGCAGCCCTTCAAGCGTTTCGGCGGCAAGATCGGACGCAACGATCCGTGCCCGTGCGGCAGCGGCAAGAAGTACAAGCAGTGCCATGGCAAGCTCGCGTAGCGGTTTGCGCGGATCGCCGGGTGCGCGTGGCGCCCATGCCGGTCAACCTGACCGCGCCTGACGCCGCATCGCTCGCGCCGGTCGCCGGCGTCGAGCTGGGCTGGGCCGAGGCGTCCATCCGCAAGGCGGGTCGAAAGGATCTGCTGGTCGTGCGGATCGCCGCAGGGGCGAGCGTCGCGGGCGTGTTCACGCAGAACCGGTTCTGCGCCGCACCGGTGCAGGTCTGCCGGGCGCACTTGAACGTCGGCCGCGGCGTTCGTGCGCTGGTGGTCAACACCGGCAATGCCAACGCCGGCACGGGCGAAGCCGGACTGGCGCATGCGCACCAGACCTGTCTCGAGGCCGCCCGCCTGCTTGGCTGCGATTCGACGCAGGTGCTGCCATTTTCCACCGGCGTCATCATGGAACCGCTGCCGATCGAGCGGCTCCTCGCCGGGCTGCCGCAGGCGATCGCCCGACTGTCTCCCGGAAACTGGCTGCAGGCGGCCGAGGCGATCATGACCACTGACACCGTCCCGAAGGCGGTGTCGCGGCGCTTCGAGCTCGGCGGGCACGAGATCACGATCACCGGCATCGCCAAGGGGGCGGGCATGATCCGGCCCAACATGGCGACGATGCTCGGCTTCGTCGCGACCGATGCGGGCGTGGATCCGGCGCTGTTGCCGCGGCTGGCCCGGCAAGCCGCCGACCGATCGTTCAACCGGATCACCGTCGATGGCGACACGTCGACCAACGACTCGTTCGTCGTCATCGCCACCGGCAAGAGCGCCGCGCCGCGGATCGATTCGATCAAGGATCCGCGCCTTGCTCAGCTCACCGCAGAGATCGCGCAGGTAGCGCAGCGGCTCGCCCAGGCGATCGTGCGCGACGGCGAGGGCGCGACGAAGTTCATCGAGATCACCGTCGAAGAGGCCGCGAGCGAGGAAGAAGGGGCGCGCATCGCGTATTCGATCGCGCACTCGCCGCTGGTGAAGACCGCCTTCTTTGCGTCCGATCCGAACCTCGGCCGTATCCTCGCTGCGGTCGGTAACGCCGGAGTCGCCGACCTCGACGCCGGCCGGGTGCAGCTGTACCTGAACGACGTCTGGGTCGCGCGTGATGGCGGACGTCATCCCGCCTATCGCGAGGCCGATGGCCAACGCGTGATGAGAGGCGCCGAGATTCGCGTGCGCGTCGTGCTCGGACGCGGCGAGGCGAGCGCCACCGTGTGGACGTGCGACCTGTCGCACGAGTACGTGTCGATCAACGCCGACTACCGTTCATGAGTGCGACGGGCACAGCGGCGGACGCGCTCGCGCAGCGACTGGAGGCCGTGCTAGCGCGGCTGGAACCGCTGCTGCCGCCCGCGCGCACGCTCGACTGGAGCGCGCCTGCGTTTCGTTGGCGCCGCCGCCGCTACCTCGGCGTCGAGGTCGGCCATCTGGAGCCGGTGCACCGGATCGCGCGCATCGACCCCGACGACCTGCAACACGTGGACGCGCAGAAAGAGCAGATCCTGCGCAACACCGAGCAGTTCGTCGCCGGCCTGCCGGCGAACAACGTGCTGCTAACGGGCGCGCGCGGAACCGGCAAGTCCTCGTTGATCCGCGCGTGCCTGGTGCGCTTCGCCGACCGCGGCCTGCGGCTGATCGAAGTCGACAAGCGCGATCTCGTCGACCTGCCCGACATCGTCGCGCAGGTGGCCGATCGCGCGGAACGCTTCATCGTCTTTTGCGACGACCTGTCGTTCGAGGAGGGGGAGAGTTCGTACAAGGCCCTCAAGGCGCAGCTCGACGGTTCGGTGGCCGCGCCCTCGGACAACGTGCTGATCTACGCGACATCGAACCGGCGGCATCTGATGCCGGAGTACATGCGCGAGAATCTGGAAACGAGGTACGAGGCCGACGGCGAGATCCATCCGGCCGAAACGGTCGAAGAAAAGATCTCGCTGTCCGAGCGCTTCGGCCTGTGGCTGTCTTTCTATCCGTTTCGCCAGGACGACTATCTGGACATCGTCGCGCACTGGCTTGCGCGGTTCGGTGTCGACGGCGCGCTGCTCGAGACCGCGCGCGTGCAGGCATTGCAGTTCGCGCTGCAGCGCGGCTCGCGGTCGGGTCGTGTGGCGCTGCAGTTCGCGCGCGACTTCGCCGGTCGGCACGGGCTTGCTACCAAGCGCGAATGAACGCACGGAAGCCCGTGGATGTCGCGGTCGGCGTGCTGGTTCGGCCCGACGGCGCGTTTCTGCTCGCAAGCAGGCCCGCAGGCAAACCGTATGCGGGCTACTGGGAGTTTCCCGGCGGCAAGATCGAGCCGGGCGAGCCGATCGCGACGGCGCTCGCGCGCGAACTGCACGAGGAGCTCGGCATCGAGGTCGGTGCGGTGCATCCCTGGGTCACACGGATGTTTGACTACCCGCATGCGCGCGTGCGGCTGCACTTCTGCCGCGTGTTCGACTGGCGCGGCGAGGCGCACGCGCGCGAGGGGCAGCAGTTCGGATTTTTCTCGACCGATCGGCTGCCCGACGGGCCGCTGCTGCCAGCGACGGTACCGGTGCTGCGCTGGCTCGCGCTGCCGGCGCTCTATGCGCTGACGAACGCGGCCGCACTCGGCGTCGATGCGTTTCTCGCGCGGCTTGAGCTTGCGCTGGCGCGCGGCGTGCGCCTGATCCAGCTGCGCGAACCCGCGCTCGACGCCTCGCGCGTGCGGCGGCTGCTCGCCGAAATCCTCGCGCGGGCACGCCCCTGCGGTGCGCGGGTGCTCGTCAGCGGGCGGCACGATGCCGCGCTGTGGGAGCGTGCCGGCGGCGTGCACTTCACCGCGGCGCAGTTGATGGCGCTCGACCGCCGGCCGGACCTGCCGCTGGTGGCAGCGTCGACCCATCGGCGTGCCGAGATCGAGCGTGCCGCCGCGCTCGACCTCGACTTCGCGGTCGCCGGTCCGGTGTTGCCGACAGCCAGCCACCCGGCGCAGCCCGGCCTCGGCTGGGAACGGTTCGCGGCGATGATCGCGAACGCGGCACTGCCGATCTATGCGATCGGTGGGCTGCACGAGTCACTGTTGCCGACTTCGATGCGATGTGGCGCGCACGGCGTCGCGCTGCTGTCGGCCGCCTGGTAGGCGGCGCGGCTCAGAAGACGGTTTCTGCTGCGCGGCCCGCTGGCGTCGTTGCGCGGTGTTGGCTGCGGTCGCCCGCCAGCGACGGACTGAACGTGCGCTACGCGCACGTGAGCCTGCGCCGCAAGGCAAGCGCCTTTTCGGGCCTCGCCGATCTGCCGGATATGTCTCGGCCCTGCGGCTGCGTGCGCCAAGCCGGCGCCCCGCTCGCGACGCAATCTTCACGCCTTCTCAGAAGGTCTGAACCTAGAAACGGCAGTTGAAGTCCGTGAAGTATCGAGAAACGCGTTCGCGCCAAAGCCTTGTAGTGACCACGACCATCACCCATTTGGAACTGCTCCGCAGTCCTCGGAATTGGCTTGAAACCCGCATGGATGCTGGCTTTCTGCCGTTTCGACGTGAGGCGAACTGCCGGATTTAGGCTGAATCTTTCTGCTGCGCGGCCCGCTGGCGTCGTTGCGCGCTGCTCGGGCCTCGCCTATCTACTTGATATGTCTCGGCCCTGCGGCTGCGTGCGCCTAGCCAGCGGCCCGCTCGCGACGAAATCTTCACACCTTCTCAGTGCTTCCGCGGCGGTTCCGACGGCGGGGTTTCCTCGGATTGCTCGGCCGGCCTGCCGGCGATCGCGTACTTTTCGGCCGCCCATGCGCCGAGGTCGATGAGCTTGCAGCGCTCGGAGCAAAACGGTCGGAAGCGCGAAGCCTCGGACCATTCGACCTCGCGCCCGCAGGTCGGGCACTTGACGATCGTGGCCATCTAAAAGGCGCACAGCGATAGATCGAACGAGATGTCGCGATCGACCGCGCGCGGCTTGGGGTCGCGATCCGCCGCCGTGAAGCGGATCCACAGCATGTACTTGTTGGCGCTGATCTCGGGGATCGCGCCCGAATCGGCCGGCACCCGCACCTGCAGCAGCGCGTAGGTGCGCCCCTGCAGCGTCTGCTGGAACGACCCCTGCACGGCGGTCTGGCGGCTGCGATGCGCGGTTTCGCGCAGCAGTTTCAACACGATCGCGAGCCCCTGGTTGAACTGCGACAACGGCTTGACCCATGCCTGCAGGTCCTGCGCGCGCGCGTCCGCGTCGCGCATCAGCCACGCGTGGTACGAGGGCAGATCGAACTCGCAAGTGCCGCCGGGAATGCTGGCGCGGCTGCGGATGCTCGTCAGCCAGTCGTTGTCGCGCAAGTGCTGACCCGCCTTGCCCGGGGTGGCATTCAAAGCCTGCTGCGCCTCGTCGATGTCCGCCAGCACCGCGGCGAGCGCGGACTCTGAAACCTGCGGGTTGTTGCGCAGCGCGAGCAGCGACTGCTTGTGACGCTCGAGTTCCTGCAGCAGATCGCCCTTCAGATCTGCGCGCGCCGTGACATCGAGGATCTCGAACAGGGTCAGCAGCGCGGTGTGATGACAGAAGTGATGCGTCTGGGAGCAGAAGTAGGCGAGCTTCTCGAACAGGTCTTCGAGCCTCAGCAGCGTGCGCACCCGTTCGTTGAACGGATACTCGTAAAGAATCTGGAGGGGTTCCTTGCTCTGCATGCGCGCGCTGCCCGAGGCCGGATCGACGATATCACGGGTGCACGCTAGCCCGGATATTTCACGAGGGACGCGGGAACTGCGCGAGCGGATGCGCAAGGCAGGTTGCGCGAGACGGCCGCAGTCGCGTGCCCGCAGGCACGCGCAAGCAGTTGAGCGCAAGATGACCGCGCAGACGCCGCGCAAGCCCGCGTAGCCCCGGCGCGCCAGATTGCTGCGCGCCGCGCTCGTTGCAAGTGCTCGACGAAGCTGCCAAAACGACGCACTCGGGGGCGACCTCGTGAAATATCCGGGCTAGCCTGCGGCTGCGCGTCGGACCGCTGCCAGGCGGCAGTACATCGCGTGCAGCCGCGCCACGCGCGCGGTCAACTGGCCGATGGCGCCGCCGTTGTAAAGCACGTCGTCGGCCACGGCGAGCCGTTGTCGTCTGCTCGCCTGCTGGGCGACGATCGCGCGGACGCTGTCGGCGTCGATCGAGCTGCGCGCCAGCACGCGCTCGATCTGCATGTCCACCGGGCAGTCGACGACGAGCACCCGGTCGACACGCGCCTTCCAGTCGCCGGACTCGACGAGCAGCGGCACGACGAACATCACATACGGTGCGACGGCGGCCGCGCGCTGCGCGGCGTCCTCGGCCCGCGTTCGGATCAGCGGGTGCAAGATGGCCTCGAGCGCGCGTTTCGCATCGGCGTCGGCAAACACCAGCCGGCGCATCCTGGCGCGGTCCAGCGCGCCGTCGCGCGTCACGTAGGTGTCGCCGAAAACCGCGCGCAACGCGTCGATCGCCGCACCGCCGCGTGCGGTGATCGAGTGCGCGATCGCATCGGTATCGACGATGGCGGCACCGAGCTCGGCGAACCGATCGCCGACCGTCGACTTGCCGCTGCCGATGCCGCCGGTCAGTCCGACGCGCAAGCAGGCGGATTCAGAACGGCAGGAAGCGGCTGGCGATGGCGTCGCCATACAGCAGCGTGATGTAGCCAGCGGCGGCGAGGTAGGGGCCAAAGGGGATCGGGATGTCCCGCCCGCGGCGAGCCAGCACGATCAGCACGATGCCGACGATGGCACCGACGATCGATGACAGCAGCACGATCGGCAACAGCATCTTCCACCCGAGCCATGCGCCGAGCGCCGCAAGCAGCTTGAAGTCGCCGTAGCCCATGCCTTCCTTGCCGGTCGCGAGCTTGAACAGCCAGTAGATCGACCACAGGATCAGGTAGCCGGCGACTGCGCCGATCACCGCCTCGTGCAGCGGCGCGAACGTGTTCCACAGATTCGCGATCAGTCCGAGCCACAGCAGCGGCAGCGTCAGATCGTCCGGCAGAAACGTCGTATCGGCGTCGATGAAAGTCAGCGCGATCAGCGTCCAGACCAGCACGAGCGCGAGTGCGCCGGCCACGCCCCAGCCGAAGTGCCAGGCGACCAGCGCGGAGAGCACGGCGGTCAGGATCTCGACGGTCGGGTAGCGCGGCGAAATGCGCGCGCCGCAGAACGCGCACTTGCCGCGCAGCATCAGGTAGGAGACGACCGGGATGTTGTCGACGACGCGCAGCGGCTTGCCGCACGCCGGGCAGTGCGAGCGCGGCGCCAGCAGGTTGTAGCGTTCGACCTTGGGCGGCTCGCGGCCCTCGAGCTCGGCGCACTGCACGCGCCACTGAGACTCCATCATCCGCGGCAGGCGATGGATCACCACGTTCAGGAAGGAACCGACCGCGAGGCCGACGACGGCCGCACCGATCAGGAAAAGAGCGTCGGGAGACAAGAAGTCATCGTGGCCGGCAGCGCACAGGCGATGCCGGCCTGGTCCGGGTTTTCACACCACCTGGCCGAGCTTGAAGATCGGCAGATAGATCGCGATGACGATGCCGCCGATGATCACGCCGAGCACGACCATGATGATCGGCTCGATCAGGCTGGCGAGTGCATCGACGGTCTCGTCGACTTCGCGCTCGTAGTAGTCGGCGACCTTCGACAGCATGGAATCCAGCGAACCGGATTCCTCGCCGATGCCGGTCATCTGCACGGCCATGTTCGGGAAAACGCCCGAGTTCTGCATCGCCTGCGCGAGGCTCGTGCCGATATTGACCTCGCTCTGGATCTGCTTGGTCGCCTCCTTGTAGACGGCGTTGCCCGCGGCCGGGCCCACCGAGTCCAGCGCTTCGACTAGCGGCACGCCGGCGGCGAACGTCGTCGACAGCGTGCGGCTCCAGCGCGCGATCGAAGCCTTTTGCATCAGTTCGCCGATGACCGGCGGCTTCAGGATCAGCCGGTCGATCGCCATCTGCACCTTCGGCGAGCGCTTCCAGGCCTGGATCAGAAAGTAGATCGAGCCGACCAGTCCGAACAGCAGCACGTACCAGTACTCGACGAAGAAGTCGGACATCGCGATGACCATCAGCGTCGGTGCGGGCAAGTCGGCGCCGAAACTGGTGAACACGCTCTTGAACGACGGGACCACGAAAATCATGATGATCGACGTGATCAGGATCGCCACCAGGATGATCATCAGCGGATAGAACATCGCCTTCTTGATCTTGCCTTTCAGCGCGAGCGTCTTCTCCTTGTACGTGGCCAGGCGGTCGAGCAGCGTCTCGAGAATGCCAGCCTGCTCGCCGGCGGCGACCAGGTTGCAGAACAGCGGGTCGAAGTAGATCGGGTACTTGCGGAAGGCCTGGTTGAGGCTGGTACCGGTCTCGATGTCCATGCGGATGTCGTTGAGCAGCCGCGACATCGAGGGGTTCGCGTGACCGCGCGCGACGATGTCGAAGCATTGCAGCAGCGGTACGCCGGCGCGCAGCATCGTCGACAGTTGCCGCGTGAAAATCGCCAGGTCCTTCTCGGAGATCTTGCGGCCGCGCGCGAAGCTCTGCTTCTTGATCTTCGACACCATGATGCCGCGCCGACGCAGCGCCGCCGCGACGACGGACTCGCCGCCGGCGCGCATTTCGCCCTTGACCACCTTGCCGCTCTTGTCGCGGCCCTCCCAGTGGAACACTGACTCGCGCACGACTTCGCGCGGTTTGGCAATTGCACCCGTGGCCATGCCTGTCTCCGCCTGCTTGGTTCGTTGATTCCGGATCAATCGTTAGTGCAGCCGAGCACCTCGTCGACCGAGGTCACGCCCTGGCGCGCCTTCAGCAGACCGGACTGCCTGAGATTCTTCACGCCCTCGCGCTGAGCCTGCTGCGCGATCTCCAGCGAGCTGCCGCCTTTCAGGATGATCCGCTGGATCTCCTCGGTGATCGGCATGACCTCATAAATGCCGACCCGCCCTTTGTAACCCGTGCCCTTGCAGCGATCGCAGCCGACCGGCCTGTACGGAACCCAACTGCCGTCCAGATCCGCCTCTGCGAAGCCGGCCGCGAGCAGCGCGTCCTTCGACAGATCCGCGGGCTGCTTGCACGAGCACAGGCGGCGCGCCAGCCGTTGCGCGGTGATCAGGATCACCGACGAGACGATGTTAAACGCCGGCACGCCCATGTTGGCGAGCCGCGTCAGCGTCGACGGTGCGTCGTTCGTGTGCAGCGTCGACATGACCATGTGTCCGGTCTGCGCTGCCTTGATCGCGATGTCGGCGGTTTCCAGGTCGCGGATCTCGCCGACCATGATGATGTCCGGATCCTGGCGCAGGAAAGCGCGCATCGCGCTGGCGAACGTCAAGCCTGCTTTCTCGTTGACGTTGACCTGGTTGATTCCGGGCAGCTGGATCTCGGCCGGATCCTCGGCGGTCGAGATGTTCACGCCCGGCTGGTTCAGGATGTTCAGGCATGTGTACAAAGAGACCGTCTTGCCGCTGCCGGTCGGGCCCGTCACCAGGACCATACCGTAAGGCCGCGTGATCGCGTCCAGCAGGGCCTGCTTCTGCTCGGGTTCGTAGCCGAGCGCGTCGATCCCCATCTTCGCCTGCGACGGATCGAGGATACGCATCACGACCTTCTCGCCGTACAGCGTCGGCAGCGTGCTGACGCGGAAGTCGATCGCCCGCTGCCCCGACAGCGCAAGCTTCATTCGCCCGTCCTGCGGCACGCGCTTTTCCGAGATGTCGAGCTTCGAGATGACCTTGATGCGGGTGACCAGTCGTTCGCGGATCGCCAGCGGCGGCTGCGCCACTTCACGCAGCACGCCATCGACGCGGAAACGGATCCGGTAGAACTTCTCGTACGGCTCGAAGTGCAGGTCGGACGCACCCTCGGTGATCGCATCCAGCAACAGCTTCTGAAGGAAGCGGACGACCGGCGCGTCGTCGACTTCGACCGTCGGCTCGTCCTTGGTCTGTTCCGGCGACTCCTGGAGCAGGTCCTCGAAGTCGACGTCGTCGCCGACGATCGCATCGAGCGACTGCGAAACCGATTGCGCAGCGGCCTCGATCAGCTTGACCAGCTTGTCGTGCTCGACCACGACGACGTCGAGCGCGAGCTGAGTCTGGAACTTGACCTGATCGAGCGCCTGGAAGTTGGTCGGGTCCGAAACGGCGACCGCCAGGCGGTTGCCGCGCTTGCGCAGCGCGAGCACCCGCAGCGAAGCGACGAGCTTGCGATCGATGATGTCCTTCGGCAGCTGGTCGGAGTCGAACGCCGACAGATCGAGCAACGGGTGCCCGAAAGTGTCGGCGGCGAACTTCGCGATCTGCGAAGTCGTCATGCCGACCTGCTCGGCAACGCTCGTCAACTCGTCGATGAACTGCGTGCTGCTCGCGACGGCTTTGCGCGCCAGTGTCTCGGCGCGGTCGGGCCGGAGCTTGCCCTGCTGCACGAGCGCGCGGGCAAGACCGGTCAAAGCGCCTGCTGCCGCTGCTGGACCTTGAGTGACGGCTGACATGGATGCGAAGGGAAGGCCGAGCGGCCTTTTATAACGTCCGAGGTGCGCGCCGAAGCTTGAAGATACTGCCGATAAGCCCCTAATTTGTAAAGCTAAGTCCCTCAAAGCGGGCATCATCCGCCGGCGTCGCGGGGCCGCCGCAGCAAGCGAGCCCGCGGTCGGGCCGGGCGGCACGGCGCGCCGATGGCCGCGCCAGAAAAAATCATTCGGTGAGCGGAAGCCATCGGAGATCGTGCCGGTGCGGCGGCGGGTGACGGCCCACGGCCGCCGGACACCGATGAGGACGACGCCGAGGAACGAGGAACAATGCGGGTGCGTGCTGCTCCGGGTCCACGCCGCTCGGCGATCCGGCAGCGACGATTGCTGTCCGGTGGCGCGCTCGACGCGGGTGCGGGCGAGCGCCGAATCAGGCCGTGCCTCGCGGAACGGCGACTACCGCAAAGGCTTGGGAAAAGGCTCTGGTCGGGGTGAGAGGATTCGAACCTCCGACTCCTGCGTCCCGAACGCAGTACTCTACCAGACTGAGCTACACCCCGATTTCAGTCGATGCTTGCTCGACTGCCTGCATCGCTAGCGGTCTCGCCGTATCGCGAACGCGTTCAATTCTAACAAAGAACGCTTGAAGTCCGAGTCGGCCAGCGCCTCGGCCGCTTCGAGAGCGAGGATCGACTCCTGCTGCGCGCGTCGGCGCGCATACTCGAGCGAGCCGTTGTCGGCGACGATCCGCGCGATCTCGGCGAAGTCTGCGCCGCCGTCCCGGATCGCACGTTCGACGAGCGCCCGTTGCGCTGGCGTGGATGAGCGCAATGCGTGGATCAGCGGCAACGTCGTCTTGCCTTCGCGCAGATCGTCGCCCAGCCGCTTGCCGATGTCCTCGGCATTGCCCGAGTAATCGAGCACGTCGTCGATGATTTGGAACGCGGTGCCGAGGCTCGCGCCGTAGCGGGCGCACGCGGATTCGGTCGCTGCGTCCGCGCCCGCGAGCACGGCGCCGATGCGCGCGGCTGCCTCGAACAGCGTCGCCGTCTTGCGTTCGACGACCATCAGATAGCGCGTTTCGTCCACGGACGGATCGTGAACGTTCATCAGCTGCAGAACCTCCCCTTCGGCGATGCGGTTGGTCGCGTCCGCCAGGATGCGCATCACTCGCATGCTTCCGACGTCCACCATCATCTGAAAGGAGCGCGAATACAGGAAGTCCCCTACCAGCACGCTCGCCGCGTTACCGAACTTCGAATTGGACGTGGGGCGACCGCGGCGCAGGTCCGATTCGTCAACCACGTCGTCGTGCAGCAGCGTTGCGGTATGGATGAACTCGATCACGGCAGCCAGCTGCGTGTGCGCGGACCCACGGTAGCCCTGAGCGCGGGCGACCAGCAGAAGAACGGCGGGCCGCAGACGCTTACCGCCGCCGCCGATGATGTACTCGCCGATCGAGCCGATCAGGGCGATGTCCGAGCGCAGGCGGTCGCGGATGACGGCGTCGACGGCACGCATGTCATCGGCAACCGGTGCGAGGATCCGGGCCAGTTCGGGAGCGCCCGTTGGCGAAAGTGGCATGACAGACGCGTGCGGCAATTGCGGTGGCGGGGATCCTGCGGCGGGCGGTCGGCATTATAGGAGCCGCGTTGTCAGGAACGCCCCGGGCCGAAGGATTGCAGCGGCGGCGGTCCGCCGTTTGACTCGACCTCGCGGGCGCTGCGATAATGCCAAGCTTTCCGGTCGAGCGAGCCCGGCCGGCAGCCTGCGGCGAGGCTCAGGAGTTTGAATCCATGTTTGCGGTGATCAAGACGGGCGGCAAGCAGTATCGCGTCGCCCCGGGTGACAGGTTGAAGGTCGAGGCCCTGCCAGTGGAGGCAGGCCAGCAGGTCACGCTCGACCAGGTGCTCGCCGTGGGCGGCGCGGAAGGGCTGCGCGTCGGCACGCCGCTCGTGGCCGGGGTGGCGGTGACCGCGACGGTGGTGGCGCATGGCCGGCACCCGAAAGTGAAGATTTTCAAGTTGCGCCGGCGCAAGCACTTCCAGAAGCATGCCGGACACCGGCAGGACTTCACGGAACTGCGGATCGATTCGATCGGCGGCTGAAGCCGCTCGGCACGACAACGAAAGAGGTCAGACCATGGCACACAAGAAGGCGGGCGGATCGTCGCGCAACGGGCGCGACTCGCAGGCCAAACGGCTCGGCGTCAAAGTGTTTGGCGGAGAAACGATCTCGGCCGGCGCGATCATCGTGCGCCAGCGTGGTACCAAGTTCCATCCCGGCGACAATGTCGGCGTCGGTCGCGACCACACGTTGTTCGCACTCGTCGACGGCGCCGTGAGTTTTGCGGTTCGCGGGAAGGACAACCGGCAGACGGTGAGCGTCGTGCCGCGCACCGCCTGAGATCGCCGGCAGACGCTGAGAGTCCAAGCGCGAAAGCCCTGCCGCGATCCGGCAGGGCTTTTGCATTTCATACGGATGGCAACCAAGTTTGTCGATGAAGTGCGCATCGAAGTCGTCGCCGGTCGAGGCGGCGACGGCAGTGCGTCGTTTCGCCGCGAGAAATTCATTCCCAAGGGCGGCCCCGACGGCGGCGACGGCGGCCGCGGCGGCAGCGTCTTGGCGATCGCCGATCGCAACATCAACACGCTGATCGACTATCGCTACACGCGCCGGTTCGAGGCCGAAAACGGTGAACCTGGTCGGGGCTCTGACTGCTATGGCGCAGCGGGTGCGGACGTCGAACTGCGTGTGCCGGTCGGCACGCTGGTCTTCGACGATGCGACCGGTGTGCTGATCGCGGATCTGGCGTCCGATGGCCAGCGCGCACTGCTCGCCAAGGGCGGCGCGGGCGGGCTCGGCAATCTGCACTTCAAATCCAGTACGAATCGCGCGCCGCGGCAGTTCACCAAGGGCGAGCCGGGCGAGCGCCGGGTGCTGCGGCTTGAACTGCGCGTACTTGCCGACGTGGGCTTGCTTGGCATGCCCAACGCGGGTAAGTCGACCTTGATCGCGGCCGTGTCGAACGCGCGGCCGAAGATTGCGGACTATCCGTTCACGACGCTCAGCCCGCACTTGGGCGTGGTCCGGCTGGAAGCCGGGCAGGGTTTCGTGATCGCTGACATACCCGGACTGATCGAAGGCGCAGCGGCTGGCGCGGGCCTCGGCCATCGGTTTCTGCGACACTTAAGCCGGACGCGGTTGCTGCTGCATGTACTGGACATCGCGCCGCTCGATCCGCAGATCGACCCGGTCGCTGAAGCGCGCGCCGTCGTCGCCGAATTGAAGAAGTACGACGCAGCGCTGTACCGCAAGCCGCGCTGGTGGGTGCTCAACAAGATCGATCTGATCCCCGCGGACAAGCGTGCGGAGCAAATCGAGAGCATCCGCCGGCGCCTTCGCACCAAGGCGCCGGTCTTCGCGGTCTCCGCGGCCACCGGCGAGGGCTGCAGCGAGCTGATGCGTGCGGTGCAGCGGTTCCTGATTGCCCCGAAGTCGAAGGCCACCGCGGCGAGCGATTCGGGCTACATCGCCGCAGCGAAACTGGCATGACTTCACATTCTGTCATCGCCACGGCGCGGCGCGTGGTCGTCAAGGTTGGCAGCAGCCTCGTGACCAACGAGGGTCGTGGACTGGACCTGGATGCCATCACGCGCTGGGCCGAGCAGATCGCGGCGATCCATGCGCTCGGCAAACAGGCGCTGCTGGTGTCCAGCGGCGCGATCGCCGAGGGCATGCAGCGACTCGGATGGGCCCGACGGCCGCAGCAGATTCATGAGCTGCAGGCTGCGGCAGCGGTCGGCCAGATGGGCCTGGCGCAGGCCTACGAAGCGCGCTTCGGGGCGCTGGGTTTGCGTACGGCACAGATCCTGCTGACGCACGCGGACCTTGCCGATCGTGCGCGCTATCTGAACGCGCGTTCGACGCTGTTGACGCTGCTCGAACTCGACGTGGTTCCGGTCATCAACGAGAACGACACGGTCGTCACCGACGAGATCAAGTTCGGCGACAACGACACGCTCGGTGCGCTGGTCACCAACCTGGTCGAGGCCGATGCGCTCGTGATCCTGACCGACCAAGCGGGGCTGTTCAGCGCCGACCCGAGGCGGGATCCGTCGGCGACGCTGATCGAGGAGGCCAAGGCGGGCGACCCCTATCTCGAAACGATCGCCGGCGGCGCGGGCAGCGGGATCGCGCGCGGGGGCATGATCACCAAGATCCTTGCCGCCAAGCGCGCCGCGCGCAGCGGCGCGCACACGGTGATCGCGTCGGGACGCGAGCCCGACGTGCTGGTACGGCTGGCGCACGGCGAGCGCATCGGCACGCAGCTCACGGCATCGATGCCGATGCTGACCGCGCGCAAGCAGTGGCTCGCGGATCACCTGCAGCTCAAGGGCTGCGTCGTCGTCGACGACGGCGCCGTGCGCGCGCTGCGCGCCGACGGCAAGAGCCTGTTGCCGATCGGCGTGATCGAGGTGCGGGGCGAGTTCGCTCGCGGGGACGCCATCGCCTGCATCGATCGCAACGGCCGCGAGATCGCGCGCGGTCTGGTGAACTACGCCAGCGGCGAAGCCCGGCTGATCGCGCGCAAGCCCACCAGCGAGATCGAGTCGATCCTCGGTTTCATCGAGGAACCCGAACTGATACATAGAGACAATCTGGTGCTGAGCTGAA